>NC_010524.1:4219602-4564502 GCF_000019785.1 Leptothrix cholodnii SP-6
CCGATCATGCCGCCGCACACTCAGATCTGCACCCTCGTTCCGAGCTCGACCACGCTGTTGTCGGGCAGCCGGAAGAAGGCGACCGCGCTGCCGGCGTTGCGCGTCATCGCGGCATAGAGGCGCTCACGCCAGTGCGCCATGCCGCTGCCGCGGGTCGGCACGATGGTTTCGCGGCTGAGGAAATAGCTGGTCTCGAACGGCGGGATCGGCAGGCCCTGCGACTCGCACAGCTTGAGCGCCTTGGGCACGTCGGGCGTGTTCATGAAACCGAAGTTCAGCGTCACGCGCCAGAAGCCGTGCCCCAGCGGCTCGACCCGGGTGCGCTCTTCCATGCCGACCCACGGCGTGTCCTTGAAGCACACGGTCAGGATCACGTTGCAGCTGTGCAGCACCTGGTTGTGCTTGAGGTTGTGCAGCAGCGCCTGCGGCACGGTGGTCGGATCGGCCACGGCATAGACCGCCACCCGCGCGGCGCGCGACATCGCGCCCGGCTCGAGCTGGTCGACAAACGGCTGCAGTTCGAGGCCGTCGCTGCGGATCGCCTCCAGCGTCAGCGCGCGGCCGCGCTGCCAGGTGCTCATCAGCGCGAACAGCGCCGCACCCAGTCCGAGCGGGAACCAGCCGCCGTCGACGATCTTGACCGCGCAGCCCGCCACCATCAGCGCATCGATCGCCAGGAAGAACGCCGTGGCGCCGGCCGCCACCGCGAGCGGCAGCTTCCAGCCCTCGCGCACCACGAACCAGGTCAGCACGGTGGTGATGAACATCGTCAGCGTCACCGCAATGCCGTAGGCGCCGGCCACCGCCGACGAACTGCGGAACAGCAGCACCACCGCCATCACGCCGGCCAGCAGCACCCAGTTGACCGCCGGCAGGTAGATCTGGCCCTGCTCGCGCGCGGAGGTGTGGCGCACCGCCATGCGCGGCAAAAAACCGAGCTGGATGGCCTGGCGCGTCATCGAATAGGCGCCCGAGATCACCGCCTGCGAGGCGATGATGGCCGCCAGCGTCGCCAGGCCGAGCGCCGGCCAGATCAGCGCCGGCGGAAACAGGCGGTAGAACGGGTTCTCGATCGCCGACGGGTCGGCCATCAGCAGCGCGCCCTGGCCCATGTAGTTGAGTGCGAGCGACGGCAGCACCAGCGCGTTCCAGGCCAGCTGCACCGGAAAGCGGCCGAAGTGGCCCATGTCGGCATACAGCGCCTCGGTGCCCGTGACCGCCAGCACGATCGCACCCACCACGAACAGCACCAGCGGCCCGCGCTCCCACAGGAACTGCAGGCCGTGCAGCGGGTTGAGCGCGGCCAGGATGGCCGGCTGCGCGGCGATGTGCACCACGCCGGTGACGGCGAGCGTGCCGAACCACAGCACGATGATCGGCCCGAAGGCGCGCCCGACCGCGGCCGTGCCGTGGCGCTGCACGAGGAACAGGCCGAGCAGGATCGCCATCGTCGCCGGCACCACGTAGGGTTTCAGCGCGGGGGTGGCGATCTCCAGCCCCTCCATCGCGCCGAGCACCGAGATCGCCGGCGTGATGACGCTGTCGCCGTAGAACAGCGTGGCGCCGAACACGCCCAGCAGCAGCAGCGCATGGCGCAGCCGCGGCCGCGACGCCACCGCGTGCGCCGCCAGCGCGGTGAGCGCCAGCACGCCACCTTCGCCTCGGTTGTCGGCGCGCAGCACCAGCAGCACGTACTTGAACGTGACCACCAGCATCAGGGCCCAGAAGATGCACGACACCGCACCGATCAGGTTGGCGTGGGTCAGCGCCACGCCGTTGTGGGGCGAGAAGATCTCCTTGACGGTGTAGAGCGGGCTGGTGCCGATGTCGCCGTAGACGACACCCAGCGCCGCCAGCGTCAGCGCCGCCCAGCCCTGGCGGCGGTGCGCGTGCTCCGGCGAAGGCTCGGCCGGCTCGGCGGGGTCGGCGGACGGCTCGATGGCCGTTGCGTGGGCGTTGGTGGGGGCGTTCATGCGGACGGCTTGCGGCAGTGGATCTGGCCGCCAGACTGCCCGCCAGCCCATCAGGAACGCATAAGGACGCGCCAGCCGACGGCGCGGCTACTGCGATTCCTGCGCCGGCTCGACCAGCCGGTAACCCACGCCCGGTTCTGTCAGCATCAGGCGCGGCTCGGCCGGTTCGGGCTCCAGCTTGGCGCGCAGCTGCGCCATGTAGAGCCGCAGGTAATGCGTGTGGGACACGTACTCGGCCCCCCACACGTCGGCCAGCAGCTGGCGGTGCGTCACCACCTGGCCGGCGCTGCGCACCAGCCGGGCGAGCAGCTTGAACTCGGTGGGCGTCAGGTGCACCGGCTGGCCGTCGCGCTGCACCGTCTGCCGGACCAGATCGATCTCCACGCCCTCGCCCCGGTAGTGCGTGAGCGCCGCCCGCACCGTGGTGCCGCGGTGGCGCAGCGCCACCCGCAGCCGCGCCAGCAGCTCGCCGACGCTGAAGGGCTTGACGAGGTAGTCGTCGGCGCCGGCGTCGAGCAGGCGGATCTTCTGGCCCTCGGCCTGGCGCGCCGAGATCACCAGCACCGGCAGCGCCTGGCGGCGTCGCAGGTTGACGAGCAGGGTCTCGCCGTCGCCGTCGGGCAGGCCGAGGTCGAGCACGATCAGGTCGATGCCCGGCTCGTCGGCCAGCCGCCCCGGCCTGCCGGCGTGGCCGACCAGCGCCAGCCCCTCGGACAGGCTGGCGGCGGTCAGCACCTGGTAACCCTCGACCGTGAGCGCGTCGCGCAGCGTGGTGCGCAGCTCGCGGTCGTCCTCGACCAGCAGCACGCGCAGCGTCACGACGACGGCTCCTCGGCGGGCGGCGGCGGGGTGCGCAGCGGCAGCTCGCACTCGAAGCTGCAGCCGCCGTGGCCGCGCGCGCGCAGGCGCAGCTCGCCGCCGTGGGCGCGGGCGATCGCGCGGCAGACCGCCAGGCCGACGCCGGCGCCGGGCCGGGCGCGGGCCGGATTCGAATCGGTGGCGGCCATGTCCGGGCTGCGCGAGGCGGCGCCATCCATCGGCTCGGCGCCACGGTGAAAGACGTCGAACACCCGGCTGCGCCAGGCCGGCGCGATGCCGGGCCCGCGGTCGCGCACCGCCAGCACCACGTGTTCGACCCGGCGCTGCACCAGCAGCTCCACCGGCGCCTCGGCCGGGCTGTACTTGAGGGCGTTGTCGATCAGGTTGTCGAGCATCTGCGCGATCAGGATGGCGTCGCACCACAGCAGCGGCAGGCCGGGTTCGAGCCGGGCGCGCACGCGCCGGGCGGGGTCGCGCTGGCGGGCGTGGCGCAGCACGGCGCCGACGATCTCCTCGGCCGACTCCCAGTCGCAGCGCAGGGTCACGCCCGGCGCGTCGAGCCGCGCGAGCTGCAGCGTGTTGTCGGTCAGGCGGCTCAGGCGCGTCACCTCGTCGACGATGCTGTGCGCCAGCCGCTGGCGCTGCGCGGGCGCGAGCCGGTCGGCCTGCTCGTCGAGCGACGAGGCGGCGCTCATGATGGTGGCCAGCGGCGTGCGGTAGTCGTGCGAGATCGCCGCCAGCAGCGCGTTGCGCACCGCCTGGGTCTGCGCCTGCGCCAGCGCGTCGCGCTCCTCGCGCTCGGCCAGCGCACGCTGCAGCGCCAGGCCCATCTGGTCGCACAGGGCCTGGAGGTGGGCGTGCAGGTCGGCGTCGACGGGCGCGTCGACGTCATCGCCGCGCAGCACCGCCGCGCCCAGCGTGATGCCGCGCCCGCGCAGCGGCAGGTACCAGTCGGGCTGATCCTCGAAAAGCCCGGTGCCCGGCCCCATCGCCCGGCCCTGGCGCTGGCAGTGCCAGAGGCCGGCCTGCTGATCGGCGTCGACGCGGCCGTAGCGCAGCACGTCCGGCTGCGGCTGGCTCGGATCGACCGGGCTTAGGCCGGCGTTGGCAGTGCCGCGCGCCTTCAGCACCATCAGCGCGGCCGGTCGGTGGGCGGTGGCCTGGATCGCCTCGCCCAACGCGCTGACGTGGGCCAGCGGATCGACCGCGTCGCGCAAGGTTTCGCCCAGGCGGCGCAGCTGTTCGGCGCGCGCGGCCTGTTCGCCCGCGTGGCGGGCCTGCTGGCGCAGCGCCACCATCAGCGCCGCGACGATCCAGTTGACCAGCAGCATCGCCAGCAGCAGCAAGGCGTGCTGATGCAGGTCGACCGTGAACTGGCCACGCGGGGGCACGAAGGCGAAGTTGAAGGCCAGCACCGCCGCCGCGCCGGCCAGCACCGCCACCGACGCTCGCAGCCACAACGAGGCCAGCGCCGAGGCCAGCACCAGCACCATCGCGAGGTTGGCGAGGTCGACGTGGCCGTCCAGCGCCAGCATGGCCACCCAGCCGGACGCCCAGACACCCGCAGCCAGCCACGGTGATCCGACCCGGTCGAGCCGTGCGGCACTGCCATCGATCGACAAGGTCTGCTTCATGACGCCAGACCTTAGCAGCGCGGGCATCAGCAAGTCATCAGGATCGCCGGCGGGCGCAGCCTCAGCGCACCTTCAGTCGATCAACGGGTGAGCCCCAGAAACACCTCCGGCAAGCGCCGCGGCAGTTGTTCGACCCGGTCGATCACCGTGAAGCGGCGGCCGAAGATGCGCCCGACGTAGGTGTCGGCCTTCGGGTCGAGGCTGATGCAGTGGGCGTAGACGCCGTCGCGATCGAGCTCGCGCACCGCCTGGGCGGCGTCGGCGATCAGGTGCTGCGGGTCGTTGACATCGATGTCGGCGGGCTGGCCGTCGGTCAGCACCAGCAGCAGGCGCTTGTGTGCCTGACGGCCCGACAGCAGGTGGCCGGCGTGGCGCAGCGCCGCGCCCATGCGGGTGGAATAGGCGCCCTCGGCACCGGCGAGGCGGGCCTTGGGTGCATCCGACCACGGCTCGGCAAAACCCTTGATGTGCAGGTAACGCACTTCGTGGCGGGTGTTGGAGTGGAAACCCGCGATCGCGAGCTGATCGCCCAGCGCTGCGATCGCGCCGGCCAGCAGCGCCACCGCGGCGCGGCTGAGCGACAGCACCGTTTCGTCGCTGCCCGGCACCGCATCGTTGACCGACGCCGACAGGTCGATCAGCAACAGCACCGCGATGTCGCGCCCGTCGGTGCGGGTGCTCATCTGGAACCGCGAGTCGGGCTCGGCACCGGCGCGCCAGTCGGTCAGCGCGCGCAGGGCGGCGTCGAGGTCGAGTTCGCTGCCCTCCTCCTGATGGCGCAGCCGGGTGCGGTCCTGCGGCTTGAGCAGGTCGAGCAGGCGCTGGAGGTGACGCGCGACCGGGGCGTGGCGGGCGAGCAGCGCGTCGATGTCGGCCGGATCGCCGGCGGGTTGCAGCGTGTCGTAGACGCTCGTCCAGTCGGGCCGATGGCTGCGGATCGCCTCGTCCCACTCGGGATAGTGATGCGGCGGCAGCGCCGCATCCGCCGGCGGCGCGGGCTTGCGGCGGGTTTGATCGAACGACTCTTCTTCGTCGCCGGCTTCGATGTAGCGCCACAGCCCGCGGTTGTCGTCGCGCCAATCGACCTGGGTGTCGGTGAAGTTGACGCGGGCGAGCTGGTCGCTCTGGCGGCGCGTGGCCGCGGCCCATTCGAGCGCCAGCATGGCCATCTCGGCGGTCGAGGATTCGCGCTCGTGCAAGGCCGCGTGAAAACGCGCGTGGAAGTCGCGCAAGGCCGGCTCGCGGTAGCCGTGATCGGCATCGAGCAAGGCGCGCGACAAACAGGCCAGCCGGTGGCGCAGAGACGACTCGTGCGCCGGTTCACACGCCCCTTCGACCGGCTGCGGGTGCAACGCCAGCAGCGTGCGCCGCAGGCCGGGATAACGGCGCAGCACCAGGTGGTCGATGCGCGCATCCTCGAAACACTCGACCGCCAGGCGCTGCAGCGGGCTCAGGTTGTCGGCCACCTGCGGCTGGCTCCAGCGCTGATGGCCGACCAGGTGCGCGAGCATGGCGCGGTAGCGGTCGATTGCCGGCACGCCGGCGCGGTCATCGAGCACCTCGGGCAGGCGCAGGCCGTCGGGCTGCGCGTAGGGTTGCGTCACTGCATGCGTGCCGGGCTCGAACCCCGTCTCGACCGGATAGGGCACCAGCGCCATCGGCGCCGCCCACAGCCCGCGCAGCGTCAGCGCCAAGCGCCGCTCGACGTCGACCAGCAGCGTGCCGTGGCGCTCGCGTTGCAGCAGCGCGCGGCTGTCGGGCGTGGCGAGCGCGAAGTGGTCGATCTGGCGCTGCGGATGCGCGCCGTGCAGGCGGATGCCCTCGTGCACCCAGCGCCGCAGGCCGTCGAGCGGCACCTGGCCGACCAGCATCGGCGCACGCGCCAGAAACGTCGGCAGGCTCGGGCTCGGTTCGGTGGCGTGACGGCCGTGGATCGACACGCTGGTGCGCTGCATCAGCTCGACCGCCAGCGCCAGGTACTGCGCCATCAGCGCGGGCGAACGCAGCCGGCGCGCGACGGCAGGCAGGCTCTGCAGCAGCGCGGCGATGGCCGGGCCGTTGGGCGATTTCTGGAAGGCGTCGACAGCACGCGCCAGGGCTTCGAGCGTGGCCTCGCCAGCCACGCTGGCGACCGCCGGCCAGGCCTCCAGAAACACCAGCAGCGGCTCGGCACCGCGGCCGAGCTTGCCGAGCCGGCGGGCCTGTTCGAGGTAGGCGTCGAAGCCGGGCGGCGTGAGCACACGCAGCGCTTCGTCGATGCAATCGTCAAAGACGTCGTCGACCGCAGCGAAGCGGCAGTCGAGGCGTTCGCGCAAGGCGGACCGATTCACGCCATCTCTCCGCTCAGGCCAGCACGGCGTCGATGGCGTGTTCGAGCGTCTCGCGGATGTCGGCGTCGTCGGTGATCGGCCGCACCATCGCCATGCGACAGGCGTGGCGCACGCTCACGCCCTGGCGGATCAGCTGGCCGGCGTAGACCAGCAGCCGCGTCGAGATACCTTCGTCCAGGCCGTGGCCCTTGAGGCGGCGCGCAGCCGCGGCCACCTGCACCAGACCGGCGGCCAGGGCGGTGGCGATGCCGGTTTCGCGGGCCACGATGTCGGCCTCCAGCTCGGCCACCGGGTAGTCGAAATCGAGCGCGGCAAAGCGCTGGCGGGTCGAGGTCTTGAGGTCCTTCATCAGGCTCTGATAGCCCGGGTTGTAGGAGATCACGAGCTGGAAGTCGGGGTGCGCGCGCAGCAGCTCGCCCTTCTTGTCGAGCGGCAGCGTGCGGCGGTGGTCGGTCAGCGGGTGCATGACGACAGTGGTGTCCTGGCGTGCCTCGACCACCTCGTCGAGGTAGCAGATCGCACCGTGCCGCGCGGCCAGCGTGAGCGGCCCGTCCTGCCAGCGCGTGCCGCCGGGTTCGAGCAGGAAGCGGCCGACCAGATCGGCGGCGGTCATGTCCTCATTGCAAGCCACGGTGACGAGCGGCCGGTCCAGCTTGTAGGCCATGTACTCCACGAAACGACTCTTGCCGCAGCCGGTGGGGCCCTTGAGCATCACCGGCAGCCGGGCTGCGTAGGCCGCTTCGAAGAGAGTGATTTCGTCGGCTTGTGGCGCGTAGTAGGGGCGGGTGGTGACGCGCCAATCGTTCAATGTTGCGGTCATTTCGGGGTGCTCCGGTTCTTCTTGACGATGACGCGGGATCGCTTGGAGGCATGCCGGGTTGGGCGCGAGATCGGGCCGCCGGGGCGCTCTACTTCGCTCATGTCCCCCGCCGTCAGCCTGCGGCTGCCGGCTCCTCCTTGACTTCGCTACGCAGAGCACCCCACCGTCCCGATCAACCACGGGGTGTTCGTGCCGTGGCAGTCAATACCTGGTGGCAGGACAAGGGTGTCGGGTGGCCGACGGAGTGAAGTCAAGGGGGAGACGTCGGCCGCCAGGCCGGCGTCGGAGGACATGAACGGAGTCGGCCACCCGATGGCCTTGTCCCCGCTCAACCCTCAACGATGCACGCCAGAAAGCTTGTCACGCCAGCCCGGGTACAACCCATCCGCATCCTTCGGGAACGAATCGAAGGCACGCGCGAATTCGCGATGCTCCTTCGCCCACTCGATCGGATCGGCCTTGGCCTTCCAGCACTCGTAGGCCTGGCGCAGCGAGGTGGCGCCGTCGGCCGGGGAATCGATATGCCCGTACGAGCCACCGCCCGCGGTGTTGATGACGTTACCGTGGCCCAGGTTCTCGAAGAAACCCGGCAGCCGCAGCGCGTTCATGCCGCCGCTGATGATCGGCGTGGTCGGCTTCATGCCGTACCACTCCTGGTGATAGGCCGGGCCGGTGTAGCTGTCGCGCTCGATGATGTAGGCGATGGCGCGGTCGTCGTGTTCGCCTTCCATCTTGCCGTAGCCCATCGTGCCGACGTGGATGCCGCTGGCGCCCTGCAGCCGGCTCATCTTGGCCAGCACGTAGGCGGTGTAGCCACGCTTGGCGCTCGGGCTGGTGACGGCGCCATGGCCGGCGCGGTGGTAGTGCAGGTACTGGTTCGGGAAGCAGCGCCGCGCGGTCGTGATCATGCCGGGACCGCCCACGTAGCCGTCGACCAGGAAGGCCACCTTGTCAGCGTCCGGCCCGAAGGTCTCGAGCACGAACTCGCCACGCGCCAGCATCTCGTAATGGTCGTCGGCGGTGATGTTGGCCGAGAAGATCTTGGCCTCGCCGGTCTTGTCCATCGCACGCTTCATCGCGTCGTAGACCAGCGGCAGCGTCTTCTTCATCGGCGCGAAGACCTGGTTGCCCTGCGGCTCGTCGTTCTTGATGAAGTCGCCGCCCAGCCAGAACTGGTAGGCCGCTTCGGCGAAGGGCTCGGGGCGCAGGCCGAGCTTGGGCTTGATGATGGTGCCGGCGATGTAGCCGCCGTCCTTGAGCGGGCGCCCGAGCATGCGCCAGAGGTCGGAGATGTCCTTGCTCGGGCCGTCGAACAGCTGGATCGCGCGCGGCGGCATCCAGAAGTCGTAGATCTTGGCGTGCTGTATGTCGCCCATGCCCTGGTTGTTGCCGATCGCCAGCGTCAGGAACGACACCATCATCATCCGGCCGTCGGTGATGTTGCGGTCGAACAGGTCGAGCGGGTAGGCGATGCGCATCTCCTCGCTCGCCTCGTCGATCAGGTAGACCAGCGCGTCGACGCCCTTGGTGAACTCGTCGGTGGTGCTGACCTCGACATTGGTGCCGGTCGACGACTCGGCCGCGAAATGTGCCGCCGCCTCGAGGTAGCCGTGGCCCGGCTTGGGCTTCATCTTGTAGGCCACGAGGATGTGGCGGCCACCGCGGATCAGCTCTTCTTCGCGCAGGCTGAGGTCGGCATAACGGTTCGATTGGTCCATCTTCGGCTCCTTGTGGGCGTCGGCGCTGTGCCGGTGAAAGCCAATGTAGGAGCCCTGATGGATCAGGTGAAGTCAGTTAATTTGACCCTTGACCTAAGCAAATGATTAACGAATCTCGCGCACCACCCGCAAGCCCAGGCTGCTGCTGCTGCCCGCCGCGATGCCGCGCCGGAACGCCGAGCGGGCGTACACCGCGGTGTCGTACCAGCCGCCGCCGCGCAGCACGTTGCGCGGCTCGCTGCAGCCCTTGAGCCAGGCGCTGCCGTTGGTGGGTGCACCGCGGTAGTCGTCGTGCCAGCAGTCCTGCACCCACTCCCAGACGTTGCCGTGCATCTCGTGCAGGCCCCAGGCATTGGCCGGCAGGCTGCCGACCGGCACGGTGCGCTGGCGGTCGATGCCGCGGCTGCTGCCGTTGTAGGTGAAGCCGCCGGCCATGTTGACCTGCTCCGGGTTGACGCGCTCGCCCAGGCCGAACGGCGTGGTGGTGCCGGCGCGGGCGGCGTATTCCCACTCGGCCTCGCTGGGCAGGCGGTAACGCTGGCCGGTCTTGCGGCTGAGCCACTGCACGTACTGCTGCGCCATCTCGGACCTGACGTGGATGACCGGGCGCTGGCCACGGCCCCAGCCCTCGTCGCGCGGCTGCGCCGGGCAACCGCCGCCGGCCACGCAGGCGTCCCATTGCGCGAACGTGACCTCGTGGCGGCCGATCGCGAAGGCGCGCAGCTTGACGCGGTGCTGCGGCCCCTCCTCGCTGCTGAAAGCCGGTTCGCTGGCCGGGGCGCCCATCATGAAGCTGCCCGCCGGCACCGTCATCAGCCACGGGCAGCTGTCGTCGGCGCAATCGCGCCAGGGCTCGCCGACGGCCGCCGGCTGCGCCGCTGCCGGCGCCGCCACGGCAGGGCCGTTGAAGATCGTCGAACACAGCGCCAGCGCGCCGATGACGCAGCGCCTTGCAGCGCCAGACCGAAACCGCATGGATCCACTCCCGCCAGATGGACAAGGGCCCGATTCTGGCGGCGTCCCGGGGTTCAGGCGCGCGCCCAGCGGGCCAGTTCGAGCACGTCGTCCTCGAACATCTCGCCGGGGATGACCTCGCGCAGCAGGCCCTGGCGGTCGATCACGCAGGTCAGCGGGATGACGCGCCGCTCGCTCAGCGCCGCGTGCAGCGGCGTGGCATCGAGCGTGGCCTCGAAGGCGTAGCCCTGGCTCGCCAGGTACTGGCGCACCGGCTCGCTCTGGCGGTCATGTGCGGCGGCGATCACCTGCAGGCCGCGCCCGGCGGTGGCGCGTGCGAGCTTGTCGAGGTGCTGGTTGTGGCGCTTGCAGAACGGGCAGGTGGTCGAGAAGAACACCACCACGGTGGCGGTGTCGCGCAGGCTCTCGGCGGCGACCATGCGGCCGTCGAGCAGGGTGATCGCCGGCCACCGCACCTTGTCGCCACGCTGCGCCGGTGCCGCCAGCGCGGGCACCACGGCAGGCAGCAGGCCGGCCAACGCCAGGCCCGAGCCGATCATCAGGCGGCGGCGCATCATTTGCCTTCCTGTTCCATCAGCAGATAGGTGTTGTAGGCGTTCATGCGGTTGACCGCACCGAACAGCGGCAGTTTCGCAAATCGGCCCCAGTCGGTGCGCGCATAGGCCTCGTCGAAGGGCTCGAGGTTGCGCGCCGCCTCGCCCATGCTGGTGCGCAGGTGGTTGAGGTAGTCGCGCGTCAGGCCCAGGTCGGCCTGCGGGTCGATCGAGGCGTCGCCGTGGCCCGGCACCACCACCCGCGGCTGGAAGGACAGGATGCGGTCGAGCGCCACCACCCAGCTGCGGCTGTCGGCCATGCCGACGTAGGGGATGCGGTTGCGGAACACCAGGTCGCCGGCGAACAGCACGCCCCTGGACGGCACGTGCACGATCAGGTCTTCGGGCGTGTGGGCCGGGCCGGCGTGGCGCACGATGAACTCGGTGCGACCGATGTGCAGCACGGTGTCGGCCTCGGAGCCGTCGGCGCCGAGCCAGATGTCGGGCTCCTGCACGGCGGTGGATTCGTCGATCCACGGGAACAGCTCGTCGCGGCTGGCCTGCAGCCGCAGGCGCGCGGTTTCGGAGCCGATGTACTCCCGCGAGCGGGCATGCGCCACCAGCCGGGTGCCTTCGTCGCGCAACGCCTGCAGGCCGTAGATGTGGTCGGCGTGATAGTGGGTGATGACGACGTAGCGGATCGGCAGCGGCGTGATGCGCCGGATCTGCTCGATCAGGCGCCGCGCCAGGGCCGGCGAGCCGAGCGAGTCGATCACCATCACGCCGCCGTCGGCGATCACGAAGCCGGCGTTGGAGATGAAGTTCTGGTTCGCCGCCGAGCCCATCGCCGACTCGCCCTGCACGAAGTAGACGCCCTCGGCGGCCTGCACCAGCGGCATGTCGACCGTGGCAGGCGCGGCCTCGGCGCGCGTGGCGGCCGGCAGCAGGCCGAGCACCATCGTCACGGCCACGAGAGCCGGCAACAAGGCGCGCGAAAGTCGACGACAAGCTAGGGATAACACTACATTCGCATCAAGTGATATTCAAGACACTATACGCCCAAGGGCATGGGACTGCCAAGCCCCGAAAAGCCGTCGCACACCCCCCTGTACATCACCCTGCCGGCTGCGAACAATGCGGTCCGTGGCGTCATGCCGAGCCCGCCTTCAACAACACCTTCAACCACCAGGAAGCCGAGATGAATCGTCGATCGACCGACCAACCCAGTGCGCCGACAGCGCCGCGAGCACCGCGTCGTGCACACCCCGTGCTGGCCCTGACGCTGACCGCGCTGATCGGCACGCTGTGCAGCGGCGCAGCGGTCGCCAAGGATCCCGAGCGGCTGCGCCTGCGCGCGCTGGCCGCCACCTGCGCCCAGTGCCACGGCACCGAAGGCCAGGCGGTCGAAGGCCAGGCGATGGTGCGGCTGGCCGGTCTGCCGGAGAACTACATCCTGACCCAGCTGATGGCGTTCCGCAGCGGCCAGCGGCCCGCGACGATCATGCATCAGATCACCAAGGGCTATTCGCCCGAGCAACTCGAGTCGCTCGCGAAGTTCTTCAGCAGCCACAAGTGAGCCCGAGCCAGGACCTGACCATGAACAAACACACCCAACAACGCCGACTCCTGCTGCAGGGCCTGATCGCCGGCGGCGCAATCGGATCCCTGGGCCTGAGCGGCTGCGCCTCGCTCGGCGGCACGTCTGCATCCAGAGCCAAGGTGCTCGTGATCGGCGGCGGCTACGGCGGCGCCACGGCGGCCAAGTACGTCCGCATGCTGTCGGACTACAGTATCGACGTGATGATGGTCGAGCCCAACCGCGAGTTCGTCTCCTGCCCGGTCTCGAACCTGGTGCTGGGCGGCCAGCGCACGATGGCCGACATCACCAACCCCTACACCGGCCTGAGCAAGACCCACGGCGTGCGCATCGTGCACGACCGGGTGGCCAGCATCGACGCCACCAAGAAGGTCGCCACGCTCGCCAGCGGCGGCACGGTGAGCTACGACAAGCTGGTGCTGTCGCCCGGCATCGACATGATGTGGGACCAGACCGCAGGCCTGCAGGCCGCCCACGCAGCCGGCCAGGTGCTGCACGCCTGGAAGGCCGGCCCCGAAACCGTGGCCTTGCGCCGCCAGCTCGAAGCCATGCGCGACGGCGGCGTCTACGCCATCACCATCCCCGAGGCGCCCTACCGCTGCCCGCCCGGCCCGTACGAGCGCGCCAGCGTGATCGCGGCCTACTTCAAGAAGGCCAAGCCGAAGTCGAAGATCCTGATCCTCGACGGCAACCCCGACGTCACGTCCAAGGGCCCGCTGTTCAAGAAGGCCTGGAAAGAGCTCTACGGCGACATGATCGAGTACCGCCCGCAGCACAAGGCGGTGGCGGTCGACGGCGCGAGCAACACCGTCAAGTTCGAGATCCAGGACGACGTCAAGGCCGACGTGCTCAACGTGCTGCCGGTCATGCGTGCAGGCAGCCTGGCGGTGCAGACCGGCCTGGCCAACGCCAACGGCCGCTGGTGCCATGTCAACTTCCTGAACTTCGAGTCGACCGCCGCCAAGGACATCCACGTCATCGGCGACGCCATCCAGGTGGCGCAGGGCATGCCCAAGTCGGGCCACATGGCCAACTCGCACGCCAAGGTCACGGCCGCGGCGATCGTGGCCGAGCTGCAGGGGCTGGAGATCAACCCGCACCCGCTGCTGACCAACGTCTGCATGAGCTTCGTCGACGACACCCACGTGATCCACGTCGCCAGCGTGCACGAGTACCAGGCGCCCAAGAAGAGCTTCTTCACCATCGGCGGTTCGGGCGGCGTGTCCGACGTGCGTTCCGACCTCGAAGGCCGTTACGCCGACGCCTGGGCCCGGAACATCTGGGCCGACGTGCTGATGTGATCCGGCGCGGCATCCGCCAGCCAGCCCCTGGCCGGCGGCTGCCGCGCACGCTGTGCCCATTCCTCCCCCTGCCGGAGCCGCCCATGCGATCGATCGACCTCCTGCGCGCCACGCTGTGCGCGCTGATCCTCCTGGCGGCCCCGGCCAGCCGGGCCGAAGAAGCCGTGAAGGTGGTCTATCACCTCAGCGAAGGCCTGCCGCAGGCCAGCCGCGCGCTCGGCAACATCCGCAACCACCTGGCGGCCGAACCGCAGACGAAGATCGTGGTCGTCACGCACGGGCCCGGCATCGATTTCCTGCTCGACGGCGCGGTCGACGCCAAGGGCTCGGCCTACTCGGCCGCGGTGGCCGATCTGGTCGGCAAGGGCGTGGCGTTCAAGGTCTGCAACAACACCCTGACCGCGCGCCAGATCCCGAAAGAGAACGTGATCATGGAGGCCGGCATCGTGCCCTCCGGCGTGGCCGAGGTCGGCAAGCTGCAGGCCCGCGAGCATTTCGTTTACCTGCGCCCCTGACGCAGATCAAGCCCCGCGGCATCCGCCGGCGCCATGATGCAATATCAGTGAACATTGATAGAGCGCAGCAATGAACATCGAGGGGTTGTTTGCCCAGTGGGGCGAGATGGGATCCGTCACCGCCCTCGGTGCTGCCATCGGCCTGCTGTTCGGCTTCTTCGCGCACCGCTCGCGTTTCTGCCTGCGCTCGGCCGTGATCGAGTTCGCCCGCCACACCCGCGAAGGCAAGCTGACGGTCTGGCTCTTCACCTTCTCGACCGCGGTGCTGCTCACGCAGCTGTTCGTGGTGCTCGGCTGGCTCGATGTCAGCGGAGCCCGCCAGCTGTCGGCCCGCGGCAGCCTGTCCGGCGCCGCCATCGGTGGCGCGATGTTCGGCACCGGCATGATCCTGGCGCGAGGCTGTTCGAGCCGCCTGATGGTGCTGGCCGCGCAGGGCAATCTGCGCGCGCTGCTGTCGGGTCTGGTGTTCGCCGTCACGGCGCAGGCGGCGCTGACCGGCGTGCTCTCACCCGTGCGGCTGGCGATGGCCAGCTGGTGGACGGTCGAGGGCGGCGCCTCGCGCGACATCCTCGCCCTCACCGGCATCGGCCACACCGGCGGCATCGTGTTTGCCGCGATCTGGCTGGCCGCGGCGCTGGTCTGGGCGCGCCGCCAGCATGTGCGCTTCTGGGGCTGGTTCGGCGCCATCGGCGTGGGCGTGATGGTGGCGCTGGCCTGGTTGATGACCTATCTGTTCTCGCGCGCCGCCTTCGATCTGGTGGTGCCGATCCAGAGCCTGTCGTTCACCGGCCCGGCCGCCGACACGCTGATGCTGGTGCTGTCGCCGCCCGGCCAGGCGCTCAAGTTCGACCTCGGTCTGGTGCCGGGCGTGTTCCTCGGCGCCTTCATCTCGGCGGCACTCTGGCGCGAGCTCAAGCTCGAAGGTTTCCAGGGCGGCCAGGCGATGCGGCGCTACATCGCCGGCGCCTTCCTGATGGGCTTCGGCGGCATGCTGGCGGGCGGCTGTGCGGTCGGCGCAGGCATCTCCGGCGCAGCAGTCTTCACGCTGACCTCGTGGGTCACGCTGTCGACGATCTGGGGCGCGGCCATGCTGACCGACCGGCTGGTCGACCGCGGCGACGAAGTCGTGCACAGCCCGGCCGCGATCGACCCGAAGTTCGATCCGGAACTGAGCGCGAGCTACGCCCGGCCCTGATATCGCCCCCGACAGAAAGAGAACCTTTCATGCGCCGATCCATCACCCGCTCGTTCCTGATGCCCGCCGTGGCGGCGCTGCTTGCCAGCACCGCAGCCCAAGCGGCCGATCCCTTGACCGACGCCATCCAGGCCGCTTACGCGCCCTACCGGGTGGCCTTGTACAAGACCAACAGCGGCAACGCCACCGAGGCGATCCAGGCGGTGGGCGATGCCCAGGCGCAGTGGCAGCAGGTGAGCGCGCGTTTCGGCATGCAACCGCCCGCGCCGTATGCGCAGGACAAGGCGCTGGCCGCCGCATTTGCACAGGTGAGCGGGGTCTACGCCAAGGCCGCCACCGAGGTCGCCGCCCAGCAGCTGACCGAGGCCCACGAAACACTCGAAGAGGTGCGCGAGGTGCTGGCCCGGTTGCGGCAGCGCAATCAGGTGGTGGTCTTCAGCGACCACATGAATGCGTACCACGCCGCGATGGAGCACGCGCTCAACGAGGGCCCCGCGCTGCTCGACCAGCCCGACGGCCTCACCCGGCTGGCGATGCAGGTCGGCGTGCTCGACCACCTGGCCGCGCAGCTGCAGACGCAGGCCGGTGCGGCCTTGTCAGGCAACGCCGAGTTTTCAGGCTTGCTGAAGGCCGTGCTGGCGAGCGTGGGCAACGTCAAGACCGCCGTGCTGGCACAGGACACCCAGGCGACCAAGGCGGCCCTCGGCAAGCTCAAGGGGCCCTACAGCAAGCTGTTCATGAAGTTCGGCTGACAGGCCCGCGGACAGCGCGCATCAGGTCGCGCGCTCAATCCTCGCGCATCGCGCGCCAGAGGATGAAACGCAGCGTCGCCACCGCGCCCGCCATGATGGCCAGCAGCGCCACCATCGAGCCCAGCGCCAGCGTCGAGACACCGGTGATGCCCTGGCCGACCGTGCAGCCCATCGCGGTGACACCGCCGAAGCCCATCAGCCCCGCGCCGATCAGCTGGTTGCGCAGGTCCTGCATCGAGGCGAAGCCTTCCCAGCGGAAGTGGCCGGTGAGCAGCGCCACCGCCAGCGAACCCAGCACCACGCCGCCCGCGCAGGCGATGCCGAAACTGGCGTGCAGCGACTTGTCGGTCCACAGCATCAGCAGCTCCAGGCTGTAGGCGGTGGGGGCGACGAAGCTCACCGATTCGAGCGTGCGGCTGTTGGTGGCGAAGTAGCTCATCTCCAGCGTCTCGGGGTTCTCGGCAAAACCGATGTGGCCGGTCAGATACCAGCCCGCCACCGCGACCGCACCGAGCGCGATGCCGCCCAGCACCTGCCAGGCATTGCGGCGAAAACGCCCGTCCTTGAAGACGAAGGCCAGCAGCGGCACAACCAGCACGGCCGTGGCGAGTTGCGTGGCGCGGCCGACCTCCAGGCCGCCCCAGGCCGACAGCAGCGTGCCGAGCGACGAGTCCTTCAGCCCCCGGCCGGCGAGGTCGACGCTGACCGGGTCGAGCCAGCTCACGCGCCACTGGCCGAACAGGCCCTTGAGCGTCATGTAGGCCGCGATCGCCATGAACACCAGCACCACCAGCGAGCGCACGCTGCCCGCGCCCAGGCGCACCAGGTTGCGGTTGGCGCAGCCGCCGGCGATCGTCATGCCGACCCCGAACAGCAGGCCGCCCACCACCAGCGACAGCAGCGGCAACTGCGGGCGCAGATAGATCGACTTGGCCAGGTCGACCGAGCCGCCGAGCGCCAGCACCTGGGTGCCGATCACCGCCACCGCGATCGCCAGCAGCCACATGCGCAGGCGGCCCCAGTGGCCCATGTTGACGACGTCCGACAGGGCGCCCATGGTGCAGAAGTTGGTCTTGCCGGCGATGGCGCCGAAGATCGCCCCGAGGGCCAGGCCGCCGCCGATCACGATCGAGGCCAGGTTTGCAGTCGGTTCCAAGAAAGCTCCGATCGATGGGTGGCGCGCGCCGTCAGGCCTTGCGCAGCAGGAAGACGAAGGCGTCGCCGGCGCGGCCCGATTCGAGCAGCGCGTGGCCGCCCTGCTCGGCCAGCGCCGCCATGTCGGGCACCGAGCCCGGGTCGGTCGACAGGATGCGCAGCACCTGGCCGCTGCTCAAACCGGCAAGCGCCTTCTTGGTCTTGACGATCGGCATCGGACAGGCCAGTCCGGATGCGTCGATTTCCTTGTCGAATGGTGAGTCGATGGGCACGCAGGTCTCCACGGTGGCAAACCTGCGAATTTAACCGTTAACCGCCTGCAGCCGCCATGCCCGGGTTGCCGGCCACGCCGATCAGCTTGGGCGTGTTGATCTTGCGCGCCTTGACATGCCCGCCCTGCCCCTTGAGCCAGGTTTCGACCACGTCCCACACCGGCTTGTTGCCGGCCTTGGAGGCCTCTTCGGCCACCGGCGCCCAGCCCGCCACGGTGTAGCTCTTGCCGGCCTCGATGGCGCGGCCCTTGACGCGCATGTCGCTGATGCGGCTGCCCATCTTCGCGCCCGGCGTGCAGGTGTATTGCAGGCCGCCCACGCGCACCATGTCGCCGCCCTGCTGGTAGTACGGATCGGGGTTGAAGAGGTTGTCGGCGACGTCCTCGAGGATGGTCTTGAGCATCTCGCCGCTCATCTGCGAGACCGTGGCGTAGGGGTAGGTGATGGCGAGCTGGTCCATCATCAGCTCGCGCGTGATGACATCGCCCGACAGCAGGCTGGTGCCCCAGCGGAAGCCCGGCGAGAACGCGATCTCGGCGCCCTGCACGTCCATCAGCGCGTCGCAGATCAGCTGGTCCCACGAGCCGTTGAAGTTGCCGCGGCGATAGAGCATGCCGTCGGTGACGGCGAGCTTCTCGGCCAGCTTGGCTTCGTAGGGCGCGCGCACCTTGGTGATGAGTGCGTCCATCTCCGGGTCGGCCTTGAGCTGGTTGGCGAAGATCGGCAGCAGGCGGTAGCGGAAGTCCACGACCTTGCCACCCTTGACGTCGAAGTCCATCACGCCGAGGAACTTGCTGTTGCTGCCGGCGTTGGTCACCAGCGTCTTGCCGCCCGCGTTGGCGACGGGGATCGCCACCGGCACGCCGTCGTGCGTGTGGCCGCCGAAGATCGCGTCGATGCCGCGCACGCGGCTGGCCATCTTCAGGTCGACGTCCATGCCGTTGTGCGAGAGCACGACGACCACCTGCGCGCCCTTGCCACGCGCCTCGTCGACCATCGCCTGCATGTTCTCGTCCTGGATGCCGAAGCTCCAGTCGGCCACCATGTAGCGCGGGTTGGCGATCGGCGTGTACGGGAAGGCCTGGCCGATGATGGCGCAGGGCACGCCGTTGATCTCGCGGATCACGTAGGGCTTGAAGACCGGGTCGCCGAAGTCGTTGGTCTTGACGTTCTGGGCCACGAAGTCGACCTTGCCGGCGAAGTCCTTGTCGACGATCTCCTTGACGCGCTCCATGCCGTAGGTGAACTCCCAGTGGCCGGTCATCACGTCGACGCCGAGCAGCTTGCAGGCGTCGACCATGTCCTGCGCGTTGGTCCACAGCGAGGTGGCCGAGCCCTGCCAGGTGTCGCCACCGTCGAGCAGCAGCGCGCCGGGCCGGCTGGCCTTGAGCTGCTTGACCAGTGTGGCCATGTGGGCGAAACCGCCGACCTTGCCGTAGCGGCGCGCGGCCTTCTCGAAGTCGAGGAAGGTGTAGGCATGCGACAGGTCGGTGTTGGGCCGCGCGCCGGCGACCTTGAGCAGGTGCTCGCCCACCAGGTGCGGCAGCTGGCCCTGCATCGAGCCGATGCCGAGGTTGACGCTGGGCTCACGGAAGTGGATCGGCTTGAGCTGCGCGTGGCAGTCGGTCATGTGCAGAAAGCTGACGTTGCCGAACTTCGGCATCTCGTAGAGGCCGTGCTGCGCCGTGGCAGCGTCGGCTTCGGCATAACGACCCAGGCCCATGCCGGCCACGCCGGCAGCCCCGAGCACCTGCAGGAAATCGCGTTTGGAGAGATTCATGAATCAGCAATCAATGATGGATTGGTCGGACAAACGCCCGCGCAAGTGGGGACTCGACGCGGGCGCGATGGGCTGCAGGCAGGCTCGGTGCAGCGGTATGCCGTCAACTCATTGGTTGACGGGCGATTTCGGGTCGAGCAGCAGCGCCATGATGTCGCGGATCTGCTGCTCGTCGAGCACGCCGTTGTGGCCGGCGCGCGGCATCTGCGAACAGGCGTTGTAGGCCCGCGAGTTCCACAGCTTGCCCCAGGTGTATTCGACGATCGGCTTGGCCGCAGCGCTGGCCGGATCGCTCACGCCGCGCAGCTTGCCGTACTGGTACAGGCTCGGGCCGATGGTGCCGTAGGAGATCTCGGACTTGCTGATCTGGTGGCAGTTGTAGCAGTTGCCGCCGTTGTCCTTGGGGTCGGTGGTCTTGTCGCTCCAGGTCATGCCGCGACCGCTCTGGGCGAGCTTTTCGCCGTTCTTCCAGTCGCCCAGGAACTTGCCGTCGCTGGGCCATTTGACGAGCTTCAGGTTGGCCGCCTCGATCGCCTTGGCAACGGCTTCGGGCGGGCTGCCCGCGCCGGCCTTGGAGCACTCGGCATTGCTCAGGTCCTGCTGCAGGCGATCGACCTTGGCGATGCCGTTGTCGCGGAATGACGCCTTCATCATGGCCGAGGCCTGCTTGTCGAATTCGGCCGCATCGGGTGCGGACGCGCAGCCCGCCAGCAACGTCGCCGCAGAAACCGCAGCGGCAGCGGCGAAAAGATGGGTGGTCTTGAATTGCATCGATGTCACCTGATTGCGCGTCAACGCTTGATGGCCGGCGCGATCGAGACCGCGCCCTTGGCGTTCACGCCCATGTACGAGGCCAGTGCGATCGTCACGTCGGAGCCGAAGCCGGGCTCGGGGAAACGCTGCTGACGGAAGCAGTCGTTCAGGCGCAACTGCATGCTCCACATCTGGCCGTTGCTGACGCGGTAGGCCGGCCAGGCCGCGAAGCCGACGCCGTCACCCGGGTTCTTGGTCAGGTTGGGCAGGTCCTGCAGGCGGATGCGCTGGCCGTCGTTGCTGTGGCAGGTGGCGCAGGAAAAGTCATGCGAGCCGCCGCGGTAGAAGAAGGCTCGCTTGCCCAGTTCGTACATGCGCGTTTCTTCTGCATGGGCTTGCGGCAGGTTGAACTTCATGTCGCGCGACGAACCGGCGATCCAGGTCGCCAGCGCGGTGACGTTGGCCATCTCGCCACGCCCGAACGCCGTCTTGGCGATCTCGGCCGCATCGAAACCCTGCAGCGTCGACATGCAGGTGACGAGGCGGGTCTCCAGATCCTGGACCCGGCCGACATCGGCGAAGTAGCGCGGCAGCTCGACGAACGCCCCCTTGACGACACCCGGGCCCTTGCCGAGATCACAGGCCTCGAGGCTGGCGTTCTTCGGGCCGCGTTTCTGCTTCCAGAGGTCTTCGCCCTTGGCTTCGAACAGCTCGGCCGGATTGCCGTCCTCGAGCATCTTGCGGTATTCGGCAATGCCTTCGGCAGCGGTCTTCTGTGCCACGGACACCATCGGCAGCGCAGCAGCAAGCGCGCCCAGCACGAGGCCCGACATCCACGATCCATTCATCCCAACATCTCCTCGTTGTTGCGAAAAAGCCGTCCACGATCTGGTCATCGGGACGGCTGTGCAGGCCTGTGGCTGCGTCGCGCGATCAGGAAACCGTCGCCTCGTCGGTGCGCTTGTCGCCCTTGTTGTCGAGCCAGCTGACCGCGATCTTGTCACCGGCCTTGGCGCCCTTGACGTTGAACTGCAGGAACGGGTTCTTCGACACTGCCGGGCCCCACTGGGCGGTCATCACCACCTTGCCGTTGTGGCTGGCGCTGACTTCGGTGATGTGCCAGGCCGGGATCACCTTGCCCGACGCATCCTTGCGCTGGCCGGTTTCCATCTCGTGGCTCATGAGTACACGCACGGTGGCCTTGTCACCGGCGACTTGGGCGCGAATGCGCATCGGATCTGCCATGTCTTGCTCCTTGAATCTCAACCGCCGCAGCCACCGAGGGTGACCTTGACTTCCTTTTGCGCAAACAGCACCTTGCCGTCGGCCATCATGGCCACGGCGAAGACGTTGGACGACTGGCCCATCTTCACGCGGGTGTTGAAGCTGGCGTCGATGGCATCGGTGACATCGAACATCGCCACCATCAGCGACGGGTTCTTCTCGACCAGCAGCAGCATGCGCTTGACGCCCGGCAGCGCGGTCGAGCAGCCGACCGGCACGACCGCGCCGTTTTCGGCGATGTCGGGGCCCTGGATCGTGACGTCCTTGCTCTCGGTCGGCGCACCGGCGCCCAGCGCCTTCATCAGTTCGGCCATGGTCTTGGCATCGAACGCGGCTTGCGCATAGGCCGCATGGGCCGCCGTGGGCAACAGGCCCAGGCTGCCGAGCATGGCGGCAACCGCAGCGCTCTTGCCGAGCATTTCGCGACGGGTTTGCATCGTGGGAACTCCTTCGTGTGACGAGCAGTGCATGAATATTTTCCAAGGATCGATACCGCACTGACAGAGGATCGACCCTGATGCCCCACCCGGTATGACGGGCGAGGCGCGTTCACTGCCTCTATTTCTTGGCGCCGGCGGCCAGCCAATTGGCGATCAGTTTCGCATCTGCGTCGGGCAAGGTCTGTGCGGGCATCGGAATGGCCCCCCACACCCCTGTGCCACCGGACTTGATCTTGCCCGTCAGATACGCCACCGCATCGGCGCGGCTGCCGTGTTTCTTGCCGATCTCGCGGAAGGCCGGGCCCACCAGCTTGGCGTCCACCGCATGGCAGGCCGTGCAGGTGTGCTTGGCCGCCAGGGCCAGCGCCGCAGCACCTTCGTCAGTCGCCTTGGCCACCACCGGCGCAGCGGCCAGGGTGGGCGCGGCGCCGGGCGGCCGGGTGGTGTCCACGCCGTGCTGCGCGCCGACCATGCGGGTCTGCTCGGCCAGGTTGCCGTGGGCGTTGCGGGCAAAGTCGGGCAGGAACGACGCCACCTTCGGCTCGGCTTCGCAGTTGCTCATGCAGGCCGCGACCTTGACGTCGGGCTTGGCCGCCGTCTTGAGGCCACGCCCCGGCCACATGCCGTGGTCGAGCGTCATGCCGTTGCGGTTGGGCATGCGGGCCTGGGCCTGCGCGATGGTCTGGTCCGACAGCACGAAACCGGCCGGCAGCACGTCACCCATGTTGAGCAGGTAGGCGGTGACGGCGTAGACCTCGTCGGTCTTGAGCGACTTCGGCGCGGTCCAGGGCATGGCGCGGTTGATGTAGTCCCACAGCGTCGAGACGGTGGCCACCTTCATCAGCGTGGTGCGGCCCGGAAAGGTCGGGTCGTTCAGGCGCGCGACATGGCCGGTCTTGACGTCGTCGGCGGTGGTGCCACCCACCAGCGGCGAGAACACCTCGTTGGATTCGCCGAACACGCCGTGGCAATGGGCGCACTTGGCCTCCCAGACCTCCATGCCCTGCTCGACCGTGCCGGAGCCCTTGGGCAGGCCCTTGAAGTCGGGCCGCACGTCGATGTCCCAGGCCTTGATTTCCTTCTCGGTGGCCGCACGGCCGATGCCCACGGCCGTCACCTGCGCCAGGCTGCCGGCCGCGGCCAGCGCCAGAACGGCCGCTGCGAGCCACTTAGGAGAGCTGGACATTCTTCACCTCGCCACTTTCCTGCACCAGCCACGACTGGATCGAGTTGTTGTGATAGATCGAGCGCGTGCCACGCACCGCGCGCAGCTGCCGATAGCTCGGCTGCACGTAGCCGGTCTCGTCGGTGGCGCGGCTCTGGATGATGGCGGGTTTGCCGTCCCACACCCAGTCGATGTTGAAGCGGGTCAGCGCCTTGCTGAGCACCGTCTCGAGCCGGGCCGGACGCCAGTTGCGCCCGCCGTCGACCGACACGTCGACCTTCTTGACCTTGCCGCGGCCCGACCAGGCCAGGCCGCTGATGTTGTAGAAGCCCTTGTCGAGCAGCACCTGGCCGCCCGAAGGCGTGGTCACCACGCTCTTGCACTCCTGGATGCTGGTGTACTGGCGGTGCTGGCCGCCGGGCATCAGGTCGATGTAGTGCACCGCCTCGTCCTTGCTGCCGTAAGGCTGGTCACCCACCTCGATGCGGCGCAGGTACTTGACCCAGCTCACGCCCTGCACGCCCGGCACCACCAGACGCAGCGGGTAGCCGTTTTCGGGCCGCAGCATCTCGCCGTTCTGGCCGTAGGCGACCAGCACCTCGCCCGACTCGATCAGCTCCATCGGGATGGTGCGAGTCATCGACGAACCGTCGGCGCCTTCGGCCAGCACGTAGCGGCCGCGCTTGTAGTCGACACCGCACAGGTCGAGCAGGATCTTCAGCGGCACGCCGGTGAACTCGCTGCAGCTGAGCATGCCGTGGCTGTACTGCACCGTGGGCACGGCCACGTTGCCCCATTCCATGCCGGTGTTGGCGCCGCATTCGATGAAGTGGAAGCGCGACACCGCGGGCAGCCGCATCACCTCGTCCATCGTGAAGACCTTGGGCGTCTTGACGAGCTGGTCGTCGCTGCCGTTGATCATCAGGCGGTGCTTGCTCGGATCGACGTCCCACCAGCCCTGGTGGTGGCGCTCGAAGTGCAGGCCGCTGGGCGTGACGATGCCGAACAGGCTCTGCAGCGGCGCGAACGACACCGACGACTGCGCCGTCTGCGTCAGCCCCGGGCTCGGCCGGCGCTGCACGTTGGTCTCGAACTTCGACGGCTTGCCGTAGCCGTCGGTGGCCACCGACTGGCCCAGCCCGGTGCTGTGCGCGGGCAGCTCGAGGATGTTGGGGTCGCCGCCCGCGTGGGGCAGCGGGTTCGACTGCGCCAGCGCCAGCGGTGCGGCAACGGCCGCGGAGGCCGAGGCGAACGCGCGACGGATGAAGTCTCGCCGACCTGTCTTGGCTTCTTCGAACACCTGGCGCACGCCGGCTGGATCGATGAAGTTCTCGGGCGCCTTGATGAGGCGGCCGGAGCCTTGTTCGTGGGATGACACGGTTTCTCCTGGATGGACGTTACAGGCCGGCACCGGCCCGCAGGTGGCTGGCCACCTCACCTTATCTACATATAAGCACAGACCGATATTATAAAGTTGCAACCCGATTGCACTCGGTACAAACACGGGGGAGACCGCCAGGTGAACGCGAAAGCGTGGCCTCGGCGCATCACCGGACAGCTCGTCGAGCCCGTCACCGGACGTGATCCGGGTCAAGCCCGCCCGGCCGGGTCAGCCACCCAGCTGCCGATGCACCAGGCGGGCCAGCGCGGCCAGCTCCGCCGACGGCAAAACGCCCGTGAGCGCGTAACCCAAGGCGCCGTCGCTCCAGTAGAAGCTGCGCTGGGCGCCCTCGCCGGCCTGCGTCAGCGCAAACGCGGTCGGCGCCGGGGCATGGGCCGCGGCCACCGCCACATAGAGCGTCAGGCGCTGGCCGTTGCGGGCCTCGTACATGAACTGGGCCCGGGCGATCGGCGCCGGTGCGGCCGGATCGGCGCCGGGCGGGGTTTCGCCGGCCGGCAGCAGACGACCGCCGACCAGGCTCCAGCCCTGCTCGATCAGCACCGGCACCCGCAGCGGCGCCCCCAGGCGCCGGCTCAGCCACTGCACCAGGTGCTGCTGCTGCTCGGCCCCGACCTCGACCGGATGGCGCTGCTCGGGCGTGTAGAGCACGTGGGCCAGCGCGGCATCGCGCACATAGGCCGGCACGGCCTGCGACGGCGCGCCGGCCAGATCGACCGCACCGTCGAGCAGGGGCCGCGACCACCAGCCCAGGCCGACACCCAGCACCAGCAGCACGCTGGCGGCCAGCGCCTCGCGCCAGAGCCGGCGCGCCGGCCGCAGGGCGGCCAGCAGCTGCGGCGGCGCCGGCTCGTCGAGCACCTCGGCATGCAGCGCCTGCAACTGCTGGCGCTGCGCCTGCCAGGCCAGCACGCGCGCGGCCTGGGCCGGGTGCGCCTGCAGCCACAGCGCCACCTGCGCGGCCTCGGCCGCGGCCAGCTGGCCGTCCACGTAGGCGTGCAAGGTGGTGTCGTCGAGGGGTTGATGGATGTCCATGGGGCCTGCTTCCAGGCGTTACTTGACCACACGCAGCGGCGCGGCCGTGGCTTGCCCGTCCATCAGCATGCGCAGCCGTTCACGGGCACGCGACAGGCGCGACATCACCGTGCCCACCGGCACGCCGAGCACCAGCGCGGCCTGTTCATACGAGAGTTCTTCGACGCACACCAGCAGCAGCACCTCGCGCGCCGGCGGGCTCAGGCAGGCGAGCGCCTTCTCGAGATCGAGCCGGGTCTGCAACTGCCGATGCGGCTCGTGCGCGCGTTCGTGCGACTGCTCGCGCTCGGGCGCGTATTCCTCGTAGAGGTGCTCGCGGCGGTCGCGCAGCTGGTTGAGGAAGAGGTTGTGCATCAGGGTCAGCAGCCAGGCGCGCAGCGAGCCGGCGCGGTCCTGGGCATCGACGAAGGCGCCCGCCGCGGGTCGCCAGAGCAGCCACTTGCGGGCGGCCCGCTCCAGCGTGTCCTGCACCAGATCGTCGGCGCGCGCCGCGTCACCCGTCAGCAGCCGGGCGTAGCGGCGCAGCCGGGGCAGGTGCGGCAGGGCTTCTTCGACACTCATCGGCGCCTGGCTCGCAGCCCACCCGTCACGCCGCGATCACGGCCTGGCCAGGCGCCAGACGTTGTTGAAGCCGTCGCCTGTCTTGTCGCCGGGCTTGCTGTCCTTGATCCAGAAGTACAGCGGCTTGCCCTTGAACGACCACTGCTTGGCGCCGTCATCGCGCGTGATGACGGTCCAGTCGCCCGCATCCTTGGCGTCGGCGGCGGCCATCAGGGGCGGCCAGTTGTTGGCGCAGGGGCCGTTGCAGACGCTCTTGCCGCTGGCGACGACGTCGCGGTCGAAGGTGTAGAGCGTCATCTGGTTGCTGCCGACCAGCACGCCGTCCATCGTCATCGCGGGGGCGGCGGGTGCGGGGGCCTGCATGGCGCAGGCACTCGCGATCAGGGTGGCGGCGGCAGCGGCGGTCCAGCGGATCCAGGATGTCATGGGAAGCTCCTCGTGAGTGGGTCGGTGACAACCGCTTGAACACCCCGGCGAACCGTCTTATTCCGGGCCGGCCGAAAAAAACTTCCGGCCCGGCCCCGGCCTCACATATTCGCCGTTGTTGATATTATGAAAAATTCACCCCCTTGACGTGGTCACCATGCCCTCCTCCGCCCTCAAGTTCCTGGCCCCGGCCTGGTTTTCGATCGTGATGGGCCTGTGCGGCCTGGCGCTGGCCTGGCGTCGTGCGGCCGACCTGATGGGCGAGATGGCGACCGGCTTCGCGATCGTCGCCGGCCTGCTCGCGCTGGCCGTCTTCGTGCTGCTGGCGGTGGCCAGCGCGCTGCGCATGGCGCGCCATCCCGAGGCCTGGGCCGAGGACCGCGCCCACCCGGTGCGGCACGCCTTCATGGCGGCGATGCCGGTTTCGCTGATCCTGCTAGCGACCGTGGCGGTGGCGCTGCTCGAGCCCGACCGGCAGGCCACGCCGGTGCTGTTCGTGCTGGTCGACGGCGCCTGGTGGCTCGGCAGCCTGGTGCAGTGGGGCGTGACGCTGTGGACGCTGTCGCGCTGGTGGCAGGGTAACAAGCCCGGCGGCCTGCAGTGGGCGGTGCTGACGCCGGCGCTGTTCATCCCGGTGGTCGGCAACGTGCTGGTGCCGCTGGCGGGCGTGCCGCTCGGCCACGCCGAATGGTCGGCGGCGCAGTTCGGCCTGGGCGTGATGTTCTGGCCGGTGGTGCTGGTGCTGCTGATGGTGCGCATCGCCACGCAGGGGCTGTGGCCCGACCGCATGCTGCCGGCCTCGCTGATCCTGGTGGCACCGCCGGCGGTGATCGGCCTGTCGGCGCTGCAGTTCGGTGCGCCGCAACTGGTCGGCTGGGCGCTGTGGGGCGCGGCGCTGTTCTGCCTGCTGTGGGTGGCGATGCTGATGCGCCGCATCATCGCGCAGCCGTTCAGCATGGCGCACTGGGGGCTGTCGTTCCCGCTGGCGGCGTTCACCGCGCTGACCCTGCGGCTGGCCGAACCCGGCCACCTGCTCGCCGTGCTGGGGCCGATCCTGCTGGCGCTGTGCTCGCTGGTGATCATGGGGCTGGCGCTCGCCACGGTGCGCGGCCTGCGCCAGGGCAGCCTGCTGGCGCCCGAGCCGGTGGCGTCGATCCAGCCGGTCGGCAACTGACCGCCCCGAAGCTGCCGATGCCCGACTGCGTGTGAAACTGCGCCGCTCGCGCATCGGCGGCCCCGGCGCAGGCCGTGCCCGCCCCCGCAGCATCGACAATCGGCGCCGTCGACTCCGGAGCCCCTGCATTGAGCCTGCCCACGCGCCCCTGGCCCTGCCGCATCCACCGCCACCGGCCCCGGCTGACGGTGCTTGCGGCCGCGCTGATGCTGGCCGGCGGTGCCTGCGCACAGGCCACGTCGGCGACTGAACACGCCGGGGCCGCGAGCGACACCGCGCCCGACGAGCGCCCCGCCGCGCCGGCACGGCTCGATGGCGCCCTGCTCGAGCGCCGCATCACGCTGCAGCTGCGCGACGTGCCGCTCGGCCTGGCACTCGATTCGCTGGCGGGCAGCACCGGGCTGCGGCTGATCCGCGATCGCGACGTGCGCACCGACGCACGCAGCACGCTGTTCCTGACCGATGCACGGGTCGGCGAGGCGCTCGAGGTGCTGCTGCTGTCGCAACAGCTCGCGATGCGCGCGCTCGACGGCCGCACCGCGCTGATCTACCCCAACACGCCCGCCAAGCAGCGCACCTACGGCGAACTGCAGGTGCGCACCTTCGTGCTGCGCCACACCGAGGCGGCGACGATGGCCACGCTGCTGAAGTCGCTGGTCAAGAGCCAGTCCATCGTGACCGACCCGCGCAGCAACACGCTGGTGCTGCGCGACACGCCCGAGGTGCTGCAGCTGGCCGAACAGCTGATCGCCATCAACGACCGGCCGAGCGGCGACGTCGTGATCGAGGTGCAGCTGATCGAGGTGAACCGCCAGCGCCTGTCCCGGCTCGGCCTGAGCTGGCCGACCAGCCTGAGCATCGCCACGCCCGCCAGCGCCACCACGCTGGGGGCCCTGCGCGCGCTCGGCGGCGACGCCTGGCTGGCCTCGCCGCTGGCGCTGGGCCTGAACCTGCAGCTGCAGGACATCGGCGCCACCGTCATCGCCAACCCCAGCGTGCGCGCCCGCCACAAGGAGAAGGCGCGCCTGCTGATCGGCGACAAGGTGCCGGTGATGACCACCCAGCTGGCATCCATGGGTGGCAGCGGTGCCAGCGCCGCGGCGCCGGCCACGACCGCCCCGGTGACGGCAGCGGAAGGTCAGGCGGGCCAGGCCGAACAGGCCGGTCAGGCCGGCGACGGCGGCACGGTGATGTTCAGCGGCTCGGTGCAGTACATCGACGTCGGCTTCAAGCTCGAGGTCGAGCCGCAGGTCCATGCCGACGGCGATGTCGACCTCGACATCGACATCGAGCTCAGCCAGATCACCCAGACGCTCGACACCGACTCGGGCGTCGCCTACCAGCTGGGCGTGCGCCAGGCGCAGACCTCGATGCGCCTGCGCGACGGCGAGACCCAATGGCTCGGCGGCCTGATCCGGCGCCAGGAGCGCGCCGCGATGAGCGGCCTGCCGGGCCTGTCGCAGCTGCCGGTGATCGGGCGGCTGTTCGGGCTCGAATCGCAGGACACGGCGGACACCGAGCTGGTGCTGGCGGTCACGCCGCGCATCGCCCGCCCGGTGCCGCCGCTGCCCGCCGGCGGCGCACTGGTCGATGCCGGCCTCGACGCCCAGGCGGGCGCCAGGCCGATCCGGATGCAGGCCCCGTCGGCCGGCGAAGCGGCGGCCGGCCCGCTGGTGCCGATCGTGATCACGGGCAACAACCGCGCGGCCGGCGGTGCGGGCTCACGCGCGGGAGCCGGTGGCGCCGGCGGCATGGGCAGCCTGCCCGACCCGGCCACGATCGAGCCGATGCGCTCGGACATGCCCGGCCTGCCGGCCGTGATGCCGCGGCCGATGCCCAACCGCAACCTGCGCCAGTCGGCGCCTGCAGCGGCCGACGTACCGGCCGAGGCGCCGGACGACGCCGCCGCGCCACGCTGATCCGGCACGGGCCATGCGGCCCGGCGCGGATCAGTTGATGCAGTCGAGCAAGGCCTTCTTGAGTTCCTCGCCGTTGAGGCCGCGGTCCAGCGTCTCCTTGCGGCAGGCGGCGAACTTGGCGCTGCGCTGCTGCATGTTGCGCGCGGTGACATGGCCGGCGGGCCTGGCCACGGGTGCCGAGGCACCGGCGGCGGCCGTGGCGGCCGGGGTCGCGGGCGCATCGGACACCGGTGCGGCGGCCTGCACGCTCATCACGGCGGCACAGCCGAGGGCGCAGACCAGGGAGGCAAGAATCGTTTGACGGGTCTTCATGGGGAGGCTTTCGTGGAAGGGCCGTGCCCACGTCGGGGCACGCGCCGGTTGGGGTAAAGAAACTCAGCGCGCCGCGACCATGCGGCGGTATTCGGCCAGCAGCTGCTCGGGGCTCGCGAAGCCGTCGAGCCGCACCCAGGGCTGGCCCGGCGCGGCACGCAGGAAGGTCAGCGGCAGGTGGTTCATCTTGTCGCCACGCCAGGCCGAGAAGGCCCGCTGCATCGCCACCGATTCGGCGTTGCTGCCGGTGTAGTGGGCCCATGCACCCGCGGCGGCGTAGCGCCTGGCGTAGCTGTTGAGCTTGCGCGGCGTGTCCTGCTCCGGGTCGATCGAGATCGACACCATGTTGACCTGCTCGCGCTGCGCGCCCAGCAGCTCGCGGGTCTGCATGAACACCTGGCTGGTGACCGGGCAGATCGTGTTGCACGAGGTGTAGACGAAGTTGAGCATCACCGGCCGGCCGTCGTCGAGCGCCTCGGCCGCGCTCAGGCGCTTGCCGTCGGCGCGTGTCAGGCTGACCGCGGGCATCGGATAGGCCGCGACGCTGCGCTTGATGCCCGGGGCGATCTCGGCCGCCTGGCCGTGGCAGACGTCATCGGCCGGCGCATTGCTGGCCATGCCGGCGGCACAGGCCAGCGCGGCGCTCAGGCCCAGGCACAGGGCGCGCAGGCTCGGCCGGCGGCGGGCTGCGGGTCGGGGTCGGATGGAGACGGACATGGAAAACTCCGGGCGGCCGATCGACCGCAAAGATGAAGGGATGCGGCACGGGCTCACGGCGTGATCCAGTCCGACAGGGCCTCGGCCTGCGGCGCCTGGCCGGGTGCGGCGGCCGGGCGGTAGCGCAGCACGTAGGCACCCCGCGAGGCGTGGCGCTGGCCGGGTGCCAGGCTCAGGCGCGGATAGACGGTGGTGCCCTCGCTGCGTGGCAGCTCGGAGGCCGGCTCGACGCTGTCGGCCGGCTGGGCGATCGGCCGCCGCCCCGGCAGCGGCCGGGTGGCGACGTTGCGTTCGACCAGCACGCCGCGCAGCCCGGCGCGCGGTCCGCGGTTGACGGCCACGGTCGACTGCTCGCGCGCCTCGTCCTCGGCCCGCGCGGTCTCGCGCAGCGTCAGCATCGACTCGGCGCGGTCGAGCAGGTAGTCGCGCTGCACGTTGTCGAGCATGTCGACCAGCACGTCGCTCAGGAAGGCCAGCGCGAAATAGACCTCCGACTGCAGCACCTCGTCGGCCAGCGGCAGGCGGGCGATCTGCAGCCACTGGCGGAAATAGCTCAGGCTGCCGCCGCGCCGATCCGGCAGCTGGTAGGGATAGACCACTTCGCTGGCCGCCAGCCAGGCCGGCGGCAGGTTGGGCGCCTGGCCCGCCAGCAGCTGGCCCGACCAGACCAGCGCGGCGCCGTCGTGACGGACCTGGCTGCGCTCCGGGCCGGACATCGCCGCCACCAGCGCCTCGACCTGCACCGGGCGCAGCCACAGCACGGCCGCGTCGCGGGCACCGAGCGCGCGCAGACGCTGCAGCAGGGCCGGTGCACGCGCGGCGTCGAAGGCCACGCGCTCGAACGTCATCGAGCCGCCGGCCATCGCGGCCTCGACGCTGTCGAGCACCGGCGCGTCGGCCGCATCACCCAGCACCTGCAGCACGCGCCGCGGTGCCTGAGCGCCGGCCTGCTGCCAGCGCTGCGCCAGCACGTCGGCCTCGAGCCACAGGCCACGCGAGAAATAGACCGAATAGTTGTCGGTCTCGGATTCGACCGGCGGCTGCGTCACGCTCGGAAACCAGCACGGCATCGCCTGCTGCTCGCAGAAGCGGTGCACCGGCGCCCAGCGGCTGGCGCCCAGGCCCGACACCAGCGCGAACACCGGCGCGCGCGCCTGGTGCGCCTGCAGCTGCGCGGCCCAGGTTTCTTCGGGGCCGTGCAGCTCCCAGACCTCGTGCTGCCAGTTGCGCGCGGTGCGCAGCAGCATCTCGGCCGCGCTCGACATCGCCCGCTGGCCGTGCACCACGCTGCCGTTCTTCTGCCGCACGGCGGCGGTCACGGTGTCGATGAAGAGCTGGCGGCGCGCCGGCTCGACATCGGGCGTGACGACGCTGGCCAGGCGGATCTGCTTGTCGGCCACGCCCGGCGCCACACCCGACGACAGCGGGCGCAGGTAGGCGAGCAGCGCCTTCATCGACGCGTCGTCGATCTGGAACCGCGGCATCAGCGGATCGAGCGCACGGCCGCTGACGTGCACGCCGGCGCGGATCGCCGCGGCCACGCTGTGCTCGTCATACGGTGCGTGATGCTGGTTGAAGGCCTTGACGCCGCGGATGTTCTGCTGGACCACGGCGCGACCGTCCTGGCCGAACAGGTAGCGGCCGGTGATCGGGCTGACGGCGATGTTGCCCTCCACCGCGCCGAGGCCGCTGCTGCGGTGGCAGTTGACACAGGCCACGGCCGCGCCGCTGGCCTGCAGGCCGCCGCCGCGCACGGCCACCAGCGGCTGGCCGTCGACGCCGAGGCCCTCGCGGTAGACGCGCCGGCCCAGCGCGATCAGCGCGGCATCGTCGGCGCTGTCCGCAGCCCGTGCGCTCGCGGGCGCGACCGGCGACGGCGCCCGGTCCTGCGACCAGGCCGGTGCCGTCACCCCGATCCAGCCCAGCAGGCCGATCGCCGCGCTGACCAGCAGCTTCTTCATGAGCGCTTGATGTCGAGCAGTTCGACCTGGAACACCAGCGTCTCGTTGGGGCCGATGGTGCCCGGCACGCCGCGTTCGCCATAGGCGAGCGGATGCGGGATCACGATCTCCCATGTGGCGCCCTGCGGCATGCGCTTGAGCGCCTCGCGCCAGCCCATGATGCCCTGCACCAGGCGCAGCGTGGCCGGCTGGTCGGCGTGGGTGGCGTCGAACTCGGTGCCGTCGGTGAGGGCGCCGCGGTAGTTGACGACCACGTGATCGAGCTCGGTCGGCGTGGGGCCGGTGCCGGGCTTGATCTCGCGGTAGAGGATGCCGTTGCCGAGCGCCTTCACGCCGGGTTTCTGCTTGTATTCGGCCTGGAAGGCCAGGCCGCGCTTGTTGTTGACGTCGGCGGCTTCGCGCTTGTTGAGCTTGTCCATGCGGCGCAGCTCGACCTGCAGCGCGTTCATCGCGGTGCGGATTTCCTTGTCGTTCATGGCCAGCGACTTGTTGCCGGCCAGCGCGTCGCGCATGCCGCGGATCACGGCCTCGACGTCGATCTCGATCTTGTTCTTGGCAAAGTTGCGCACCGTCACCACGCCGGTGGCGTAGCTGATCTGCTCGTTGTTCACCTGGACCGAACTGGGGCTGCCGGGACGGCTGGTCTGCGCGGCAGCGGCCGGGCCGGCCGGCACCGCCGCTTCGGACGGCGCCAGCAGCTGGGCGTGTGCGCTGCCCGCCAACACGGCCAGCATGCAGGCGGTGCTCAGGAAACGGAACGGATTGCGGGTATGGATCATGATGTCTGCTGAAGTTGGATCGGTTGCCGGAGGCCGGGGGGCCGGCCCGCTCCTCGCGGAGACGGGCCGGCCCTGGCATCAGCCCGTTCTGTCGATCAGGGCAGCGTCGTGGCGGTCACGATGTTGCTGACCCCGCTGTTGCCCGAGGCACCCACCGCGACCACCCGGAAGCTGTAGGTCGTGGCAGCGGCCAGGCGGTTGTTGCCGTTGGCGGAGATGCGGCTGACCGTCAGCGTGCGGGCACCGGTGCCCGTCTGCTGCGTGGCGCTCGCGGTGGACGTGGCCGCCAGCACCCAGGTCGATGCATCGGTGCAGGTGCCGAGGCAGGCTTCGACGCGGTAGCTGGTCTCGTTGTTGGCGTTGTCCACCCAGCCCAGCGTGACCGAGCGTTGCGCGGTGGCGTTGACCGCCAGGGCGCTCGGCGCGGTCGGCACCGGCGGTGCCACCACCGTGTAGCTCACTTCCACCGGCGTGGCCGTGGTCGTGACGCCACCCGAGGTACGCACCGCGGTGACGCGGAACTGGTAGGTCGTGCCCGTCGTCAGGCCGGTGGCGGTGTAGCCGGTGGCGTTGGCGGCGGTGGTGCTCAACACGGTCCAGTTGACGCCGTCGGTGCTGCGCTCGACGCGGTAGCCGGTCTCCAGCGGGCCGCCGTCGGTCCAGCTCAGGCGGGCCGAGGTGGCGCTGACAGCCGCCACAGCCAGGTTGGCCGCCGGTGCCACGGCAACGGTGATCGTGACGTCGGCCGGAGCCGAGCTACCCGAGGCGTTGCGTGCAATGACGCGGAACACATACGTGTTGCCGGCCGCGACCGTCGGTTGCGAGCTGAGCACGCCACCGCTGGCTGCGCCCTGCGCCGCGCTGCGGTTCACGGTGCCGATCTGCGTGAAGGCGCCGCCGTTGACCGACTGCTGGATCAGGAAGCTGGTCTCGTTGGTGGACGCATCCACCCAGCTCAGCCGAACCCGGGTCGACGACTGCAGCACCGCCGTCAGCGTGGTGGGCGCAGCCGGGCCGGTGGCCGTCACCGTCACGCTGTTGGCCCAGTCGCTGTTGGCCGAGGCACCCCCCGCGCCGATCGCACGCACGCGGTAGGTCCAGGTGCCCGCGGCTGCGGTCACGCTGGTCGAAACCGGCGTCGCGCTGTCGGTGGCCTGTGCCGCCGTTCGCGTCACCGTGGCCACCGTGGCGTAGGCGCCGCCGTTGAGCGAGCCTTCGACCACGAAGCTGGTCTCGTCGGTCGCGTTGTCCAGCCAGTTCAGCGTCACCGCTGCGCCGGCCACCGACACGGTCTGAGCCGTCGGCGCGTTGGGGGCGATCATCACCGGCACCGAGGCCGAGGTGGCATAGGTCGAGCTGCCCCAGGTGTTGGACGCAGCGACACGGAACACGTAGGTGTTGCCGTTGACCACCGCCACGTTGGTGGTGACCGCACCGCCGCTGGCGCCGGCCGACGGCGTGGCCAGCGTGCTGACCGCGGCGAAGGCGCCGCCATTGACCGACGCCTCGATCACGAACTGGCTTTCATCGGTCGAGCCGTCGATCCAGTTCAGTGCGACCTGGGTCTTCGAGTTGACGATGGCCGTCAGCGTGTTCGGCGCAGCCGGCGGGCCCATCACCGTGACGGTGTTGGAGTTGACGTAGGCCGAGGCCGCACCGCTGGCGTTCACGGCAGCCACACGGTAGGTGTAGGTGCTGCCGACCGCGGCACCTGCGTTGTCGAACGTGACGGTGATGCCGGTGGCCGTGACGTTGGCGGCGCTGCTGCCCACCGTGGTCAGTGCCGCGAAGGCGCCGCCGTTGACCGACACCTCGACGGCGAAGCCGGCTTCGTCGGTCGACTGGTCGAGCCACTGCAGCCGCACGCTGTCGGCGCTCAGCTGGGTCGCCTGCACGGCGGCCGGCACGACCGGGGCACCGGTCGGCGTGGTGATGTCGGCGATGCCCGAGGCCGCTTCACCGTTGGCACCCACCGCCACCACCTGGTAGCGGTAGCTGGTGCCCGGCTGGGCGGTGTTGTCGAGGTAGCTGCCGCCGTTGGCCAGTGCGGTGCCGATCGGCGTGAAGACCGTGCCGGCTGCGCCGGTGGCCCGCAGGACGCGGAACTGGTACTCGGTGGCGGAGGTGTCGCTCCAGCCCAGCAGCACGCCCGAACCCGAGCCGTTGGCCGATGCGGTCAGCGCGCCCGGCGCGGTCGGAACGGCTTCGTTGGCGTCGAACACGATCGGACGCATGAAGTCGTTTTCCTCGTGGCCGAGGATGTGGCAGTGCCACACGTATTCCCAGCCGTAGTTCATGACTTCGTTGACCACCGACAGCGGCGTGCCGGTGTTCGGGTCGATCTGCGTGAAGCCGTACGGCGAGCCGATCGGCTGCGACGGGTCCATCGGCCGGATGCTGTTGGGCACGCCGAAGCCCGGCAGCGGCGGACGCTTGGCGCGCACCGCCACGATCACGTCCTCGAGCGGGTTCATGCGGATGGTTTCCTTCCAGCCCAGCTCGTTCGGAGCCGGCGGGTCGATCCAGCCGTCCCAGCCCACGCGGTTGATCAGCTGCACGTTGAGCAGGTGGAAGTGCACCGGGTGGGTGTCCACGCCGTTGTGCGTGATCTTCCAGATCTGCGTCTCGCCGTCGGCAAAACGCTCGGTCGGGGCGTCGATCATCGCCAGCGGGATGGTGGTCTGCGTCAGCGCGCTGGTGAACGGGATTTCCACCGCCAGGATGGCGTTCATGCGGCCGAAGGTCGGCTCGAACAGCTCGTGGATCGCCTTGGTCTTGACCAGGTTGGAGCCGGTCGCGGTGCCGCCGTTGAGCGTGTCGACCTGGGCCGCCGCACCCGAACCGCCGCCGCCGCTGAAGGCAATGGTGGTGTTGGCGGTGTAGTTGACGCCGTGGTTGACCATCGTCACGTCGAACAGGCTGCCGGAGGCGCTGGCGATCGCCGCGCGGCCACCGGCCGGAGCCACGCCGCCGTTGAAGTTGATCAGCACCTGGCTCATGTCGGTGTAGCCACCGCCGCCGGCTGCGCCGAGCGAGGCGATGCTGCCGTCGGCGTTGTAGACGATCGGGTTCATCGGGTCGAGCGACAGCAGCTTGACGTCGGAGATCTTGCCGGTGGCCGTGGCACGTGCCGTGGTGGTGGCACCACCGCCCTGGAAGCTCACGGTCGGTGCGCCCACATAGCCCGAACCCGGGTTGTCGAGGGTCACGCCGGTGACGCGGCCGTTGGTGACGATGGCCGTGCCGCTGGCCTGCACGCCGCCGGTGGGCGGCACCGAGAAGCGCACCGCCGGAGCCGAGGTGTAACCGGCGCCGCCGTTGGTGATGGTGATCTTGTCGATCGCCAGACGCGCTTCGGCCACGGCGCCGGAGCCGCCGCCGGACTGGGCGACGATGCTCACGATCGGTGCCGACACGTAACCCGCACCCGGATCGGTGACGGTGATGGCGCTCATCTTCAGCGTCGCCTGGGCCTTGGCACCGACCTCGTTGCCGACCGTGCTGTCGGCGAAGGTGACGGTCGGTGCGCTCACGTAGCCCGAGCCGATCTGCGTGACCTTGACGCTGTTGAACCCGCCGCCGTTGGGCGTGCCGGGGGTGTACTTGAACAGCGGCTGCTTGAGCGAGCCGGCGTAGATGTCGGCGTAGGCGCCGCTGTCGGTCCAGCTGGTGCCGAAGGCGGTGTTGTATTCCTTCTGGCCGACCACCGGGGTTTCCTGCGACAGCGCGTAGGCCTTGGGGATCTCGGCCTTCAGCGCGGCCACGTCGAGCGCGGGCGCCGGGGCGGCCGCACGCACCTTGATGCGCATGAAGGTGCGGGTGTTCGGGCCGTAGCCGGGCTTGGTGTTCTCGGCACCGCCCTCGGTCGACTGGTCACCCACGTTGGTGAAGTAGTCGTTGCGCGGGTCGCCGGCCGGCATCGGGGCCGGCGAATCGCTGTAGACGATCAGGGTCTTGCCCGCGTATTGCGAGAAGTCGACCACCACGTCGGCGCGTTCGGCATTGCCCAGCAGCAGCGCCGGGGTCTGCACATTGAGCACCGTGATGCGACCGCGGTCGTAGTTGTAGTTGACCGGCACCGGGTCGATCACCGCCACCTGCGGCAGCAGGCCGCCTTCACTGCCGATCTGGTAGAGCGTCGGGCCCTGCGAGGCCGGCGACGGCACGCCACCGGCGCGGCCATCGGTCGGCCAGGTGGCGGGCGTGCAGATGCTGCCGTCGGGCTGCACCGCACGCGTCTGGTCGCCGCTGCAGAGGTCGGCAGGAATGACCGCGTCGACCATCTTCACTTCGGTCAGGCGCACGTCGCCGGTGACCGGGTCGGTGAACGGCTGGGCGTCGTCGGCGACGAACAGGTTGAAGCTCATCGAACGGTCGTTCGAGGCGTTCAGGATCTGGAAACGGTAGGTCTTCGGATCGACGTCGAGCGTCGGGTAGGCCACGCCGTTGACCATCGCGGTGTCCATCCACGCTTCGGGCGTGACGGTGACGTCGCCGTATTCGCCCGAGGGCAGGTCGTACAGCGCCGGGAACACCGGCCAGAACCACGGGCCCCAGTGCCAGCGACCGACGGCATTGAAGCCGTTGAGCTGGTTCGGATCCTGGACCGTTTCATAGACGTGCGGGAACCACGAGTCGCTCTCGGCGCCCCAGGCGCTGGTGTTCCAGCGCGCGTCCTGCAGCGCGACGTCGGCCGGCACGAAGGTGCGGTCCTGCATCACCAGCGGAATGGTGTCGGCCGCCGGCGGCAGCACCGCCTGGAAGGTGGCGCTCTTGCCGTTGACGGTGGCCGAGCCGCCGCTGATCAGCGCGTCCTGCACCGCATCGCCCAGCAGGTAGGCCGAGGCCATGCCGGCGTAGACGTTCAGGCGCGTCATGCCGATCGAGTGATCGTGGTACCACAGCATGCGGCCCGACTGGCCGTTCGGGAAGTAGTACGTCATCGCACCCGGGCCCGGATCGGGCATGTCGGGCACGTTGATCGCGCCCGGACCGCGCAGGAAGCTGGGCAGGAACTCGGGATCGATGCTCTGCGCGGCCAGACCGCGGCCGTTGGCGGCGTTGGCCTCTTCGGCCGGGGCGATCCACTGGTGCGGCGTGCCGTCGCTGATCCACGGCGTGTCGCCGCCGTGCAGGTGGATGTTGGCGCGGTTCTGGGTGTATTCGGTGAAGCCGTCCGGGCCGAGGCCGGAGCCGGCAATCGACTTGTCCAGCGGCAGGAAGATGTCGCCGTTGCGGGCAGTCACCACCGGCTTGCCGTCGGCGTCGGGCGCGCCGAGTTCGGCACGGCCGAAGGGCAGCAGGTTGATGAACTTCAAGCGCGTCGGCACGCCCTGGCGGGCCTGGATGACCGGGCCGAGGAAGTGCGGATCGTCGACCGCACGCGCCTGCACCATCTTGCGGCTGCCGTCGGTGTTGAAGACCAGGAAACCGCGCGCGTCGGTCTCCTGCACCAGGATCGGCGTGACGCCGTCCGGGTAGAACAGCGGCACCTGCTTGCCCGGCACCGCCGCGGTCGACAGCTGGACGTAGCCGCGGATGGTGGTCGGGTTCTTCAGGTCGGAGTGCAGCTTCTGCTTGTATTCGATGACCGCCACTTCGAAGTAGTCGTCACCGGTGGGCTGGCCGGTCTGCGGGTTGATCCACTTGGTGGGCGCGGCCACCGGCAGATAACGCACGGTGCCGTCGGCCATCGTCTGCGGCTGGCCGGGCAGCGGCAGCGGATCGACGAACTTGCGCAGCGCGCGGCCGGTGTCGACCGCGCTGGCGCCCATCAGCTTGCCGGCACCGAACAGGCGGGCCGCTTCGTCGGCCGCCGTCGGGTTGGCGCTCTCGCGGTCGCCACGCGGGCTGTGCGCAAAATGGGAACGGATGTTCGAGACCGGATTGCCGGAGAAATCCTGGCTTTCGCCAAAGCCGACGCCGGCCTGGGCGGTCAAGCCGGTGCCGAGCAGGACCGCCAGGACACTGGTGGCCGCCGCGATCGGCGTGCGGATGAATCGGGTGCTTTTTCGCATGTGAGCCTCTGATTGGGTGCAGTAATCTGTATCGCTCGGGCGCCCGTGACACCGTGGTTGCCGCCGCGGCAGGCAAAAGCCTGCCCCCACTGCATCACGGCAGCGTTTGACACGGTATTACGGGAAGCTTCTCGCCGAGAAATCCGGTGAGCGTGCAGCGATATTAAGTTCGGCTAACGAGGGTGTACAGCCCCGCCCGGGGTGGTATCGCCGACACCTTTTGTGGCGAATTCGAACGGCTGCTCAGAAAGCCCTAAGAATTGCAGTGTAGGGAATTGGAAATAGCGATCCGAATCCCTCGGCCAGAGTCGTGACCAGCACCACAGCTTATCTGCAGTTAATCATATCAAAAGGTTTTCCGGGCGTTTCGACGGTGCTGCGCCGCCTGTTCGGGGCGGCCCGCCCTGCACTCGCCCGGGTCGACCCGTCGATTCGACATTTTCAGTTCAGGCAAACTGAATCAGGCTAGCGTGGAAGATGTCACACACTTTCCCGGGGGGCACCGTCGTCCGCGGGGTGGGCGCCGTGCCGTGCCGATGGCGTCGATGCAACCGATTGCGCCGAAAGACGGCTCTTTTCTTCAGATCGGGCCGCAGCGCCGGCGGGATGATCTCCTCAACAAATAGGAGAACTCCCTGTGAACAGTGCGGATCGCCCTCGGGCCCTGCTGTTGCCTCCGGTCGGCCTGGCGCTGGCCGGCGCGGTGACCACCCTCGTCACGACCGGATCCAGCTGGGTCGGCATCGTCCTGGCGCTGGCCCAGGTCGCGGCCGGCATCGGCATCGGCCTGTGGCAGTCGGCGCGACACGCGCGGATGCTGGCGGCGATCTCGGCCCACCTCGCCAGCGAGCAGGCCTTCAGCGCCGAGGTGGCACCGATCTGGAGCGGCCACATCGAAGCCTCGCGCGAGCAGATGGAAGTGGCGATCTCGGCCCTGACGCGGCGCTTCTCGGGCATCGTCGCCAAGCTCGCGACCGCGGTCGAGGCCGCCGGCATGAGCCATGCGACGGTGCAGGACAGCGACAACGGCCTGGGCGCCGTGTTCGCCCGCAGCCAGCACGAGCTCGGTGTCGTGATCGAGGCGCAGAAGGCCGCCACCACCAGCATGCTCACCATGCTCGAGAAGGTGCAGGGCCTGCGCCGCTTCGTCACCGACCTGCAGGGCATGGCCGCCGATGTCGCCAAGATCGCCCAGCAGAGCAACCTGCTGGCGCTCAACGCCGCCATCGAGGCGGCCCGTTTCGGCGAGCAGGGGCGCGGTTTCGCGGTGGTCGCCAAGGAGTTCCGGCTGCTGTCGACGATGTCCGGTGAAACCGGCCGCAGCATCGACGAGAAAGTCGGCGTGATCCACGCCGGAATACTCGACGCGTGTGCCGTGGTGCGCGAACAGGTCGACCAGGAAGAGCAATCCCTTGTCACAACGCAAACCTCGGTCGGCCGGGTGCTCACGGAATTCAAGGAAATCACCGATACCCTTTTGCAGTCCAGCACGCTGCTCAAGGACGAAAGCACGGGAATCAAGTCGGAAATCGGCGATGCACTGATCCAGCTGCAATTCCAGGATCGGGTGAGCCAGATCATGAATCATGTCAAGGACAACATCGAGCGCCTGCCCGGGTATTTCCAGGAGCATCAGCAACAGTATGCGCAAAGCGGCGAACTGCTGCCGATCGATGCCCAGATGCTGCTCACCGAATTGAAGAACACCTACGCCATGAAGGATCAGCACGTGATCCACCAGGGCGAAAAAGCGGTGCAGAGCACCGAGACCGAAATCACCTTCTTCTAGAGAACGCCGTGGCCAAGACCATTCTGATCGTTGACGATTCGGCCTCCATGCGCGAGGTCGTGGGGATCGCACTCAAGAGCGCCGGCTACCTGGTGCTGGAGGGCCGCGACGGCAAGGACGCACTCGCCAAGATGACCGGGCAGAAGATTCACCTGATCATCAGCGACGTCAACATGCCCAACATGGACGGCATCAGTTTCGTGAAGGCCGTCAAGCAGATGCCGAACTACAAGTTCACGCCCATCATCATGCTGACGACCGAGTCGGAAGAATCCAAGAAGCGCCAGGGTCAGGAAGCCGGCGCGCGGGCCTGGGTGGTCAAGCCGTTCAAGCCGGATCACCTGCTGGTGGCGGTGCAGAAACTCTGCCTGCCATGACGCGCCGGAGCCTGACATGGATACCGATCCGAAAACCGGTGATGCGCCGCGCACGCTGCGCATCCAGGGCGAACTGAGCATATTCCGGGCGACCGAGCTGAAACAGGCGCTGCTGGCCGAGCCGGCAGCCACTGAAATCGATCTGTCGGGCGTGACCGACATCGACACCGCCGGCCTGCAACTGCTGATGCTGGCCAAGAAACACGCCCGGCGCAGCGGTCGCGAGGTGCGCCTGGTGGGCCACAGCCCGGCCGTGATCGAACTCTTCGAGCTGCTGCACATCGCCGGCCATTTCGGCGACCCGATGGTGATCGATGCCCCGGCACGCGACGCCCCCCATCGCAACTGAGGCCGCTGCGGCGAATCTGCCATGAACATCGACCAGGCACTCCAGACCTTCATTTCCGAGAGCCGGGAACTGTTGGGCGAGATGGAGCAGGCCCTGCTCGGGCTTGAAGAGGCCGAGCAGAAAGACGAGCTGGTGAACGCGATCTTTCGCGCCGCGCACACCATCAAGGGCTCGGCCGGGCTGTTCAGCCTGGACGCGATCGTCGAATTCACCCACGTGGTCGAAAGCGTGCTCGACAAGGTTCGCGCCGGCCGGATCGCGATCGGCGACGCGCTGGTGGTGCTGCTGCTGGCCTGCCGCGACCACATCTGCGCGCTGATCGACACGGTCGAGACGAACCAGGGCGACTTCGAGGCGGCGCTGCTGGCCCAGGGCGAGCCGCTGCTGGGGCAACTGCGCGGCCATCTCGGCGTGCGGGCCGACCCGCCAGCCGCCGCCGACACCGGCGCCCGCACCCTGATCGCCGACGCCACCCGGCCGGGCAACGGCGTGGTCGAGCGCATCGACCGCGACAGCGCCACCACCGACTGCTGGCACATCTCGCTGCGCTTCGGCCCCGACGTGCTGAGGAACGGCCTCGACCCGCTGTCGTTCATCCGCTACCTGCAGACGCTGGGCCGCATCGCCGGCGCGGCGATCCACACCGAGGCGCTGCCCGAGGCCGGGCAGATGGATCCGGAGCGCTGCTATCTGGGCTTCGAGCTGGCACTGCGCACCGATGCCGACAAGACGACGATCGAGAACGTGTTCGAGTTCGTGCGCGACGAGTGCGAGCTGCGCATCCTGCCGCCGCACAGCCGCATCGGCGACTACATCCGCCTGATCGAGCAGCAGGGCGAAGCCGCCCGCCTGGGCGAGATGCTGCTGCGCTGCGGCACCCTGACCGCGCAGGAGCTCGACCACGCCATCAACGACCAGGCCGCGCACCCCGACAAGCTGATCGGCGCCATCCTGGTCGACGACGGCGTGGTGCAGCCCGAGGTGGTGGAGGCCGCGCTGGTCAGGCAGAAGCAGGTGCGCGACAGCGGCGCGCACGAGAGCCGCTCGATCCGCATCGACGCCGACAAGCTCGACCAGCTCATCAACCTGGTCGGCGAACTCATCATCGCCGGCGCCAACGTCAACCAGATCGCCCAGCGGGCGCAGTTTGCCGACCTGCAGGAAAGCACCTCGAAGCTGTCGACGCTGGTGCAGGAGGTGCGCGACAGCGCGCTGCAACTGCGCATGGTGCGCATCGGCGCCACCTTCAGCCGCTTCCAGCGTGTGGTGCACGACGTCTCGCGCGAGCTCGGCAAGGACATCGCGCTGGTCATCCAGGGCGAGGACACCGAGCTCGACAAGACCGTGGTCGAGAAGATCAGCGACCCGCTGATGCACCTGGTGCGCAACGCGATGGACCACGGCATCGAATCGGCGGCGCTGCGGCTCGAACGCGGCAAGCCGGCGCAGGGCCGGCTCGAACTCAACGCCTTCCACGACTCGGGCAGCATCGTCATCACCGTGCGCGACGACGGCGGCGGCCTCAGGCGCGAGCGCATCCTGGCCAAGGCGATCGAGCGCGGCCTGGTCGAAGCCGGCCACACGCTCAGCGACAGCGAGGTCTACGGGCTGATCTTCGAGCCGGGCTTCTCGACCGCCGAGCAGGTCACCAACCTGTCGGGGCGCGGTGTCGGGCTGGACGTGGTCAAGCGCAACATCACGGCGCTGCGCGGTTCGGTCGAGATCGCCAGCACCGAGGGCACGGGCACCACCGTGACGGTGCGCCTGCCGCTGACGCTGGCCATCATCGACGGCTTCCTGGTCGGCGCCGGCAAGTCGGTCTACGCGATCCCGCTCGACATGATCGAGGAGTGCATCGCCTACAGCGCCGAGCCCGGCCACGACTACACCAACCTGCGCGGCCAGGTGCTGCCCTTCATCCGCCTGCGCGAGATCTTCGCGCTGAACGCGCCGCCGCCGCGCAGCCAGAACATCGTCGTGCTCAAGCACGGCAAGCAGCGCGCCGGCCTGGTGGTCGACCGCCTGATGGGCGAGTTCCAGACCGTCATCAAGCCGCTCGAGGCGATGTTCGGCCACGTCAAGTGCATCAGCGGCTCGACCATCCTCGGCAGTGGCGAGGTCGCCCTGATCCTCGACGTGCCGGCCCTCATCAACCGTTGCATCAACCACGACAAGAGAAGCCTGGCGCAGGGCCAGGGGCTCGAATCGATCTCCCCATGAACACGCCAGCCAAGCCGTCGCGGGCGGCCTTCCCGCCGGGCACACACCGCATCTGGGGCCGCGAACACGCGCCGCCGCCAGGGCGTGCACGCCGGCACGGCCGGCCGCTCATCCGGGTCTGACCTTCATCTCTCCACACTCTCGATCGGGAGTACCGACATGTTCAAGAATCTGAAAATCGGCCTGCGCCTCGGCACAGGCTTCGCGGTGGCGCTGCTGCTGCTGATCACGGTGGCCGGCATCGGCCTGAGCCGCGTCGGCGACCTGCAGACCGACATCGCCGGCCTGGTGCAGGACAAGAACGTCAAGGCGCGGCTCGCCAACGACGTGATCAACCAGATCAACCAGGTCGCGCGCTCGCACCGCAACATGCTGATCCTCAAGAGCGACGAGGCCACGCGCATCGAGCTGGACAAGATCGTCGCGGCACGCAAGAACGTCAGCACCAACTTCGAGTCGCTCGACAAGTTCAGCTACGGCGACAAGGGCAAGCTGGCCTACGACGCCACCAAGACGACGCGCAAGCCCTTCGTCGACGCATCGCTGAAGCTCGAGGAGCTGATCAAGACCCGCCAGTGGGACGAGTCCGTCAGGTACTTCAACGCCGACTACCGGCCGGTCTTCACCACCTATGTCGTCGCGGTGACGGCCTTCATCGACTACCAGACCGAGCTGTCCGAGCAGGTCGGTGCCGACGCCGAGGCGCTCGCCGCGTCGACGCGCACGCTGCTGATCGTGCTGGCCGGCGCGGGCGTGCTGATCGGCATCACCATGGCCTTCCTGATCACCCGCTCGATCACCGGCCCGGTCAACCAGGTGGTCGATGCGGCTCGCAAGATGGCCAAGGGCAACTTCGACTTCGACCTCAAGTCCGACGCCAAGGACGAGGTCGGCGAGGTGGTGCGTGCGGTCGAATCGGTGCAGAGCGCGATCCACCGGATGGTGATCGACGCCGGCGTGCTGAGCAAGGCGGCGGTGGAGGGCAAGCTCGCCACCCGCGCCGACGCCAGCCGGCACGAAGGCGACTACCAGCGCGTGGTCAAGGGCGTCAACGACACGCTCGACGCCGTGATCGGCCCGCTCAACGTGGCCGCCGACTATGTCGAGAAGATCTCGCTGGGCAACGCCCCGGCGCCGATCACCGACACCTACCACGGCGACTTCAACACCATCAAGAACAACCTCAACGCCTGCATCGACGCGACCAACCAGCAGGCCGCGGCCGCCAAGGCGATCTCGTTGGGCGACCTGACGGCCGTCGTCAAGGTCCGCTCGGAAGGCGACGTGATGGCCAGGAGCCTGATCGACGTCATCAAGGCCATCAACGCGCTGGTGGCCGATGCCAACACGCTGTCGACCGCCACGGTGGAAGGCCGGCTCGACGTGCGGGTCGATGCCGCCCGGCAGCAGGGCGACTACCGCAAGGTGCTCGAAGGCCTGAACGCGGTGATGGTGGCGGTCAACACGCCGGTGCAGGAGCTGCGCGAGGTGCTCGGCGGCATGCAGGAAGGCGAGCTGACGGTGGCCATGAAGAAGAGCTACGACGGCACCTGGGACGAGCTCAAGACCGCCGTCAACAGCACGATCCGGAAGCTGTCGCAGGTAGTGGCCGACGTCAACTCGGGTGCGCAGGCGCTGGCCAGCGCCTCCGAACAGGTCAGCGCCACGGCGCAGTCGCTGTCGCAGGCGGCCAGCGAGCAGGCCGCGGGCGTCGAGGAGACCAGCGCCTCGATCGAGCAGATGACCAGCTCGATCGCGCAGAACACCGAAAACGCCAAGGTCACCGAAGGCATGGCCGGCAAGGCGGCGCAGGACGCGGCCGACGGCGGCGCCTCGGTCGACGCCACCGTGGCGGCGATGAAGCAGATCGCCAAGAAGATCGGAATCATCGACGACATCGCGGCGCAGACCAACCTGCTGGCGCTCAATGCGGCGATCGAGGCCGCGCGCGCCGGCGAACACGGCAAGGGCTTCGCGGTGGTGGCCGCCGAGGTGCGCAAGCTGGCCGAACGCAGCCAGGTGGCGGCCCAGGAGATCGGCGAGGTGGCGACCAGCAGCGTCGACCTGGCCGAGAAGGCCGGCAAGCTGCTCGAGCAGATGGTGCCGACGATCCGCAAGACCTCCGACCTGGTGCAGGAGATCGCGGCGGCGTCGACCGAACAGGCCTCGGGTGTCGGCCAGATCAACTCGGCGGTCAGCCAGCTCAACCAGACCACGCAGCAGAACGCGTCGAGCTCGGAAGAACTCGCCGCCACCGCCGAGGAGATGAGCGGCCAGGCCGAACAGCTGCAGCAGACCATGGCCTTCTTCAAGCTCGAATCCGGCACACCGAACCGCAGCGCCTTCGCCGGCGTGCGCAAGCCGGCCGCAGCGGACAAGCCCGCTGGCGGCAAGAACGGCATGCTCAAGCTGGCCGGCAACAGGGTGATGGCACCGGCCGGCGCGGCGATCGACGAATCGCAGTTCATCAAGTTCTGATCGGCGGCCCATCATGAACGCAATGGTCATGACACACAGCGCAGCGGCGGCAGCCGAGCAGAGGCAGTACCTGACCTTCATGCTCGGCGGCGAGATGTTCTCGCTCGACATCCTGTGCATCAAGGAAATCATCTGGTACGCCGGCGTCACCGAGGTGCCGATGATGCCGGCCTGCATCCGCGGGGTGATCAACCTGCGCGGCGCGGTGGTGCCGGTGATGGACCTGTCGAACCGCTTCGGCAAGCCCTCGACGCCGCAGAGCAAGAGCACCTGCATCGTCATCACCGAGGTCGCCAGCGGCCCCGGCGGCGAGCGCCAGAACATGGGCGTGGTGGTCGACGCGGTGCAGGCGGTGCTGGAGATCCCGGCCTCCGAGATCGAGCCGCCGCCGACCTTCGGCGCCAAGATCCGCAGCGACTTCATCGAAGGCATCGCCAAGGTGAACGGCAAGTTCGTGATCCTGCTGAACGTGCAGCAGGTGCTGTCGCGCAGCGAGATCGGCGCGATGGGCCAGGCGGCAGCGGCCGCCGAGGCCGGGCTGGTCGCCGCCTGATCGGACGACCCGGGCGGGCCGCATCGACATGAGCCGCATCCAGGTGATGGTGGTCGACGACTCGGCCGTGGTGCGCCAGGTGGTGGCCGCCCTGCTGGCCGACGACCCCGAGATCGAGGTGCTGTGCGCGGTGGCCGACCCGCTGCTGGCGATCAGCCGCATGCAGACGCAGTGGCCCGACGTGATCGTGCTCGACATCGAGATGCCGCGCATGGACGGCATCACCTTCCTCAAGAAGATCATGGCCGAGCGGCCGACGCCGGTGGTGATCTGCTCGACGCTGACCGAAGCCGGCACGCAGACCGCGCTGGCGGCGCTGGCCGCCGGCGCGGTGGCCATCATCACCAAGCCCCGGCTCGGCCTCAAGCAGTTCCTGCAGGATGCATCCGACGACCTGCTGTCGGCGGTCAAGACCGCTGCGCGCGCCAATGTGCGGCGGCTGAGCGTGTCGGCCAAGAACACCGCCGACGTCATCCTGCCGGCCGTCGAGCGCAGCAGCGCGATGCTGCAGACCACCGAGCGGGTGGTCGCGCTCGGCACCTCGACAGGCGGCACGCAGGCGCTCGAAGTGGTGCTGCGCACGCTGCCACGGGTCTGCCCGGGCATCGTGATCGTGCAGCACATGCCCGAGAAGTTCACCGCCGCCTTCGCCGCGCGGCTCGACAGCGTCTGCCAGATCGCCGTCAGGGAGGCGCAGAACAACGACCGCGTGGTGCCCGGCCAGGCCCTGATCGCGCCGGGTGGCAAGCACATGCTGCTGCGCCGCAACGGTGCGCAATATCACGTCGAGGTGCTCGACGGCCCGCTGGTGAATCGCCACCGGCCGTCGGTCGACGTGCTGTTGCGCTCGGTCGCCAGGAGCGCCGGCGCCAACGCGCTGGGTGTCGTCATGACCGGCATGGGCGACGACGGCGCGGCCGGCCTGCTGGAGATGCGCAAGGCCGGCGCCCGCACGCTGGCGCAGGACGAGGCCAGCTGCGTGGTCTACGGCATGCCCAAGGAGGCGGTCAAGCGCGGCGGCGTCGAGCGCTCGGTGCCGCTGGGCGCCATCGGCCGCGAGATCATGCTGCAGCTGGCCTGAGCCGCAGCCGCGGCAGCGCGCCGCGAAAAACGACGATCATCGGCGTCCCCGACAGCTGGACGACTTGCAACGATGACCCATTTCACCCCCTGGTCGGCGCTGGCCGGCGGCGCCTTGATCGGCCTGGCGGCCGTGCTGCTGCTGTGGCTGAACGGCCGCATCGCCGGCATCAGCGGCATCACCGGCGGCCTCTGGTTCAGCGCGACAGGCGAGCGCGCCTGGCGCCTGCGTTTCGTCGGCGGGCTGATCGTCGGCACCCTGGCCTGGTTCGCGTACAGCGGCCAGCCGGCGCCGCTGCGCAACGGTTTCCCCACCGGCCTGCTGGTGCTGGCCGGGCTGCTGGTGGGCTACGGCACGTCGCTCGCGGGGGGCTGCACCAGCGGCCACGGCGTGTGCGGGCTGGCGCGGTTTTCAGTGCGCTCGCTGGTCGCCACGGCGGTGTTCCTGGGGGTGGCGATCGTGACCACCTTCATCGTGCGGCATCTGCTGCAGATCGCCTGAGGCTGCCATGACGACAACCCCTGTTCGCGCCCGCCTGGGCGGCTTGGCCGCGGCGCTGGCCGGCGTGGTGTTCGGCGTCGGTCTGGCGCTGGCGCAGATGGTCGACCCGCGCAAGGTGCTGGGTTTTCTCGACCTGGCCGGTGCCTGGGACGCCAGCCTGCTGTTCGTGCTGGGCGGCGCGGTGCTGGTGGCCGCGGCCGGTTTCCGCGTCGTGCTCAAGCGGACCGGGCCGGCGCTCGGCGACCGTTTCCACATCAGCAGCTGGACCGCCATCGACCGCCCGCTGATCGTCGGCTCGGCGCTGTTCGGCATCGGCTGGGGCCTGGCGGGTTATTGCCCGGGGCCGGCGATCGCCTCGCTCGGTTTCGGCAACCCGGAGGCGCTGTGGTTCGTGCCGGCGATGGTCGCCGGCGCCGGGCTGCAGCGCTGGCAGGCGCACCGGCGGGCCGCGCCCACGACGGCCCAGGCCGCAGCCGACGAGGTCTGATCGGCGCCGGAGCCACCGACCCCGGCGTGGATCCGGGGGGCGGCGCTTATCCGGATTGCGCATGAACAAGCTCGGATCGCTTCGTTTCCAGCGACGGGCAGGCTTCCTAGCATCGACTCATTCCCACACGAGTCCCTGCAGCCGAGGCCCCCGACATGACCGCTCCCCGATTTGCCCGTACCGCGCTGCTGGCGCTGGCCCTCGGTGCCGCCGCGCTCGGCGCCGCGGCCCGCGACATCACGCTGCTCAACGTCAGCTACGACCCGACGCGCGAGCTGTACCAGGACTTCAACAAGGCCTTCGCCGCGCACTGGAAGGCCAAGACCGGCGACACCGTCACCATCCGGCAGAGCCACGGCGGCTCGGGCAAGCAGGCCCGCTCGGTGATCGACGGACTCGACGCCGACGTCGTCACGCTGGCGCTGGCCTACGACATCGACGAGCTCAACGCCCGCGCCGGCCTGATCCCGGCCGACTGGCAGAAGCGCCTCAAGCACAACAGCTCGCCCTACACCAGCACCATCGTGTTCCTGGTGCGCAAGGGCAACCCGAAAGGCATCAAGGACTGGGACGACCTGGTCAAGCCCGGCACCGCGGTGATCACGCCCAACCCCAAGACCTCCGGCGGCGCACGCTGGAACTATCTGGCCGCCTGGGGCTACGCGCTCAAGAAGTTCGGCGGCGACGAGAAGAAGGCGCAGGCCTTCGTCGGCCAGATCCTCGCCAACGTGCCGGTGCTCGACACCGGCGCACGCGGCTCGACCACCACCTTCGTCGAACGCGGCATCGGCGACGTGCTGCTGACCTGGGAGAACGAGGCGCTGCTGGCGCAGAAGGAGCTCGGCCCCGACAAGTTCGACATCGTCGCGCCCAGCCTGTCGATCCTGGCCGAACCGCCGGTGGCTCTGGTCGACAAGGTGGCCGACAAGAAGGGCACCCGCGCCGTGGCGCAGGCCTATCTCGAGTACCTCTATTCGCCGGCAGGCCAGGACATTGCCGGCCAGAACTACTACCGCCCGATCGACCCGACCGTGGCGGCCAAGTACGCCAGGCAGTACCCGAAGGTGACGCTGTTCACCATCGACGAGGTGTTCGGCGGCTGGGCCCGCGCGCAGAAGACCCACTTCGCCGACGGCGGCAGCTTCGATCAGGTCTACACCAAGAAGTGACCGGGCATGTTCTTCACCCGCACCCTGCTCAAGCGGCACAGCGTGCTGCCGGGCTTCGACCTGGCACTCGGCTTCACGCTGCTGTATCTGAGCTTCATCGTGCTGATCCCGCTCAGCGCGGCCTTTCTCAAGACCTTCACGATGACCTGGCCGGCGTTCGTCGACGCGGTCGGTTCGCCGCGCGTGCTGGCGTCGTACCGGCTGACCTTCGGCGCCTCGTTCGCCGCGGCACTGATCAACGCCTTCTTCGGCCTGATCGTGGCCTGGGTGCTGGTGCGCTACGAGTTCCCGTTCAAGCGCCTGATCGACGCGCTGGTGGATCTGCCGTTTGCATTGCCGACCGCAGTGGCCGGCATCGCGCTGACGGCGCTGTATGCGCAGAACGGCTGGATCGGCCAGTGGCTGCCGTTCAAGGTCAGCTTCACGCCGATCGGCGTGTTCGTGGCGCTGACCTTCATCGGCCTGCCGTTCGTCGTGCGCACGCTGCAGCCGGTGCTGGAGAACATGCAGAAGGAACTTGAAGAAGCCGCCGCCACGCTGGGCGCGAGCCGCTGGCAGACCTTCCGCCACGTGATCTTCCCGATCCTGTCGCCGGCGCTGCTGACCGGCTTCGCGCTCGCCTTTGCGCGCGCCTTGGGCGAATACGGCTCGGTGATCTTCATCGCCGGCAACATGCCGCTGGTGAGCGAGATCACGCCGCTGCTGATCATCACCAAGCTCGAACAGTACGACTACACCGGCGCCACCGCGATCGCGGTCGTGATGCTGGTGGCGGCCTTCGTGCTGCTGCTGACCATCAATGCGCTGCAAGCCTGGGCGCGCGCACGGCAAGGGCGATGATGACCACCCCTCGCCAAACGAGTACGTTCGTCGATCCCCCGAGGGGATCCGGGCCGGCTTGGGAGCGGCCCGGCGCTCGGCCCGGCCTCCGCGTTGCAGGCGCCACACCGCGCAGCATCCGCGCCGCCACCGCAGAGCCCGCCTGGGTCAAGTGGCTGCTGATCGGCACCGCGCTGGCCTTCCTGACCTTCTTCCTGTTCGTGCCGCTGGCGATCGTGTTCGCCGAGGCGTTCAAGAAAGGCTGGGACGTCTACCTGGCCGCGATCGTCGATGACGACGCACTTTCAGCGATCAAGCTCACGCTGATCGCCGCCGGCATCTCGGTGCCGCTGAACCTGGTGTTCGGCGTCGCCGCGGCCTGGTGCATCGCCAAGTTCGAGTTCCGCGGCAAGAACGTGCTGCTCACCCTCATCGACCTGCCGTTCAGCGTCAGCCCGGTGATCTCGGGCCTGATCTACGTGCTGATCTTCGGCCTGCAAGGCTGGTTCGGCGAGTGGCTGCGCGACCACGACCTGAAGGTCATCTTCGCGGTGCCCGGCATCGTGCTGGCCACCGTGTTCGTGACCTTCCCGTTCGTGGCGCGCGAGCTGATCCCGCTGATGCAGGCGCAGGGCACCGAGCAGGAAGAAGCCGCCCGCGTGCTGGGCGCCAACGGCTGGCAGATCTTCTGGCGCGTGACGATGCCCAACATCAAGTGGGCGCTGCTGTACGGCGTGATCCTGTGCAATGCGCGGGCGATGGGCGAGTTCGGCGCGGTCAGCGTGGTGTCGGGCCACATCCGCGGCATGACCAACACGATGCCGCTGCACATCGAGATCCTCTACAACGAATACCAGTTCGCCGCGGCCTTTGCGGTGGCCTCGCTGCTGGCGCTGCTGGCGCTGGTGACGCTGGTTCTGAAATACCTGGTCGAGCAGCGGATGAAACAGGGCCCCCAGGCTTCCTCCGGTCGCCACCCCCCGAGGGGGCTCCGCCAGCAGACCGGCAAAGCCGGATCTGCGGCGGCGGCTTGATCAACACAACCAACCTGAAGCGAGCACATGTCGATCGAAGTCCGCAACCTCAACAAGCGCTTCGGCAAGACCGTCGTCTGCGACAACCTCAACCTCGACATCCCGTCGGGCGAACTGGTCGCGCTGCTGGGCCCGTCGGGCTCGGGCAAGACCAGCCTGCTGCGCATCATCGCGGGGCTCGAAGTGCCCGATTCGGGCAGCGTGCTGTTCCACGGCGAGGACGCCACCCACACCGACGTGCGCGAGCGCCAGGTCGGTTTCGTGTTCCAGCATTACGCGCTGTTCGCGCACATGACGATCTTCGAGAACGTCGCTTTCGGCCTGCGCGTGCGACCCAAGGTGACGCGGCCGAGCGATGCCGAGATCCGCCGCAAGGTCACCGACCTGCTGCAGCTGGTACAGCTCGACTGGATCGCCGACCGCTACCCGCACCAGCTCTCCGGAGGCCAGCGCCAGCGCATCGCCTTGGCGCGCGCGCTGGCGGTCGAGCCCAAGGTGCTGCTGCTCGACGAGCCCTTCGGCGCGCTCGACGCCAAGGTGCGCAAGGAACTGCGGCGCTGGCTGCGCCGGCTGCATGACGAGGTGCATGTCACCAGCGTCTTCGTCACGCACGACCAGGAAGAGGCGATGGAAGTGGCCGACCGCATCGTCGTGATGAACCAGGGCCGCATCGAGCAGGTCGGCAGCCCGGACCAGGTCTACGACCACCCGGCCACGCCCTTCGTGCTGCAGTTCCTGGGCGACGTCAACCTGTTCCACGGCCGGCTCGGCCATGCGCCGGGTGGCAGCACGTCGGCCGCCGAGGTCAGCTACGTGCGCCCGCACGAACTCGAAGTGATCGGCGCCCCCGAGGCCGACACGCTGGCGGTGACGCTGAGCCAGGCACTCACCGTCGGCCCGAGCACGCGGCTGGAGTTCAAGCGCGAGGACGGCAGTTATGTGGACGTGGAACTGCCGCGCGCGCAGTGGCAGCTGCTGCGCGAACGCCTGGGCCTGGCCAACGGCAGCCGCGCGTGGCTGAAGGCGCGGCGGGTGACGCGCTTCGTGGCCGGTGGCGAGCCGGCCACGGCGGACGATCCGGCCGCGATGATCTGAGCGTCAGGCAACGTCCGACCTGGCCCGCCTGAAGCCCGGCGCGCGGGTTCAGTCGAGCACCACGACCTTGAGCCAGCCGTCGCCGTAGGCCTCGAGCACCCGCGCCATCTGGCCCCTGGACAGCACGTCGAGGGTCTTGCTGCCCGAGCGCGGTTCGGTGCGGAGATTGCCCGCCGTGTCCATGCGGAAGGTCTGGCCGCCCTTGAGTTGCCGCCCCGCCGCGTGATAGACCCAGCCGCCGGCCGCGGCCACACGCAAGGTCACGGTGTCGCCGGGGTTGAGGCGGGATCCGGCGGCGGGCTTCATCTCCGCGACGGTCCCGACCGCGGCGCCGGGAATCCAGTCGCGAACGACCTGCGGGTTGAAGCGGGCCTCTTTCAGGGCCTGCTCGGCCTCGGCCACGGGGCGCTTGACGAGGTCGGCGAGCAGTGCCTTCGGGGCCGAGACCTCGAGCACGACCGGCTTGCTCGAGAAGTGCCGGCTGCCACCCGGCGGCTGCATGCCGATCACCACGCCTTCGGGCTTGGGGCTCGCGGTCTCGCGGATCTCGACCGGCGCGGAGAAGCCCGCATCCTGGATCGTCGACTTCGCCTTCTCGATCGGCAGATCGAGCACGGACGGCAGCAGGCGCATGCCCGAGACGTACAGCGTCACCTCGCGGTCGGCGGGCACGGCCTGACCGGCGGCCGGGTCGGTGCCGATCACCTTCGGAAAGCGCAGTTCGGCATGTTCCTGCTCGACGAGCTTGACCTTGAGCCCGGCCGCCTCGAGCAACTCGCTGGCCTCGCGCCGGGACCTGTCGTTGACCGACGGCACCCACGTGGCCGGCGCGACGACCGCTTCCGAAACCGCCTGCGAAACCGCCGGCGACGCAACCGGTGGCCCTGCGGCCGTCGGCGCCGCGACCAGCGGATCGTCTCTCGTTGCCTGGCCCAGGAAGTAGCCACCCGCCAACAGGGCGACCGTCACGGCAACGCCGCCGCCGATCATCAGGCCCTTGCGGGAGGTGCCGCTCGCCTCGGCGGCCGGCGCCGGGTCGGGCCGGGCCGTCCGGGGCAAGCCGAGCGTCGTCGTGGCAGCCGCCGGCCCCGGCGCGGCGGGCTGCGCCGACAACACGGCCTGGATATCCCGGCCGAGCCGGTCGATGTGCTGCTCCAGCGGCGGCGTGATCGCGTCGAGCCAATGGATGGAGCCGACGTAGTACTTGAACGCCTTGCTCATCTCGGCGTTCTGGATCCGCACCGGCATGATCGTGCGGCCGATGCTGACGGCACGTTCGACTTCGCGGCGGACCTGTTTCGACCCGTCGGCGTGGGCGCTGTAGACCAGCACCATCACGCGCGCACTCTCGATCGCCTGGACGATCGAATCGGCGTACTCCGAGCCCGGCGGCACATCGCGCGGGGCGATCCAGCAGCGGATGCCCTGGGACTCGAGGCGATTGCAAATTGCATCGGCCTCCAGCCGGTCATGGCTCGAATAGCTGATCAGGACATCGTGAGCCATTGGCTTCTCCCTGCGTCGGTCATCGACCACGATAGCCGCGGCCGGCCACGTTTCAATTGGGGTCAACCGCGCAAGGCGCCCGATGGATCAGCGCACGGCCTGCGCGCGTGAGCTGCGTCAGTACGCCGCCACCGAGCCGTTGCTGCGCGGGTCGAAGCCCCCCACCAGCAGCCCGTTGGCCTCGCGGATCAGCGCACCGGCGTGGCCGACCGACTCGTCCCAGTCGGCCAGCAGCTCGACCTCGTGGCCCAGCGCGCGCAGCGCAGCCACCGTCGACGCCGGGAAGCGTGATTCGAGCTTGAGGCTGTCGCTGGCCATGCCCCAGGTGCGCCCGAGCAGCCAGCGCGGCAGCTCGATCGCCGCCTGCGGCGCCAGGCCGAAGCGGTGGATGCGGCTGAACACCGTGGCCTGCGTCTGCGGCTGGCCGTCGCCGCCCATCGTGCCGTAGACCATCAGGCGGCCGTCGTCGAGCTGCGCCAGCGCCGGGTTGAGGGTGTGGAACGGCCGCTTGTGCGGCGCCAGCGCGTTGATGTGCGCGGGGTCGAGGCTGAAGCTGCAGCCGCGGTTCTGCCAGTTGACGCCCGAGCCCGGCAGCACGATGCCCGATCCGAACTCGTGATAGATGCTCTGGATGAACGAGACCGCGCGGCCCTGGCCGTCGATCACGCCCATCCAGACGGTGTCGCCGGGGTCGGTCTTGCGGCCGAAGGGCGCGGCCTGCGTCAGGCTGATGCGCCCGGCCAGCTCGTCGAGCAGCTCGTCGCGCAGCAGCGCGGCGGGTGCGATCTTCATGAAGGCCGGGTCGGTGACGTGCTGGTCGCGCAGCGCAAACGCCTGCTTGGTGGCCTCGACCTGTGCATGCACGAAGGCCGGGCCGAGCGGGTCGGCGTCCCAGCCCTTGAGGCGCGCCATGATGCCCAGGATCATCAGCGAGACCACGCCCTGCGAGGGCGGCGTCATGTTCATCAGCGTCAGGCCCTGCAGGCGCAGCGCCAGCGGGTCGACGCGCTTGGCGTGGTGCGCCTGCAGGTCGGCCAGCGTCAGCGGGCTGTCGACGGCGGCCAGTTCGGCGGCGAGCTGGCGCGCCAGGTCACCGCGGTAGAAATCATCCGTGCCGTGCGCGGCGATGCGTTCGAGCGTGGCGGCCAGGCGCGGCAGCTTGAACAGGCTGCCGGCGGCGGGCACCTCGCCGCCGGGCAGGAAGGTCTCGGCAAAACCGGCGATCGGCGCCAGCTCGGCCTGCTTGGCCGTGGTGCAGGCCCACTGGCTGTGCGTGACGGGAATGCCCTCGCGGGCGTACCAGGTGGCGTCTTCGAGCAGGCGCGACAGCGGCAGGCGCCCGCCCCACTCTTGCGACAGCGCATGCGCCGCGCCCCAGCCCGACACCGTGCCGGCCACCGTCAGCGCCGCCACGCCGCCTCGAAACGGGATGCTGCCGCGCACGCCGCGCTGCGCGTAGCGGTCGATCGAGGCCGCCGCCGCGCTGGCGCCACTGGCGTCGATGCCCTGCGGCTGGCCGCCCGGGCCGCTGATGACCCAGAAGCCGTCGCCGCCGATCGAGTTCATGTGCGGGTAGACCACCGCGATCGAGGCCGCGGCGGCGATCATGGCTTCGAGCGCGTTGCCGCCTTCGCGCAGCACGCGCAAGGCGGCTTCGGAGGCCAGGCTGTGAGGTGCCACGGCGATGCCGCGGCGGCCGAGGAAGGATTGGGTCATGGTGTCTCCGCGCAGGTTGTGGAACGCAGGCGCGATGATGCCGTGACCGGCCGCCGGTCCGGGCCGGACGGGGCGGCTCAGTCTTCGACCGGCTCGCCCGTCAGCGCCTGCTCGACCGCCTCGCGTGTCAGCGTCGGTGCAAAGGCCTCGATGAAGGCGTAGACGTAGCCGCGCAGCCAGGTGCCGCGCCGGATCGCCAGCCGGGTCAGGTTGATCTCGAACAGGTGGCCGGCGTCGAGCGCTTGCAGGTTGCGGTCGCGCTCGGCGTCGAAGGCGATCGAGGCGACGAGGCCCACGCCGATGCCGAGCTCGACGTAGGTCTTGATGACGTCGGCGTCCATTGCGGTCAGCACCACGGCGGGCTTGAGGCCGGCGCGGGCGAAGGCCTCGTCGATGTGGGTGCGGCCGGTGTAGCCGGTGTCGTAGGTGACGATGGGTTCGCGCGCGAGCTGCGCCAGCGTGATCGGCCCGTCCACATCGAGCAGCGGATGCCCGACCGGCACCACGACGCTGTGGGTCCAGCGGTAACACGGCAGCGCCACCAGCTGCTCGTACTGCGCCAGCGCCTCGGTGGCGACGCCGATGTCGGCCTCGCCCGACAGCAGCATCTCGGCCACCTGGCGCGGCGAGCCCTGGTGCAGGTTGAGCGTGACGTGCGGATAGAGCGTGCGGAAATCGCGCACCACCTGCGGCAGCGCGTAACGCGCCTGCGAGTGGGTGGCGGCGATCGACAGCCGGCCGGTGTCCTGGGACGCGAAGTCGGCACCGGCGCGCCGCAGGTTGTCGGCGTCGAGCAGCAGGCGCTCGACGATCGGCAGCACCGCCTCGCCGGGCGGTGTCAGGCCGGTCAGGCGCTTGCCGGCGCGCACGAAGATCTCGACGCCGAGCTCGTCCTCGAGCTCGCGGATCTGGCGGCTGACGCCGGGCTGCGAGGTGTGCAGCGCGGCGGCCACGTCGGTCAGGTTGAAGCCCGAGCGGGCCGTTTCGCGCACGGCGCGCAGTTGCTGGAAGTTCACCGGATGCCCTCGTCGGCCGGCGGCAGGCCCGGCCCCTCTGTTTGATGAACGAATTATTGAAGCCATTGCAAACACGCCGATCGAATCAATGCGATGAAGCATGGTCGGCAAACGCATAAGCGGCGGGTGGCCCGGCGCAGCGATCGGCGCCGGTGCTCTGGCAAACTGGCCGCGCCCTCCCGATCGCCACCCGCATGACCGCGCCAGCCCTTGCCCCGATTGCCCACCCCGACGCCGGCTGGCTCGTCGCCTGCCTGTGCGCGCGCTGGTGCAACACCTGCGAGGCCTACCGCGTCACGTTCGCGCAGGTGGCCGCCCAGTTCCCGGCGCTGCGTTTCGTCTGGGTCGACATCGAGGACGAGGCCGACACGCTCGGCGACGCCGCGCTCGAGGTCGAGAACTTCCCGACCGTGATGCTGCTGCAGCACGGCCGGCCACGCTTCTTCGGCACGCTGCTGCCGCACGCGAGCACCTTGTCGCGCACGCTGACCGCCGCGCTGGCGGGTGAACTCGCCGGCGCCGGCCTGGGGACCACGGCCGATGCGCTGGCGCCGGGCGTGCTGCGAGTGGCCGCGCACGACGAGGCGTCGGCCCCGCGCTGAAGCCGGCTCGCAGACCCGCAGGTTCAGGGGGCGATCGCGTCGGGATCGGCCGGGGCCGACGTCAGCGGGTCGGTCGACGGCTGCTCGGGCAGGTCGGCCAGGTGATCGGCCACGGCCCAGCTCACGATCGTCAGACGGCCGTCCTGCCAGCGCAGGCGGTTGATGCCGGCGTTCGGGATGGCGCAGCGGCGCGCGCCGTCGAGCGGCAGGCCGTGCACGCCGCGCCACAGCATGTCGAGCACGCCCCCGTGGGTGACGATCAGCACGCGGCGGCCGGCGTGGCGTTCGACCACATCCTGCACCGCGGCGTGCACGCGCGCGTAGAACTGGCGGGTGGTCTCGCCGCCGGGCGGCGCGAAGTCGGCCCGGTGTTCGCCGTACCGGCGCCAGAGTTCGGGCTGCTCGCGGCGCAGCGTGGCGACGTCCTGGCCCTCGAAGGCGCCGTAATGCTGCTCGCGCCAGCGGGCGTCGTGATGCGCGGTCCAGCCGCGCTGCGCCAGCAGCGGCGCGGCGGTGGCGCGCACGCGGGCCAGGTCGCTGGCGAGCACGAGGTCGAAGTGGTCGCCGGCCAGCGCCTGCGGCAATCGCCCGGCCTGCAGATGACCCAGTTCGTTGAGCGGAACGTCGAGCTGACCCTGGAAGCGGCGGATGCGATTCCAGTCGGTTTCACCGTGGCGCACAAGAGTCAGTTCGGTCATCGAAAACCCGCGTTCATGCAAGGATGCCGAGGATACGACGCCACCCGTTGCAATGCCCGAAGGGCCCGGAGGGCGCTGCCATAATCCGGCGCCCGCCCTCGTGCGCGGGCTTTTTTTGCGACTTCCGCGCCCACCTGACCGAGACATCACACCATGGCCGATGAACAAGACGCAGCGGGCGAGCAGCCCGTGTTCCAGATCCAGCGCGTCTACCTGAAAGACCTGTCGCTGGAACAGCCCAACTCGCCGCAGATCCTGATCGAACAGGGCCAGCCGGCGGTCGACGTCAACCTCGGCATCGAAGTGCAGCCGATCGCCGACGGCGTGTTCGAAGTGGCCGTCAGCGCCACCGTGACCACCAAGCTCGGCGAGCGCACGCTGTTCCTGTGCGAGGCCAAGCAGGCCGGCATCTTCGAGATCCGCAACATCGACGCCGATCAGATGCAGCCGATCCTGGGCATCGCCTGCCCCGGCATCGTCTACCCCTATCTGCGCGCCGTGGTGGCCGACATCATCAGCCGCGCCGGTTTCCCGCCGGTGCACCTGGCCGAAGTCAACTTCCAGGCCATGTACGAAGCGCAGCAGCAAAGCGGCGCCCAGCAGCTCAACTCCTGAGCCCGTTCCGGCCTCGGCACGGCGCACACAGCATGCAGATCACGGTATTGGGCGCAGGCGCCTGGGGCACGGCGGTGGCCGCACAGGCTGCGCTGCGCCATCCGACGCTGCTGTGGGGCCGCGACCCCGCGCAGATGGCCGAGATCGCCGCCACGCGGCGCAATCAGCGCTATCTGCCGGACGCAGACCTGCCCGCCAGGCTGGTCTGCAGTGGCGACTGGGACGCGGCGCTGGCTCACGTCAGCGCCCGGGCCGGCACCGATGCGGATGCGAACGGCGCCGGCCTGGTGATCGTCGCCACGCCGATGGCGGCCCTGCGCGAGATGCTGGCGCGCATCCCGCAAGGTCTGCCGACGCTGTGGCTGTGCAAGGGCTTCGAGGCCGGCACCGGCCTGCTCGGCCACGAGATCGCCCGCGAGGTGGCGCCGCAGCTGGCCTGCGGCGTGCTGTCGGGCCCGAGCTTCGCGCTCGAGGTGGCGCGCCAGCAGCCCACCGCGCTGGTCGCCGCCAGCCAGCATGAAAGCGTGCGCGACGCCGCGGTGCGCGCGCTGCACGGCGCCAGCCTGCGGGTCTACGCGTCGGACGACCCGGTCGGCGTCGAAGTAGGCGGCGCGGTCAAGAACGTGCTGGCGATCGCCACCGGCATCGCCGACGGCATGGGCCTGGGCCTGAACGCGCGCGCCGCGCTGATCACGCGCGGCCTGGCCGAGATGACGCGCCTGGGCCTGGCGCTGGGCGCACGCGCCGAGACCTTCATGGGCTTGTCCGGGCTGGGCGATCTGGTGCTGACCGCCACCGGCGACCTGTCACGCAACCGCCGCGTCGGCCTGCGGCTGGCCGACGGGCAGACGCTGGCGCAGATCCTGGCCGAACTCGGCCATGTCTCCGAAGGCGTCTACAGCGCCGGCACGGTGCTCGAACGCGCCGGCCGGCTGGGCGTCGACATGCCGATCACCGCCGCGGTGGTGGCCGTGCTGCAAGGCGGACTGGCCCCGCGTGATGCGGTGGCGGCGCTGATGCAGCGCGAAGCCCGCGCCGAGAGCTGAAGCCCCCCGGCTCAGGGCGAGCCGGCTCAGACAGCGCCGGCGTAACCCTGCTGGCGCCAGGCGTCGAACACCGCCACCGCCACCGCATTGCTCAGGTTCAGGCTGCGCTGACCGGCGCGCATCGGCAGCCGCACGCGCTGTGCCGGGGCGATCTGCTCGCGCACGTCTTCGGGCAGGCCACTGGTCTCGCAACCGAACACCAGCCAGGCATCGGCCGGCCAGACCACCTCGGCCAGCGACCGGCTGCCGCGGGTGGTGAAGGCGTAGAGCGTGGCCGGGTCGGGCCGCTGGTCGGCGAGGAACGCGGCCCAGCCGGCGTGGCGGCGCACGGGCGCGTACTCGTGATAGTCGAGGCCGGCGCGGCGCAGCAGGCGGTCGTCCATCGAAAAACCGAGCGGCTCGATCAGGTGCAGCTCGCAGCCGGTGTTGGCGGCCAGCCGGATCACGTTGCCGGTGTTGGGCGGGATTTCGGGGTGGACCAGGACGATGCGGAACATGGCGGACAGGGCGCGGGCGGGCCGGCAGTATGCCGCCGCGTCATCGGATTGCGGCTTCAGCGGGCCGGCGTGCGCGCCAGCACCCAGGCCTGCACGCTGGCCGCGCCGCCGCGCTGCAAGGTGAGCGCCAGCTCGGCGAGGGTAGCGCCGGTGGTCATGACGTCGTCGACGATCGCGACGTGGCGCGCCGCCACCGCGATCTGGCCGGCAGCCGTGAGCGCGTAGGCGCCGCGCACCTGGCGACGGCGCTCGTCGCCGTGCAGCGCGGCCTGATGGGCGCCGCCGATGACCCGTTCGACGAGGTCGTGGCGTGCCGCCAGATCGAAGGCCCGGCCGAGCCGCCGCGCCAGCTCCCAGGCCTGGTTGTAGCCGCGCTCGCGCAGGCGCTCGGGGGTGAGCGGCGCCGGCACGATCAGGTCGGGGCGCGGCAGGCCGGCGTCGAATGCCGCCGCCAGGCCGCGTGTCATCAGGCCTGTCAGCGGCCGCGCCAGCTCGACCGCCTCGTTGAACTTGAAGCGCGCGATCAGCGCGTCCCACGGGTAGCCGTAGTCGACCGCGGCGAAGGTGGCGGACATCGGCGGCGGCCGGCGCATGCAGTCGGCGCACTGCGCGACACCCGTCGCGACCTCGATGGCGCAGCGGCCGCACCGTGGCACCGGCGCGGCGTGCAGCCGCAGGCAGGGCTCGCACAAGGCCGAACGCTGCCAGCGCCGGCACACCCGGCACAGGCTGCCGAAAGCCGGGCCGCAGCGCCAGGCGTCGGCCAGCGTGCGGCCAGCGGCGCGCAGCACGGTGTCGTGATCCGCAGGGGACGGCGGCAGGTCGGCCGGCTCGTGGACGCTCGTCGGCAGGGGCATGGTCGGCTCACTATACTGCCCGCCGACCATGGAACAGCCCCCCGCCCCCGCCCTCGAAGCACCCGCCGGGCCGGCCGGCCGAGGCACCCACATCGACCCCGCCGCGCTGGCCCGACTGCGCCGCCAGCTCGATCAGGCCGAGCAGCCCGCACCCTGGCTGCACGGCGAGATCGCCCGGCGCATGGCCGAGCGGCTGCCGCTGATCCGCCTGCAGCCGCAGAGCGTGCTCGACTGGGGGGCGCAGGCCGGCAGCAGCCAGGCGCTGCTGGCTCGGCAGTACCCGAAGGCGCGCCGGATGGCGGTCGACAGCCTCGGCCAGCCGCCGGCCGACACCGCGAAGTCCGGCTCGTGGTGGCGCCGCCTGACCGGCGAGCGCGCCGCGCCGGCCACGTCCGGTCCGCCACCGGCCGACCTGCTGTGGTCGAACATGACGCTGCACTGGGTCGACGACCTGGCCGGGCTGTTCGCCCGCTGGCAGGCCGCCACGGCGATCGACGGCTTCCTGATGTTTTCGTGCCTCGGGCCCGACACGCTGCGCGAGCTGCAGGCGACCTACCGCAGCGCCGGTTTCGGCTCGCCGGGCAGCCGGCTGGTCGACATGCACGACATCGGCGACGCCCTGGTGCACGCCGGCTTTGCCGATCCGGTGATGGACATGGAGCAGCTCACGCTGACCTGGGACAGCGCGCAGGCGATGCTCGACGAGCTGCGCTCGCTGGGCCGCAACACCGATCCGCAGCGCCACGCCGGACTGCGCACGCCGCGCTGGCACGTCGCCCTGCTCGAACGGCTCGACGCCGGACTGCGCCGCCCCGACGGCCGCCTGCACCTGACGTTCGAGGTGATCTACGGCCACGCCTTCCGACCACCGGCCAAGGCCCGGGTGGCGGCCCAAACGGAAATATCGCTCGGCGACATGCGTGAAATGACGCGCCGGCGCAACCCCCAGGGCCCGCGCTGAAGCCAATCCGGCTCACATCACGACGCGTTCGTTGCCGGCGTGAAACCTGTCACCGTAAAATCGCCGGTTTTCGCCGTTTGAAATTTCAATGACATCGATCAAACGCAGCCAGGTCTGTGCGTTTTCAGGTCGATGTCAGTGGTGATTCGCCAACATCTGCCTGAATCCAGCCTTTGGTAAGGGCTGGTCAGGATGGTGACAGGGCTCGGTCGTGAGGCAGAGTCCGGTTTCAACAACAGTGGCGCGGCCGATCGGGCGCGTCAGGACACGCAGCACGGCCCGAGCGGTCCGTGATCAACGGCATCTGGCGGTCACTGCAAGCGGTGGCCGGTGAGTTAGGTAGAGAAAGTGAGCGCGATGAAGACGATGAATGCTCTGTGGCGGCACGCTGGACAAGTCAGTCTGGCCGTGGGCGCCTCGCTGGCCGTGCAAGCGGCTCACGCGGTCAACGATCTGCCCGGCGGCCCCGGCGTGCGCCAGCTCGATCTGCCGGTCGGCGCCAGCAAGATGTCCGCCGACCTGCACTCGCTGCACTGGATCATGATGGTCATCTGCACGGTGATCTTCCTGGCCGTGTTCGGCGTGATGTTCTATTCGATCATCAAGCACCGCAAGTCCAAGGGCCACAAGCCGGCCAACTTCCACGAGAGCGTGGCCGTCGAGATCGCCTGGACGATCGTGCCGTTCGTGATCGTGATCGGCATGGGCGCGATGGCCACCAAGACGGTGGTCGCGCAGAAGGACACCACCAACGCCGACCTGACCATCAAGGCCACCGGCTACCAGTGGAAGTGGGGCTACGACTACCTCAAGGGCGAAGGCGAAGGCATCGCCTTCCTGTCGACGCTCGACACCAGCCACCGCGCGATGTCCGATTCGGGCAAGCCCGAAGCGATCGACAACTACCTGTTGAAGGTCGACAACCCGCTGGTGGTGCCGGTCGACAAGAAGATCCGCATCATCACCACCGCCGACGACGTGATCCACGCCTTCATGGTGCCGCAGTTCGGCATCAAGCAGGACGCCATCCCCGGCTTCGTGCGCGACACCTGGTTCCGCGCCGACAAGGTCGGCGACTTCTACGGCCAGTGCGCCGAGCTGTGCGGCAAGGAACACGCCTACATGCCGATCCACGTGAAGGTGCTCTCGGCGGTCGACTACAGCGCCTGGGTCGACGGCGAGAAGAAGAAGCTCGCCGCCCTGGCCGATGATCCGGCCAAGGTCTGGAAGCTCGACGAGCTGGTCGCCCGCGGCGAGAAGGTCTACGCCGCCAACTGCGCCGCCTGCCACCAGGCCAACGGCAAGGGTGCCGGCCCGATCAAGGCGGTCGACGGCTCGCCGGTGGTGCTCGACGCCGACAAGACCCGGCAGATCGCGGTGCTGCTGAACGGCCAGAACAACGGCGCAATGCCGGCCTGGAAGCAGCTCTCGGACACCGAGATCGCCGCCGTCATCACCTACACCAAGAACAACTGGTCGAACAAGACCGGTCAGATCGTGCAGCCGGCCGACGTGGTCGCGGCCCGCAAGTAACCCCAGGCTGAGCCGACAGGAATCCATCCATGAGTGCAGTTCTCCATCCCGGTGGCCATGCGCATGACGACAGTCATGGCCATGACGACCACCACCACGCTCCGCACGGCTGGCGCCGCTGGGTCTTCGCGACCAACCACAAGGACATCGGCACGCTGTACCTGCTGTTCGCCTTCACGATGCTGATGATCGGCGGCGTGCTGGCGCTGCTGATCCGCCTCGAGCTGTTCCAGCCCGGGCTGCAGTTCGTCAACCCCGAGCTGTTCAACCAGTTCACCACGATGCACGGGCTGATCATGGTGTTCGGCGCGATCATGCCGGCCTTCGTCGGCTTCGCGAACTGGATGCTGCCGCTGCAGATCGGTGCCGCGGACATGGCCTTCGCGCGCATGAACAACTTCAGCTTCTGGCTGATGATCCCGGCCGCGCTCATGCTGGTGGCGAGCTTCTTCATGCCCGGCGGCGCACCCGCTGCCGGCTGGACGCTCTACGCGCCGCTGACGCTGCAGATGGGCCCGTCGATGGATGCCGGCATCTTCGCGATGCACATCCTGGGCGCCTCGTCGATCATGGGCTCGATCAACATCATCGTCACGGTGCTCAACATGCGCGCACCGGGCATGACGCTGATGAAGATGCCGATGTTCGCCTGGACCTGGCTGATCACCGCCTACCTGCTGATCGCCGTGATGCCGGTGCTCGCCGGCGCGATCACGATGACGCTGACCGACCGCCACTTCGGCACCGCCTTCTTCAACCCCGCAGGCGGCGGCGATCCGATCATGTACCAGCACATCTTCTGGTTCTTCGGTCACCCCGAGGTCTACATCATGATCTTGCCGGCCTTCGGCATCATCAGCCAGATCGTGCCGGCATTCGCCCGCAAGCGCCTGTTCGGCTACGCCTCGATGGTCTACGCGACCGCCTCGATCGCGATCCTGTCGTTCATGGTCTGGGCCCACCACATGTACACGACCGGCATGCCGCTGACCGGCCAGCTGTTCTTCATGTACGCGACGATGCTGATCTCGGTGCCCACCGGCGTGAAGGTCTTCAACTGGGTGGCCACGATGTGGCGCGGCTCGATGACCTTCGAGACCCCGATGCTGTGGGCCGTGGGCTTCATCTTCGTGTTCTCGATGGGCGGCTTCACCGGCCTGATCCTGTCGATGGCGCCGATCGACATCCAGCTGCAGGACACCTACTACGTGGTGGCGCACTTCCACTACGTGCTGGTGGCCGGTTCGCTGTTCGCGATGTTCGCCGGCGTCTACTACTGGGGCCCGAAGTGGACCGGCGTGATGTACTCCGAGACGCGCGGCAAGATCCACTTCTGGGGCTCGCTGATCACGTTCAACATCACGTTCTTCCCGATGCACTTCCTCGGCCTGGCCGGCATGCCGCGCCGTTACGCCGACTACCCGATGCAGTTCGCCGACTTCAACGCGATCGCGTCGGTGGGCGGCCTGACCTTCGGGCTGATGCAGGTCTACTTCTTCGTGTTCGTCGTGATCCCGATGATGCGCGGCATCGGCCCCAAGGCGCCGCAGAAGCCCTGGGAAGGTGCTGAAGGACTGGAATGGGAAGTGCCGTCGCCGGCGCCCTTCCACACCTTCGAGACCCCGCCCAAGCTCGATGCCACCGCCACCCGCGTGATCGGCTGATCATGACCCGCGACGACAAGCGCCGCCAGAACCGCCGGCTGGGACTGATCCTGGCCAGCGTGGCGCTGGTGTTCTTCCTTGGCTTCATGGCCAAGGTCGTCATGATGACGCGTTGACCCGATGGCGACCGAACCGAACCGGCAAGGCCTTGGCGCGCGGCCCCAGTCGCGGGCCCTGCGGCGCGACAACTTCCAGATGCTGTCCAAGCTGGGGTTGGTCGCGTTGATGATGTTCGGCTTCGGCTACGCGCTGGTGCCGATGTACAAGGCCATCTGCACGGCCCTGGGCATCAACGTGCTGAGCGTCTCGGAGCTGCGCGTCAACGGCCATGGCAAGGCCGACCCGGCCGGCAACAGCCAGGTCGACCGCAGCCGGCTGATCACGATCGAGTTCGATGCGAACGCGCGCGGTCCTTGGGACTTCAAGCCCGCGCAGCGTTCGGTGCAGGTGCATCCGGGTGAAGTGACGACGGTGATGTACGAGTTCCGCAACGTGCAGAACCGCACCATGGCCGCGCAGGCGATCCCGAGCTACGCGCCGATGCAGGCGACCGCGCACTTCAACAAGCTCGAGTGCTTCTGCTTCAACGAATACACCCTGGCTCCCGGCGAAGCCAAGAGCTGGCCGGTGGTGTTCGTGATCGATCCGAAGCTGCCCAAGGACGTGACCACGATCACCTTGTCGTACACCTTCTTCGAGGTCGGCGCCAAGATCAAGGCCGCCGGCGCCGAGGTCAAGGCCGCAGCCGCGCCGGTTCGCTCATGAGCATGTCCCAGCCACCCGAAACAGAAGGCCTGCGCGACGCAGCGCAGCGCAAGCTGTCGCTGCTGCAGACGATCAAGGCCGTGGCATGGTCGTTCTTCGGCGTGCGCCGCGGCAGCGACTACCAGAACGACGTCAACAAGCTCAATCCGGTGCACGTGATCATTGCCGGGCTGATCGGCGCGGCGCTGTTCATCATCGCCTTGATCTTGCTGGTGCGCTTGGTCGTGACCAGCGGCGCAGCCAGCTAGCGCCGCCTTCCATTCATCCGTTTTCCTATCCAGCGTGCGCAGATCCCCGGTGATCTGCCGCCACAGCCCAAAGACAGACCGCAGGTTTTCAGGAGCAACACATGTCGGCAGCGAGCAAGGGCGCAACGCCCTATTACTACATTCCGGAGCCTTCGCGGCATCCGGTGATGATGTCGTTCGGTCTCTTTTTCGTCATCCTGGGCGCGGGCCAGTGGATCAACTCCCACACCTGGGGCGCCTACGCGCTGGCCTTCGGCCTGATGTGGGTGGCGTTCACGATGCGCCAGTGGTTCGGTGAAGCCGCGGCCGAAAGCGAGCGCGGCCTCTACAGCGACCGCATCGACGTCTCCTTCCGCTGGAGCATGGCCTGGTTCATCTTCTCCGAAGTGATGTTCTTCGCCGCCTTCTTCGGCGCGCTCTACTGGGCTCGCGCGCAGTCGGTGCCGAGCCTGGGCAGCCTCGAGAACGCGCTGCTATGGCCTGACTTCAAGGCGCTGTGGCCCAGCTCATCCCCCGGTGCCACCGCCTCGCCGGCCGGCATCGTCGAGCCGTTCCAGGTCGTCGGCCCGTGGCCGATCCCGACCATCAACACGGCGCTGCTGCTGACCTCGGGCGTGACGCTGACGATCGCCCACCACGCCCTGATCGCCGGCCAGCGCGCCAAGACGATCGCCTGGATGTGGGTCACGGTGCTGCTCGGCATCGTCTTCCTGGGCTTCCAGGGTTACGAATACGCGCACGCCTACAACGACCTGAACCTCAAGCTCTCGTCGGGCATCTACGGTTCGACCTTCTTCATGCTGACCGGCTTCCACGGCTTCCACGTCTTCGTGGGCATGCTGATGCTGCTGTTCATCACGATCCGCCTGATGAAGGGCCACTTCACGCCGACGCGCCACTTCGGTTTCGAAGGCGCGGCCTGGTACTGGCACTTCGTCGACGTGGTCTGGCTCGGCCTGTACTTGGTCGTCTACTGGATCTGATCGCAAGACGCGGCGGGCGACCTGTTCGCCCGTCAGCGCCTGTGCAGCACACGGCAAGAAAAAAGAGCGCCCTCGGCGCTCTTTTGTTTGGTGTGTCGCGGCGCTTCAACGGCCGACCGGCAGGCCCGTCGGCTGGATCCAGCCCATCAGGTAGCTCAGCAGCACGAACAGGAACACGGTCACCGACAGGCCGACCCGCACCGCCAGCGCCCGCGCCATGCGCGAGCGCTCATCCAGACCCCCGTCAGCGCGTGGACGTTTGATCATGAACACGCCCGCCGCAGCCAGTGCGACGAGGATGACGGCGAATGCGAGACCGATGACGATTTTCATGCGTGCGAATTATTCCACCCCCTCGCCTCGGCGCTGGCTGATTCTGCTGGCGGCGCTGCTGGTGTGCGGCCTCACGGCGAGGCTGGGCTTCTGGCAGCTCGACCGCGGCGATCAGAAGTCGCGGCTGCAGACGCAGATCGAGACACGCCAGCAGCTGCCTCCGCTCGATCGCAGCGAGCTTGCGCCCGACGCGGACACCGCCGCCACGCAGTTCGACCGCCAGGTGCAGCTGCAGGGCCGCTGGGTGCCGCAAGGCACGGTGTTTCTCGAGAACCGGCAGATGCACGGCCGCCCGGGTTTCTTCGTCGTCACGCCGCTGCTGCTCGACCACGGCGACGCGGTGATGGTGCAGCGCGGCTGGGTGCCGCGCGACGGGCTCGACCGCACCCGCCTGCCCGAGATCGCCACACCCGACGGCCTGCAGACGCTGCGCGGCCGGATGGCCCCGCCGCCGGCCCGTCTGTATGACTTCGGCGACGCCGGCTCGGGCCCCATCCGTCAGAATCTCGACCTCGCCGCCCATGCCGGCAGCCTCGGCCTGAGGCTGCGCCCGTGGTCGGTGCTGCAGACCGATCCGGTGGCGGCCAGCGAGTCGCCGCTGCAGCGCGACTGGCCGAGCCCGGCCACCGGCGTCCAAAAACACCTCGGCTATGCCACCCAGTGGTTTGCCCTCAGCGCCTTGACCGCAGGACTGTATGTCTGGTTCCAACTCGTCCGTCCCCGCCTCCGCCGCCGCGCCGAACCCCTCGTCTGACGAGCCCGTGAGCTTTGCCGTGCACAGCCTGCCGGCGGCCACGCTCGATGACGACGGCATGCGCCGCACCCGCATCGGCCGCATCAAGATGCTGCTGCTGCTGCTGGTCTGCGCGTCGCCGGTGATCGCCTCGTACTTCACCTACTACGTCATCCGGCCGCAGGCGCGCACCAACTACAGCACGCTGATCGAGACGCCGCGCTATCTGCCCGAGCCCAGCCAGCTCAGCCTGCTCGACGCCCAGCAGCGCCAGGTCGACCCGCGCAGCCTGCGCGGCCAGTGGCTGCTGATCGTGGTCGCCGACGGCGCCTGCGACGCCCGCTGCGAAAAGATGCTCTACGCCCAGCGCCAGCTGCGCGAGACGCTCGGCCGCGAGAAAGACCGGCTCGACCGCGTCTGGCTGGTCACCGGCGACCAGCCGCCACGTGCCGACCTGCTGCCCGCGCTGGCCCAGGCCACGGTGGTGCAGGCGGTGCCGGCCCAGATCGCCGCCTGGCTGCAGCCCGCCGAAGGCCACACGCTGGGCGAGCACCTGTACCTGGTCGACCCGATGGGCTACTGGATGATGCGCATGCCGGCCGACTTCGAGCCGGCCAAGGTCAAGCGCGACCTCGACCGCCTGCTGCGCGCCGCCGCCTCGTGGGACAAGCCGGGCCGCGGTCCGCTCTGAGCCACCCCGTCCGGCCACGTCCAGATCACCTGTCGAGATGAACTCCGAACTGATCGATCTCTCGCCGCTCGCCTGGCTGGTGCTGGTCGGACTGCTGGTGGCCGCCGGGCCGCTGGCCTGGCTGGTCCGGCGCCAGCGTGGTGCCAGCACGCCGCAGCGCCTGCGCGCGCTGACCTTGCTGACGCTGTTCCTGACCTTCGACCTGGTGCTGTTCGGCGCCTACACGCGCCTGAGCGATTCGGGCCTTGGCTGCCCCGACTGGCCCGGCTGCTACGGCAGCGCCACGCCGCTGGGCGCGCACAGCGAGATCAGCCAGGCCCAGGCCGCACTGCCCAGCGGCCCGGTAACGCACGGCAAGGCCTGGGTCGAGATGGTGCACCGCTACCTCGCCAGCGGCGTCGGCATGCTGCTGACGGTGCTGATGGTCTGGAGCTGGCGGGCCGCCCGCCGCGAAGGCCGTGGCGCCGGCGGCATCGCACCGGCCTGGGCGACGCTGAGCTTCGTCTGGGTCTGCCTGCAAGGCGCTTTCGGCGCGCTGACCGTGACGATGAAGCTCTACCCGGCGATCGTCACCGCGCACCTGCTCGGCGGCATCGGGCTGCTGGCGCTGCTGGCCGTGCAGGCGCAGCGTTATGCGGTCGGCGCGCCGGGTGCGGCGTCCGGCACCGGGCCAGCGTCGAACGTCGCCACGCCGTTGCTGCCGGCGCCGCTCGCGCTGCCGCCGGCCTTGCGCCGCGGCGTGCTGGCGGTGCTGCTGCTGGTGATCGCGCAGGTCACGCTGGGCGGCTGGGTGAGCACCAACTACGCGGTGCTGGCCTGCACCGACTTCCCGACCTGCCACGGCAGCTGGTGGCCGACGATGGACTTCGCCAGCGGTTTCACCTGGCAGCGCGAGCTCGGCCGTGATGCCAGCGGCAACTTCCTGCCCTTTGCCGCGCTGACCGCGATCCACTACACCCACCGCCTCGCCGCCTTCATCGTGCTCGGCGCGATGGCCACGCTGGCCTGGCGGCTGTGGCGCAGCGATGCGCCCGGCGCGCCGGTCTACGCCCGCTGGATCGCGCTGCTGGCCGGCTGGCAGCTGGCCAGCGGGCTGTCCAACGTGGTGCTCGGCTGGCCGCTGCTGGCCGCACTCGCCCACACCGGTGGTGCGGCCGTGCTGGTATCCGTGCTCGCGGCGCTGCTGGCATCCGGCCCTCGTCCTGTTCCTGCCTCGCAGCCCACCGCCCCGTCGCGCGCCCGCCCGAACGACATCTCGCTCTCACGCCCATGAACGCCCCCTCCTCCGCTGCCGGCCACGTCTCCTCGCACTGGCGGCAATACGTCGCGCTGACCAAACCGCGGGTCGTGCAGCTGATCGTCTTCTGCGCCGCCATCGGCATGCTGCTGGCCGTGCCCGGTGCGCCCGGCCTGGCCGATCTGGGCAAGGCGCTGTGGGCGACGCTCGGCATCTGGCTGGTCGCCAGCGCCGCGGCGGCCTTCAACTGCCTGATCGAGCAGCAGATCGATTCCCGCATGAAACGCACCGCCTGGCGCCCGACCGCCCGCGGCGAACTCAGCCGCACGCAGGCGCTGATCTTCTCGGCCGTGCTGTGCAGCGCCGGCATGGCGGTGCTGCACGAGGCGGTCAATCCGCTGACGGCGTGGCTGACGCTGGGCACCTTCGTCGGCTACGCGGTGATCTACACCGTGGTGCTCAAGCCGCTGACGCCGCAGAACATCGTCATCGGCGGCATCTCGGGCGCGATGCCGCCGCTGCTGGGCTGGGCCGCGATGACCGGCGAGGTCGGCCCCGAGGGGCTGATCCTGTGCCTGATCATCTTCCTGTGGACACCGCCGCATTTCTGGGCGCTGGCGCTCTACCGCGCCGAGGACTACGCGCGCGCCGGCCTGCCGATGCTGCCGGTCACGCACGGCAACGAGTTCACGCGGCTGCAGATCCTGCTCTACACCTTCGTGCTGCTGGCCGGCACGCTGCTGCCCTTCGTGCAGGGCATGAGCGGCTGGCTCTACCTGGCGGCCGCCTTCGTGCTGGGCCTGCGTTTCATCCACTACGCCTGGCGGCTGTGGCGCAACTACAGCGAAGCACTGGCGCGCCAGACCTTCCGGTTCTCGATCTGGCACCTGTCGCTGCTGTTCGCTGCGCTGCTGGTCGACCACTACACCCAGGATCTGCTGACGTTATGAGTTCATCGAATACCTCGCGCCACCCCCGCCGTCGCACCGCGCTGCTCGCCGGCCTGTCCCTGTTGAGCGGCCTGGGCGCGCTCGCAGGCTGCGACGCCCCGGTGCCCACCGCCGCGTTCAAGGCGGTCGACATCAGCGGCGCCGATTACGCCGACCAGCTCGAACTGCCCGACGTCGACGGCAAGCGCCGCAACCTGAGCGAGTTCAAGGACAAGCTGGCGGTGGTCTTCTTCGGCTACACGCAGTGCCCGGACGTCTGCCCGACCACCCTCAACGACCTGGTCGAGACCCAGCGCCTGCTCGGCCCCGACGGCGACAAGCTGGTGGCGATCCTGGTCACGGTCGACCCCGAACGCGACACCGCCGCGCTGCTGAAGGGCTACGTCGGCAACTTCAATCCGTCATGGGTGGCGTTGCGCGGCAGCGCCGAAGAAACCGCCGCCGCGGCCAAGCGCTTCAAGGTCTTCTACCGCAAGGCGCCCGGCACGAGCGCGGACACCTACACGGTCGACCACACCGCCGCGTCCTACGTGTTCGACACCCAGGGGCGCATCCGCCTGTACGTGCGCAACGGCACGCCGCCGGCCGACCTGGCGGCCGACCTCAAGATCCTGCTGGCCCAGAAGGGCTGAAGCGGCTCAGCGTGCCGAGAGCGTTTCCCAACGCTCCAGCAGTTCGAGCAAGGTTTCCTCGATCTGTGCGGAACGCGCCTGCACCTCGGTCACGCGCGCGGCGCCCTGGCTGTAGAGCTCGGTGCCGCTGAGCTGCTCGGTCAGCAGCTTCTGCTCGGCTTCGAGCGCGTCGATGCGCTTGGGCAGCTCGTCGAGTTCGCGCTGCTCCTTGTAGCTGAGCTTGCGCTTGGCCGGCGCAGCCGCTGGCGCGGCAACGGCCGGAGCCGGCGCGCTGGTCGCCGGGGCTGCCGCCGCGCTCTTGGCCGCAGCCGCCGCGGTCGATTTGGCCATCGCCGCCGCGCGCTGCGACTGGCGCAGCCAGTCCTCGACGCCGCCCTCGTACTCGCGCCAGCGGCCGTCGCCCTCGTGCACCAGCGTGCTGGTCACCACCGCGTCGACAAAACGGCGGTCGTGGCTGACCAGGAACACCGTACCGGGATAGCTCTGCAGCAGTTCCTCGAGCAGTTCGAGGGTGTCGATGTCGAGGTCGTTGGTCGGCTCGTCGAGCACCAGCACGTTGGCCGGACGGGCGAACAGCCGCGCCAGCAGCAGGCGGTTGCGCTCGCCGCCCGACAGGCTGCGCACCGGCGAGTTGGCGCGCTGGGGCGAGAACAGGAAGTCGCCCAGGTAGCTCATCACGTGCTTGCGCGCGCCGCCGATCTCGACCCACTCGCTGCCCGGGCTGATGGTGTTGACCAGCGTGGCGTCGAGGTCGAGCGCCTCGCGCATCTGGTCGAAATACGCCACCTGGATCTGCGTGCCCATCTTGACCGTGCCCGAATCCGGCGCCAGCTGGCCCAGGATCATGCGCAGCAGCGTGGTCTTGCCCGCGCCGTTGCTGCCGATCAGGCCGACCTTGTCGCCGCGCAGGATGGTGGCGGTGAAGTCGCGCACCACCGTGCGCTCGCCGAAGGCCTTGCTGACGCCGTCGAGCTCGGCCACGATCTTGCCGCTGCGCTCGCCGGCATCGACCTCCAGCCGGGCGCGGCCGACCACGTCGCGGCGCTGCGCACGCTGCTCGCGCAGGCCCTGCAGGCGCGTGATGCGGCTGACGCTGCGGGTGCGGCGCGCCTCGACACCCTTGCGGATCCAGATCTCTTCCTGCGCCAGCAGCTTGTCGGCACGCGCATTGGCCAGCGCGTCGGCTTCGAGCTCGCGCTCCTTGGCGGCCTCGAAGGCGGCGAAGCTGCCCGGATAACTGCGCAGCGTGCCGCGGTCGAGTTCGAGGATGCGGGTGGCCACGGCGTCGAGGAAGGCCCGATCGTGGGTGATCACCAGCAGCGCGCCGCGGAAGCCGATCAGCAGGTCCTGCAGCCAGATGATGGCGTCCAGGTCGAGGTGGTTGGTCGGCTCGTCGAGCAGCAGCACGTCGGGCGCGGCGGTCAGCGCGCGCGCCAGCGCCACGCGCTTGCGCAGGCCGCCCGACAGCGCGTCGACACGCAGGTCGGGGTCGAGCTGCAGGCGGTGCAGCGTCTCGTCGACGCGCTGCTCCCAGTTCCAGCCGTCGAGTGCCTCGATGCGGGTCTGCAGCGCGTCGAGATCGTCGCCGGGCGCGTGGGCCTCGAAACGCTCGCGCAAGGCCTTGGCCTCGGCCACGCCTTCGCTGACGGTCTCGAACACCGTCGTGCCGGGCGCGAATTCGGGCTCCTGCGGCACGTAGACGCGCCGCAGGCCCTGCTGCACCTGCACCAGGCCGTCATCGGTGGCTTCGAGGCCGGCGAGGATCTTCAGCAGCGACGACTTGCCGGTGCCGTTGCGCCCGATCAGCCCGAGCCGCTCGCCGGTCTCCAGCGACATCGCCGCGTGGTCGAGCAAGGCCACGTGGCCGTAGGCGAGACTGGCGTCAAGCAGGGTGATCAGGGCCATGGTGTCGGGACAGCAGAAATGAAAAAACGGCCGGGCAAGCCGGCCGTTGGGATGCAGTCAGGGCCAGGCGCCGCGGGGCGCCTCGAAGCCGTGGCTGATTACTTGTAGCGAACGTCGGCGCGACGGTTCTTGGCCCAGGCGGCTTCGTCGTGGCCGGCGTCCATCGGGCGCTCTTCACCGTAGCTGATGGCTTCCATCTGGCCGTCGGCGGCGCCGAGCAGCTTGAACGACTGCACCACGGCCTGTGCGCGCTTGTTGCCCAGGGCCAGGTTGTATTCGCGGCTGCCACGCTCGTCGGCGTTGCCTTCGATCACGACCTTCAGCGCCGGGGTCGAAGCCAGGTACTTGCCGTGCAGTTCGACCACCGGGCGGTCCTGCGTGCGGATCACGAACTCGTCGAAGTCGAAGAACACGCTGCGCTGCTTGGAGATCGCGTGGTTCGGGTCGAGGTGCGGAGCCAGCGCAGCAGCGGCCACCTGGGGCGCCGGAGCCGGAGCGGCAGCAGCCGGGGTCGGTGCCGGAGCGGGTGCCGGGGCGGGTGCGGCAGCAACCGGAGCGGGGGCCGGAGCCGGAGCGGGAGCGGGAGGGGTGCTGGAGCAAGCGGCCAGCGTCAGCGCGACCAGAGCAGCAGAAGTGAGTCGAATCATGTTTTTTCCTGAGGCAGCAATAGAAATGGCCGCATGAAAAACACGCGGACAGCTCGTGAGTTTAACAACCCCACGTGACAACTGGACAGTCAGCCTGTAGCAAGCGGCAACATCGGGCCCGAACGGCCGGCGGACAACCGCCGCGTCAGGTTCGTCCACCCGGGAACCCCGAGCCCCTTGCGCGCCAGGCGAGCAGCCCGACCCAGGCGAGCGCCAGCAGCCACAACGGCATCAGGCCCAGGCGGCCGACCCAGTCGGCGTAAGGCGTGTTGCCGCTACGGCCCTCGACCTGCGCCTGCAGCACGCCGCGCCGATGTGGCGCCAGCGCGTGCGTGACGCGCCCGCGGTGGTCGATCGCCACCGTGGCGCCGGTGTTGGTGGCGCGCAGCATCGGCCGCTGCAGCTCGAGGCTGCGCATGCGCGAGATCTGCAGGTGCTGGTCGACCGCCACGGTCTGGCCGAACCAGCCGATGTTGCTGACATTGGCCAGCACCGTGGGCGCCTGGGCCGCATCGACGAACCGCGCCGCCAGCTCTTCGCCGAACAGGTCTTCGTAGCAGATGTTGGGCGCCACCCGCTCGCCCTTGACCTGGAACGCCGGCGCCGCCAGCGGACCGCGGGCGAAATCGCCGAGCGGAATCTGCATCAACTTGACGAACCAGCGGAAGCCGGGCGGGATGAACTCGCCAAACGGCACCAGATGGTGCTTGTCATAGCGGTAGACCGGCTGGCCGGGTGCCAGGCCCGCCACCGAGTTGGTGTAGCCCTGCTCGAAGTTGCCCAGCGGCAGCCCGATCAGCGCATGCGTGCCGCCTTGGTCGAAATGCGCCGTGAGGGCCTGCCAGAGGCCTTGCGGCAATTGATCGGGCAACAGCGGGATGGCGGTTTCGGGCGCCACGACCAGATCGGTGCGCGCGGCCATCAGGGTCTGCACATGCCAGCCCAGCGCTTCGGGCAGGCGCTGCCAGTCGAACTTCTCGTCCTGCGGCACGTTGCCCTGCAGCAGGGTGACGCTGAGGCTGCCGGTGGGCCGCGTGAAGTCGGGGCCGCGCCAGACCGGCGCCATCGACAGCGCCACCCCCGCAGCGCAGATCAGGCCGGCGAGCCACGGCCGCCGCCCCGCAGACACCGGACCGGCGCCGGCGGCGCGCGAGAACCGCGTCCGCACGACCGGCCAGAGCGTCAGGACCGCCGCGCTCAACGCGGCCGACAGCCCGGCCGCGACCGCCCCGACGCCATAGACACCCAACCACGGCGCCAGCAGCGCCAACGGCCCGTCGACATGGGCATAACCGACGGCGCCCCAGGGAAAACCGGTGAACCACTGGCCGCGCGCCAGCTCGGACAACAGCCACAGCGCGGCCCAGAGCGAGGCATCGACCAGCAGACGGCCCGTGCGCCAGCGTGACCAGGCGAGCGCAGCCGCCACCACCACCGACGACAGCGCCGCCGCCAGCAAGCCGACCGCGCCGGCCGCCATCCAGGCCGGCAGATGCCCGTACCGGTGCAGGCTGACGAACAACCACCAGAAGCTGCCCGCCAGCCAGGCGAAACCGAAAGCCGTCGCCGTGAGCGCGACACGCCGAGTGCCGCCGGCGCGGTCGACGTCCGGCAGCAGGGCCAGGAACAGCGCCATCGACACGATCTGCCAGCTGGCGTGCGGGGTCGGCGCCAGAGCCGCCGCCTGGCCCGCCCCGGCGACGAGCGCCAAGGGGAGCGCCCAGCGCAAGCCCACGGACGGCCGCTCGGCGCCCCCCGGCGCAGCGGCAGGCCAGCCGCTGCGGGCCGACAGGGCGCGACTCAATTGCTGTCCGCCTCGGGGGCGACGGGCGCTCGCGTGACCTTGAACCAGCGCACCGCGCCGCCGCGGGCCAGCATCACCGTGAACACCAGGGCGTCGATCCGGACCGATTCGCCACGCCGCGGCACCCGGCCGAGTTCGTGCGCGACCAGGCCGCCGATGGTCTCGAAGCCGTTGGACGGCAGTTCGGTGGCGAAGGTGGCGTTGACCGCGCCGATGTCGGCATCGCCGGCCACCCGCTGGCTGCCGTCGGCGAGTGTGTAGATGCCGGACTCGGCGTTCTCGTCGTCGAACTCGTCCTGGATCTCGCCGACGATCTCCTCGAGCACGTCCTCGATGGTGATCAGGCCGGCCAGACGGCCGAACTCGTCGACCACCAGCGCGAGGTGATTGCGGTTGGAGCGGAAATCGCGCAGCAGCTCGTTGAGCCCCTTGGATTCGGGCACGAACATCGCCGGACGCAGCAGCGTGCGCAGGTTCAGCTCGGGCGCACGCTGCAGCTTGAGCAGATCCTTGGCCAGCAGGATGCCGATGATGTTCTCGCGCTCGCCCTCGTAGACCGGAAAGCGCGAGTGTGCGCAGTCGATCACCTCGGCCAGCAGCTCGTCGTAGGGCGACGCGATGTCGAGCAGGTCCATGCGGGGGGCGGCGACCAGCACGTCACCGGCCGTCAGGCCGGCCATGCGGATCACGCCCTCGAGCATCGAGCGGGATTCGGGATCGATCAGCTCGCGCTGCTCGGCATCGGCGAGGGTCTCGATCAGCTCGTCGGTCGAATCCGGGCCGGGAGAGATGAACTCGAGCACACGTTCGAACAATGTGCGTCGATCATTGGGGCTGTTGCGCCCCGGTTCACGCGAGGCGCGCGAACCAGGCTGGGGGTCGGACACGGCCAGATGCCGGAAGTTGCGAAAGTTCAAGAATACCCGATGGCCACGGCCGCTTGACGACAGCGCAAGCGACGCCCGATCGAGGTGTTGTGGCGCCTTGACAGTCAACGCGGCCTTGACAGACAGTGCATGATCCCCACTTGAAGTGGCTGCCACACCGGCAACCCACCATCCGTTCAAGATCGAAAGTCGCGTCCCATGTCTTCAGGCCTGATCCCCGCCACCATCCTCACCGGCTTTCTGGGCTCGGGCAAGACCACCCTGCTCAAGCGCGTGCTGTCGGAAGCCCACGGCCAGAAGATCGCCGTGATCGAGAACGAGTTCGGCGAAGAGAACATCGACAACGAGATCCTGGTGGCCGACACCAAAGAGCAGATCATCCAGCTCAGCAACGGCTGCATCTGCTGCTCGATCCGCGAGGACCTGCGCTCGACGCTGTCCGACCTGGCGACGCGACGCCGCAAGGGCGAGCTCGATTTCGACCGCGTCGTGATCGAGACCACCGGCCTGGCCGACCCCGGCCCGGTGGCGCAGACCTTCTTCATGGACGACGAGGTCGCCGAGAGCTACCTGCTCGACTCGGTGCTGACGCTGGTCGACGCCAAACACGCGCAGAAGCAGCTCGACGACCGCCAGGAGGCCCGCCGCCAGATCGGCTTTGCCGACCAGCTCTTCATCAGCAAGGCCGATCTGGTCGACGCCGCCGATCTGGAAGCGCTCGCCCACCGCCTCAAGCACATGAATCCGCGCGCACCGCAGCGCCCGGTGAACTTCGGCGAGGTGTCGATCGCCGAGGTGTTCGACCTGCGCGGCTTCAACCTGAACGCCAAGCTCGAGATCGATCCCGAGTTCCTGTCGGCCGACGAGCACGCCCATGATCATCACGACCACGACCACGAGCACTGCGATCACCCGCACCATCACCACCACGACGACGACGTGAAGTCGTTCGTGTTCCGCGCCAGCCGGCCGTTCAGCCCCGCCAAGCTCGAGGACTTTCTCGGCTCGGTGGTGCAGATCTACGGCCCGCGCATGCTGCGCTACAAGGGCGTGCTGCACATGCAGGGCACCGACCGCAAGGTGATCTTCCAGGGCGTGCACCAGTTGATGGGCAGCGACCTCGGGCCCAAGTGGGAAGCAGCCGAGGAACGTGGCAGCAAGATGGTCTTCATCGGCATCGACCTGCCGCGCGAAGTCTTCCAGCAAGGGCTGGAGCAATGCCTGGCCTGAAGCGCCACCCACGCGAATGAACACCCCGACAGAAGTCAACACAAGCGGGCATGCGCGTGGCTACAATCCGCGCGCCCAACGAAGTGACCCACGTTTGAGGGGCCAGGTGATTCAATTTGCACACCTGGGATTCATCCGCGGCGTCCGGTGTCCTGACTTCGGTCCGGATCTGCAATCATCGGTTCAGGGCACCCTGCCGCTCAAGCAGGCAGGTGCCGCGAGACTCTTCAAGCCGAGCAGGCACCAAGTCCTGCAGACCAAGCACACAGTTCGACCGCCCTGGTGGTCGCGGCACCCTCCAACCTGCCAACCACACCGAGTCGCCCCATGCCACTGAACGACGCCATCCGCTCGGCCAACAAAGCCGACCCGAAACTCGCCAACGCCTGGAAGAACAAGTCCGGCCGCGAGCTGAGCGTGGCCGAGTTGCTCTCGATGCCCGAGAGCGAATACATGAACGAGAAGCAGCTCGAATTCTTCCGCTCGATCCTCGAGCAGCAGAAGAACGACCTGCTGATGAATGCCGGCGAGACCACCGAGCACCTGCGCGAAGACACCACGATCGTGCCCGATCCGGCAGACCGCGCCACGATCGAGGAAGAGCATGCCCTCGAGCTGCGCACGCGAGACCGCGAACGCAAGCTGCTGAAGAAGATCTCGCAGGCGCTCGCCAGCATCGAATCTGGTGACTACGGTTACTGTGATGAAACAGGTGAACCGATCGGTCTGGGGCGTTTGCTCGCCCGACCCACCGCTACACTCTCGCTGGAAGCGCAACAGCGCCGGGAACTCAAACAAAAACTGTTCGGCGACTGAGCCCGCGCTCCAGCCGCAGCATCATCTCCACACGCGTGCGGTCCTCCATTCGTTGTCATGGCTGAATCCAAGGAACCTCCCAAGAGCGGATTCCTCCGCAAGGTGGTGCGCTTTGCGCTCAATCCCACCACCGATTGGGCTGACCTGAACGGCAACGAATCCGAGACCAAGGAGATCGATCAGGCCAAGACCGAGCTCAAGGCCATGATCGAGCGCAAGCGGCGCAACGACTTCGTGCGCAAGCGCGAGTTCGACATGCTGCGCAAGATCCGCCGCGAAGGCCTGACCGGTGAAGGTCTCGCGGGCCTCGAAGGCCTGTCGCACCTGGACGACTCCGAAGTCCGCACGCACGACAGCGGTGCGCGCGCCGATGCCGATGTCAAGGACAAGATCGACGCCATCGAACGCATGATGGTGGGCGAGAGCGGCGCCAGCCGGCGCGGTGCCGCCGTGATGCGATCGACCACGCCGTCGATGTCGGACTCGTTCTTTTCGGCCACCACCGCCCCGCAGGTGATGGCCAGCGCGCCGCAGATGGCCGACGCCTTCAAGCCGACCACGCCGATGCAGATGGACTCGGTCCTGTCGCCACCGCCGGCGGGGCCGAATGCGCCGTCGTCGGTGATGAGCAAGGGCGTGTCCGCGCTGTCGCCGCTGCACATGAGCTTTGGCGAGAATTCGAACGCCTTTGCGGTCGAAGTGACCGAACTGGCCCACGACCCCGATCTCGACGAAGCCGTCATCGCTTTTGCGAATGCCGACTTCGAGCAGTGCGAACGCACCCTGCACCACCTGATCGGCCCTGGCGGCGGACGCGCACATCACACCGAAACCTGGTTCGCGCTGTTCGACCTCTACCGCGCCACCGGCCTGCAAGCCAAGTTCGACGCCCTGGCGATGGACTACGTGCAGCGCTTCGGCTGGTCGCCGCCGCAGTGGTTCTCGCTGCCGCGCCTGGTGGCCGAAGCCGCCGCCGGCGAACGGCCTCGCCAGGCAACCCGTTCGACCCAGCTCGACGGCACCATCGGCTGGGTCGCCCCGGACGTGGTCGAGTCCGACGCGATCGCCCAGTTGCGCGCCCAGTTGCTGCACATGCCGCTGCCGTGGGTGCTGGACTGGCGCCACGTGCGCCGCATCGATGCGCAGGCCTGCGTGGCACTGACGCGGCTGCTCGGCGACTGGGCCAACGAGCCGATCGAGATGCGCTGGATCGGTGGCGAAAAATTCTTCTCCCTGCTCGCCGACCTGGCGCCCGCGGGCGTGCGCGATGCCGATCCGTCCTACTGGCTGCTGCGCCTCGAGGCACTTCGTCTCGCCAACCGGGCGCCCGACTTCGATCAGGCGGCCATCGACTACTGCCTGACCTACGAGGTGTCGCCACCATCATGGGCTGCTGCCCGCTGCTCGCTGCGGGTGTCGGGCGGCAGCGGCGTGACGATCGCACCGCCCATTCAAGCGGTCGAACCGTCGGCGTCGTTCCAGGAGTCCGAGCCGGTCGAGGACAGCGTGCCGATGACCGCGACCCTCGAGCTCAACGGCCAGCTGGTCGGCGACATCGGCCCGCTGCTCAAGAGCCTCGACGCCCAGATCGGCCCGTCCGCCGTGATCCAGGTTTCATGCGCGCGCCTGATCCGCATCGACTTCCTCGCCGCGGGCGATCTGCTCAACTGGGTGCTGGCGCGGCGGACCGAGAACCGCACCGTCAACTTCGTCGATGCGCACCGGCTGGTTGCGCTGTTCTGCGGCGCGATGGGCATCACCGAACATGCCCGCGTGACCGTCCGCAACATCTGATCCCTCCCCGCGACGCGGGGTCTGAGGGGAGCTGGAGGCCGCGGTATGCTCGGTTCCCCCAGCTCACTTGAACACATCAGATGGAGTCCTTCCACGGCACCACGATCCTCAGCGTGAGGCGCGGCGAGCAGGTCGCCATGGGCGGTGATGGCCAGGTCACCCTGGGCCACATCGTCGTCAAGGCCAGCGCACGCAAGGTGCGCCGGCTGTATCGCGAACAGGTGCTGGCCGGTTTTGCCGGCGCCACCGCCGATGCCTTCACGCTGTTCGAGCGTTTCGAATCCAAGCTCGAGAAACACCAGGGCCATCTGGTGCGCGCCGCCGTCGAACTGACGCGCGACTGGCGCACCGACCGCGTGCTGCGCCGCCTCGAGGCCATGCTGGCGGTGGCCGACCGCAGCGCCTCGCTGATCATCACCGGCAACGGCGACGTGCTCGAGCCCGAGTACGGCATCGTCGCGATCGGATCCGGTGGCGCCTACGCCCAGGCGGCCGCCCGCGCCATGCTGCAGCACACCGAACAGTCGCCGGCCGACATCGTCAAGCGTTCGCTCGAGATCGCCGGCGACCTGTGCATCTACACCAACCAGTCGCACACCATCGAGACCCTCGAATGAGCCTGACCCCGCAGGAAATCGTCGCCGAACTCGACCGTCACATCGTCGGCCAGCAACAAGCCAAGCGCGCGGTCGCGATCGCGCTGCGCAACCGCTGGCGGCGCCAGCAGGTCGATGACAAGCTGCGCGGCGAGATCACGCCCAAGAACATCCTGATGATCGGCCCCACCGGCGTGGGCAAGACCGAGATCGCGCGCCGTCTGGCGCGACTGGCCGATGCGCCGTTCATCAAGGTCGAGGCCACCAAGTTCACCGAGGTCGGCTATGTCGGCAAGGACGTCGACTCGATCGTGCGCGATCTGGTCGAAAGCGCCATCAAGCAGGAGCGCGAACGCCAGGTGACGCTGATGCGCAGCCGCGCCGAAGACGCCGCCGAAGATCGCATCCTCGACATCCTGGTGCCGCCGCCACGCAGCGCCGGCCGCAGCGACTTCGGTTTCCTCGAGCCCCAGGCCACGCCAGCACCCGCGGCCGACAACACGGCCCGCCAGGTGATGCGCAAGCGCCTGCGCGAAGGCACGCTCGACGACAAGGAAATCGAGATCGATCTGGCCGACGCCAAGCCGACGCTCGAGATCATGGGCCCGGCCGGCATGGAGGCGATGGCCGACCAGCTCAAGGGCCTGTTCTCGCAGATGGGCCAGGGCAAGCGCCAGCAGCGCAAGGTCAAGATCGGCGAGGCGCGCCGCCTGCTGGTCGACGAAGAAGCGCAGAAGCTGGTCAACGAGGACGAAACCCGCAGCCGCGCACTGCTGCACACCGAGCAGAACGGCATCGTCTTCATCGACGAGATCGACAAGGTCGCCAGCAGCGGCAACACCCAGGGCGCCGACGTGTCGCGCCAGGGCGTGCAGCGCGATCTGCTGCCGCTGGTCGAAGGCACCTCGGTGCAGACCAAGTACGGTCTGGTCAAGACCGACCACATCCTGTTCATCGCCTCGGGCGCGTTCCACGTCTCCAAGCCGAGCGACCTGATCCCCGAACTGCAGGGCCGGTTTCCGATCCGGGTCGAGCTGCAGGCGCTGTCGGTCGACGATTTCGAGGCGATCCTGAGCAGCACCCACGCCAGCCTGATCAAGCAGTACCAGGCGCTGCTGGCGACCGAAGGCGTGACGCTCGAGTTCGCCCCCGACGCCGTGCGCCGCCTGGCGCAGATCGCCTTCGACGTCAACGAGCGCACCGAGAACATCGGCGCGCGCCGGCTGGCCACGGTGCTCGAACGGCTGCTCGACGAGATCAGCTTCGACGCCCCGGGCCTGGCCGGCAGCACGGTGCAGATCGACGCCGCGCTGGTGGACCGGAAGCTGGCCGAACTGGCGGCCAACGAAGACCTGTCGCGCTACGTGCTGTAAGGCATCGGGCGCGCCAGATCGATTCAGGCCAGGCCAGCGGCGACCCGGTCGCTGGCCAGCCGCAGCAGGCCGTCGAACACCAGCGTGTCGACCACCTCGACCGGCAGGGCCATGATCTGCGCCAGCTTGGTGGCCGCGCCGCCCGACATCAGGATGCGCGGTGCCACGCCGCAGCGCTGCTGCAGCTGGCGGTGCATGCGCTCGATCGCCCCGGCGATGCCGCAGGCGCCGCCGCTCATCAGCGCGTCGCTGGTGTTGGTGGGGAACTCGCACACGTCGCCGGTCGGCACCCGCAGGCCGGCGGTGCCCATCTCGAGCGCCTTGAGCATCAGGCCGAAGCCCGGCAGGATCAGCCCGCCGATGAAGCAGCCGTCCGGGTCGACCGCGTCGACCGTCACGGCCGTGCCCACCATCACGACGATCGCCGGCACCGGCCTGGCGCCCGGCCCGGTCTGCTCGAGGATGCGTTCGCGCGCGCCGACCATCGCCACCCAGCGGTCGCTGCCCAGGCGCGACGGGTGGTCGTAGCCGTTGACGATGCCGCCACCCACCGGCTGCGACACCACCCAGTGCGGCGTCAGGTCCCACAGTTCGAGCTGCTCTTCGGTGCGGCGGCGCACGGCGTCGCCGGCCACCGCGCAGCCCAGCATGGCCGTCGGGTGAGGCAGCCGGGCCCAGTCCTGTTCGGCCAGCTGTTCGATGGTTTCCAGGAAAACCGCGCCGTGGGCCAGCAGCCGTGCGCCCGGCTTGGCGGCATCGTAGAGACCCCATTTGAGACGGGTGTTGCCGATGTCGATGGCGAGAAAGCTCATGAGGTCAGATGGGCATGAGCACGGCAGCGCCGTGCGGGCAGCGGTCGACGGGCACACGCGGCCCGACCGGTCAGGATGCGAGCAGCGCCTCGACGCGCGAGATCACCTGGCGCGCCTGCGCCAGGTGCAGCGGCCGAGCCAACCGGGCATGCGCCTCGGGTAGCAGTGCTCGCAACTGGACACGGTTGCGGGCGCGCCGCACACGCAGCATTGTGACCGCCCCGCTCACCGGCGAGCGCATCAGCAGCGCCTGCAGCAGGACGCTGCGCGCCTGGGCGAACGCGAGGTCGGTGTCGTCGAGCTGAGCCAGCTGGGTGTTGGAGATGGCCGGACCGAGGCCGACGGTGTCGAGCATCGCGTCGTCGTCATGCTCGTGGACCGATGCGACCTCGGGCGTCGACGCGAACGCGGAGGCCGCGGCGGTTGCGGCAAAGGGATCCTGATCGAGCTGGACCGCCGCCGTCATCGGCGCCGCCAGCACGATCAGCCCCAGGGCCAGCAGCTCGTCCAGATAGGCACGAGGAACGCCGGCCTGCAGGCCGAGCTGCAGGACCTCGTCGACACTGCGCCGGCCATCGACCAGCAGCAGCAGCGTCCGGTGGCGCTGCGACAACCTGCGCTCGCTGGCGACCAGTTCGGCATGCCCTGCAGCCGTCTTGCACGGAATCCCCAAAGCGTCCCCTCTTGATGTTCGCTGGGCGGATCGTGCTGCGCGGATCCGCTTTGCGGCGGATTCTGCGCTCATTTTTCACACTTGCACCGGTGGTGGCAAGGGTCGACGCCCGCCTGCCGCCAGCGCGGCGGGCGAGCCGGCGGACTCAGGCCGCCTCGCGCTCGACGTGCGCCTGCTTGTGATACAGGAACTCGAGCACGGCCTCCCGGCAGTGCAGGTAGTCGGCGTCGTGCGCCATCTCGAGGCGCGCGCGCGCGGCCTCGCGCAGCGGCGCCAGCGGCACCTTCAGCACCTCGCCGATGGTGGCGGCCGGGCCGTTGGTCAGCATCACGATGCGGTCGGACAGCAGCACGGCCTCGTCGACGTCGTGCGTGACCATCATCACCGTCGAACCGGTGGCGGCGACGATCTTCATCAGCTCGTCCTGCAGCTTGGCGCGCGTCAGCGCATCAAGTGCGCCGAAGGGCTCGTCCATCAGCAGCATCTTCGGCTCCATCGCCAGCGCCCGGGCGATGCCCACGCGCTGCTTCATGCCCCCGGAGATCTCGCCCGGACGCTTCTCGCTGGCGTGATCGAGGCCGACCAGCTTGAGCGCCGCCATCGCGCGCTCCTTGAGCTGGGCCTTCTTCTCGGTGGCGCCGAACACCCGCTCGACGGCCAGGTGCACGTTTTCGAGGCAGCTCATCCACGGCAGCAGCGAGTGGTTCTGGAACACCACCGCGCGGTCCGGGCCGGGGCCACGCAGTTCGCGGTCCTCGAGCAGCATCACGCCGCTGGTGGGCGTGGTCAGGCCGGCCACCAGGTTCAGCAGGGTCGACTTGCCGCAGCCCGAGTGGCCGATCAGCGAGATGAACTCGCCGCGCGCCACGTTGAGGTGGATGTCGCGCAGTGCCACGAACGGGCCCGACTTGGTCGGGAAGGTCATGCCGACGTTTTCGATGCGCAGCAGCGTGCTGGTGCGTGAATCTGTTGTTTGGGTCATCGCTTGCTCCGGGGCTCAGGCGTATTCGAAACGGCGGGCGATGGCCATCAGCAGCGCTTCGAGCGCCAGACCGACTCCACCGATCACGAAGATGGCGATCAGGATGTGCGCCACGTTGAGGTTGTTCCACTCGTCCCACAGCCAGAAGCCGATGCCCTGCCCGCCGGTCAGCATCTCGGCGGCCACGATCACCAGCCAGGCGGTTCCCACGGCCAGCCGCACGCCGGTCAGCATGTAGGGCAGCACGGCGGGGAACAGGATCTTGCGCATCACCGTCCACTCGGACAGCTCGAGCACCCGCGCGACGTTGAGGTAGTCCTGCGGCACCTGGCGCACGCCGACCGCGGTGTTGATCACCATCGGCCAGATCGAGCAGATGAAGATGGTCCAGATCGCCGCCGGGTTGGCGGCCTGGAACACCATCAGGCCGATCGGCAGCCAGGCCAGCGGCGACACCGGGCGCAGCAGGCTGATGAGCGGGTCGAGCATCTGGTTGAGGAAATTGAAGCGCCCGATCATGAAACCGAGCGGGATGCCCACCAGCGCCGCCAGACCGAAGCCCATGGCCACGCGCTGCAGCGACGACAGCACGTTCCAGCCGATGCCCTGGTCGTTCGGGCCGTTGCTGTAGAACGGATCGGAGAACAGCTTGACCGCCGCCTCCCAGACCGGCGCCGGGCCGGGCAGCTGCTTGTCACCGGCGAGCGAAACCGCCTGCCACAACAGCAGGAACAACGCGAAGCCGACCGCCGGTGCCAGCACCTTGGCCAGCGCACGGCGGCGCTGCGCGCGCGCCAGCGCGGCGCCCTGTTCGCGCAGCACGACGTCGGCGGTCGAGCTCGAGGTGGCAGCCCGCGCCGCGGCCGCAGCCCCGGCCAGGGCGGCCGCGGCCGGGTGGGCCACCACCTCGCTCGCGGCGGCCGACGCCTGGCGGGGCGCCGTACCGGCCGGCAGGTTCGCCGGTCCTGCTGTCGGGGCCATCGCCGACAGGCTCAGTGTGGATGCGTTCATGGAATGAACCTTTCAGGCCCTCAGGCCACCTTGATCTTGAAACCCGCGGCGTACTTGGCCGGATCCTTGCCGTCCCAGACCACGCCGTCGATCAGCTTGCTGCTGCGCATGTCGCTCTTGGGCAGGTTGACCTTGACCTGCGCAGCCGCCTGCTTGTAGATCTCGGTCTTGTTGATCGCGCGGGCCACGCCGAGGTAGTCGACGTCGGCCTTGAGCAGGCCCCAGCGCTTGTGCTGGGTCAGGAACCAGGCGCCGTCGGACACGTACGGATAGTTGACCGCGCCGTCGTTGAAGAACTTCATGTGGTTCGGGTCGTCCCAGGTCTTGCCCATGCCGTTCTGGTAGCGGCCCAGGATGCGCTGGTTGATGGCGTCGACCGAGGTGTTGATGTACGACTTCTCGGCCACCGTCTCGGCCATCTTCATCTTGTTCTGCAGGCCGGTGTCGATCCAGCGGCTGGCCTCGAGGATGGCCATCACCATCGCGCGGGCGGTGTTCGGGTTCTTGGTGACGAAGTCGTTGGTCGCGCCCAGCACCTTTTCGGGGTGGTCGCGCCAGATGTCCTGCGTGGTGACCGCGGTCACGCCGATGCCGTCCATGATGGCGCGGTGGTTCCAGGGCTCGCCGACGCAGAAGCCGTCCATGTTGCCCACGCGCATGTTGGCCACCATCTGCGGCGGCGGCACCACGATGACCTTGGCGTCGGTCATCGGGTTGATGCCGTTGGCCGCCATCCAGTAGTACAGCCACATCGCGTGGGTGCCGGTCGGGAAGGTCTGCGCGAAGGTGTATTCGCGCGGCTCGGCCTTCATCAGCTTGGCCAGCCCGGCGCCGTCGACCGCACCCTTGTCGGCCAGCTTCTTCGACAGCGTGATCGCCTGGCCGTTGTTGTTGAGCGTCATCAGCACGGCCATGTCCTTCTTGGGGCCGCTGATGCCCAGATGCACGCCGTAGACCAGGCCGTAGAGCACGTGCGCGGCGTCGAGCTCGCCGTTGACCAGCTTGTCGCGCACGGCGGCCCAGGAAGCTTCCTTGCTCGCGATGATCTTGATGCCGTACTTCTCGTCGAACTTCAGCACCGAGGCCATCACCACCGAGGCGCAGTCGGTCAGCGGGATGAAGCCGATGCGCACCTCCTTCTTCTCGGGCGCATCGGAGCCGGCCGCCCACGCGCCGCCGGGCACGGCCAGCGCGCCGGACACGGCGGCAGCACGTTGAAGAAAATCGCGTCGCGGCAGGTTCACGGGCGTCACCGGGTCTTGGGGCATGGTCATCGCGTCACTTTCGAAAAAACAAAAAAAGACGGCGTCTCGATCGTTGTCCGACAACAGGCGAGGGCCTGGCTTGTCGGGACGATCGGACGCCGTTGTCCAAAATGTCCCACCTAGTGAGGCCACTGCGATGCAGCCTCGCAGAAGGTTTAGCAGGACGCGTGCCAGCCCATGCGGCAGCCGGATCCACACAGGGAGAACCGCGTGCACGCACCCCGCAATCGCACCGCCGAACCTCGCGCCCGGCCATCGATGCGCGCGGATTGCGTGCGAGGCCCGACCGACCCGCACCATGGGCGTGCAAAACACCCGTGATAACCCTGATCTGGTGCCGAGACCCCTGGGAAAGGCCTGTATGACGTTTACGTAAACGTCAATCTAGAATCAGTTTGACGCCTTAATCTGCCCGCCAGACCCGAACGGAGACACCGCATGACCCAGCTCAGCGCCGACTACCAGGCCCTCGCCAACTACCGCCCGCAGCACAAGGTGCGTTTCGTCACCGCCGCCAGCCTGTTCGACGGCCACGACGCGGCCATCAACATCATGCGGCGCATCCTGCAGGGCATGGGTGCCGAGGTGATCCACCTCGGCCACAACCGCTCGGTCGACGAGGTGGTGACCGCGGCGCTGCAGGAAGACGTGCAGGGCATCGCGGTCAGCTCCTATCAAGGTGGCCACACCGAATACTTCAAGTACATGGTCGAGCTGCTCAAGGCACGTGGCGGCGAGCACATCCAGGTCTTCGGCGGCGGCGGCGGCGTGATCGTGCCCAGCGAGATCAAGGACCTGGCGGATCACGGCGTGCGCATCTTCAGCCCCGAGGACGGCCAGCGCATGGGCCTGGCCGGCATGATCGGCGAGATGGTGATGCGCTGCGACCGCGACCTGTCGTCGTTTGCGCCCGGCGAACTGGCCGCGCTGCAAGGCCACGGCGAAGCGGCCTGGCGCGCGCTAGCGCAACTGATCACCGCACTCGAAAACGGCAAGGCCGACGCCTCGCTGGTGGCCACGTTGCACGACGCTGCCAAAGGCTGCCCCACCCCCGTGCTCGGCATCACCGGCACGGGCGGCGCCGGCAAGTCGAGCCTGACCGACGAGCTGATCCGCCGCATCCGCCTGGATCAGGACGACAGCCTGCGCATCGCCGTCATCAGCATCGACCCGTCACGCCGCAAGAGCGGCGGCGCGCTGCTCGGCGACCGCATCCGCATGAACGCCACGGGCCCGTGGCAACAGGGCCCGCGCGTCTACGTGCGCTCGCTCGCCACGCGCGACACCGGCTCGGAAGTCAGCGCCGCGCTGCCCGACGTGCTGGCCGCGGCCAAGGTCGCCGGCTTCGACCTGATCATTGTGGAAACCTCCGGCATCGGCCAGGGCGACGCGGCGATCGTGCCGCTGGTCGACGTGCCGATGTACGTGATGACACCCGAGTTCGGCGCCGCCAGCCAACTCGAGAAGATCGACATGCTCGACTTCGCCGAGTTCGTCGCGATCAACAAGTTCGACCGCAAGGGTGCGGCCGATGCGCTGCGCGACGTCGCCAAGCAGGTGCAGCGCAACCGCGGCGATTTCAGCGTGATGCCCGACGCGATGCCGGTGTTCGGCACCATGGCCAGCCGCTTCAACGACGACGGCGTGACCGCGCTGTATCAGGCGCTGAAGGTGCGCCTGGCCGCCCTCGGCCTGCCGCTCAAGGACGGCCGGTTGCCGCTCGTCAGCACCCGCCACAGCACGCACCAGACGCCGGTGGTGCCGGGCGCGCGGGTGCGTTATCTGGCCGAGATCGCCGACAGCGTGCGCGGCTACAAGGCCCGCGCGCGCAAGCAGGCCCGCATCGCCCGCGAGATCCAGCAGCTGCGCGAGAGCGCACGCATGTTGAAGGAATCGATCCCCGAAAAACACCGCGCCTGCGACGCGCTCGAAGAACAGGCCGTGCTGCGCGAGGCCCAGCTCGACCCGGCCGCCCGCAAGCTGCTCGCCATGTGGCCAGACATGCAGAAGGCCTACGCCGGCGACCACTACGTCGTGAAGATCCGCGACAAGGAACTGCGCACCGCGCTGACGCACACCACGCTCAGCGGCAACAAGATCCGCAAGGTCGCGCTGCCCAAGTACGAGGACCACGGCGAGATCCTGCAGTGGTTGATGCTCGACAACGTGCCGGGCAGCTTCCCCTACTCCGCCGGCACCTTCGCGTTCAAGCGCGAGGGCGAGGATCCGACCCGCATGTTCGCCGGCGAAGGAGACGCCTTCCGCACCAATCGCCGCTTCAAGCTCGTCAGCGAAGGCATGCCGGCCAAGCGCCTGTCGACCGCCTTCGACTCGGTCACGCTCTACGGCAACGATCCCGATCCGCGCCCGGACATCTACGGCAAGGTCGGCAACTCGGGTGTCAGCATCGCCACGCTCGACGACCTGAAGGTGCTGTACGACGGCTTCGACCTGTGCTCGCCGACCACCAGCGTCAGCATGACGATCAACGGCCCGGCGCCGTCGATCCTGGCGATGTTCATGAACACCGCGATCGACCAGCAGCTCGGCAAATTCAAGACCGACAACGGCCGTGAACCGACCGACACAGAAGCCGCCAAGATCCGCGAATGGGTGCTCGCCAACGTGCGCGGCACGGTGCAGGCCGACATATTGAAGGAAGACCAGGGCCAGAACACCTGCATCTTCTCGACCGAGTTTTCACTCAAGGTGATGGGCGACATCGCCGAGTATTTCGTGCACCACGACGTGCGCAATTTCTACTCGGTGTCGATCTCGGGTTATCACATCGCCGAAGCAGGCGCGAATCCGATCTCGCAACTGGCGTTCACGCTGTCGAACGGCTTCACCTTCGTCGAAGCCTATCTGGCGCGTGGCATGCACATCGATGATTTCGCGCCGAATCTGAGTTTCTTCTTCAGCAACGGCATGGACCCCGAATACACCGTGCTGGGTCGCGTTGCGCGGCGCATCTGGGCGGTGGCGATGCGCGACAAGTACGGCGCCAACGAACGCAGCCAGAAACTCAAATATCACATCCAGACCTCGGGCCGCAGCCTGCACGCGCAGGAGATCCAGTTCAACGACATCCGCACCACGCTGCAGGCGCTGATCGCGATCTACGACAACTGCAACTCGCTGCACACCAACGCCTTCGACGAGGCGATCACGACGCCGACCGAAGAATCGGTGCGCCGCGCGATGGCGATTCAATTGATCATCAACCGCGAATGGGGCCTGGCGAAAAACGAGAACCCGAACCAGGGCGCCTTCATCATCGACGAGCTGACCGAGCTGGTCGAAGAAATGGTGCTGCAGGAATTCGAGAAGATCGCCGACCGCGGCGGCGTACTGGGTGCGATGGAAACCGGCTACCAGCGCAGCAAGATCCAGGAAGAGTCGATGCATTACGAGATGCAGAAACACACCGGCGAATACCCGATCATCGGCGTCAACACCTTCCGCAATCCGCACGGCGACGAATTGAACGGGCCGCTCGAACTGGCGCGTTCGACCGACGAGGAAAAGCAGTCGCAGTTGCAGCGGCTGGCCGATTTCCATGCCCGCCACGCCGCTGAGGCGCCGGCGATGCTCGATCGCCTCAAGCAGGCAGTGATCGCCAACACCAACGTGTTCGAGGTGCTGATGGACGCGGTGCGGTGCTGCTCGCTGGGGCAGATCACGAATGCGTTGTTCGAGGTGGGCGGGCAGTATCGGCGCAGCATGTGAGCCACGGCTGCCCGCCGCAATGAAACGTCAAGGCTGGCTGCCGCCGTTCGAATAGTTGACCGGCACGAACACATACGCACCGCCCTCGGCCGCGCGCAGCCGGCCCAGGCCCGGGAAGGCGACGTGCGTGGCGCCGACCCAGTAGCCCTTCTCGGCCGCTTCGGCGTAGGCCTTCAGGCGCTGTTCGGCGGCGGACTTGGCGTCCACGTCGAAGGCGATGGTGATGGTCGGCGACATGAACTGCACCGCCGCGGCGTGCATCACGTCGCCCCACAGCACCAGCTTCTCGCCCTTGCTCTCGACCACGTAGAAGTTGTGGCCGGGGGTGTGGCCGACGCTGGCCTGCGAGCGCACGCCGGGCACCAGTTCGGTGTTCGCCTCGAAGGGCTTGAACTTGCCGGCCTTGACGTAAGGGTTCATCGACGCCATCGCGCCCTGGAAGAAGCCCTTGTTCTCGGGCGCCGCGGCGTCGAGGTTGGCCTGGCTGAGCCAGAAGTCGGCGTCGCGCTTGTCGGCGCGGATCACGGCGTTGGGGAACACGCGCTGCTCGCTCTGGCCCAGGCCGCCGACGTGGTCGGCGTGCAGGTGGGTGATGTAGATCTCGTCGACCTGCTCGGGCTGGTAGCCCGAGGCCTTGAGCGTGGCGACCAGCTTGCCCAGCGTCGGGCCGAACAGGCTGCCGGCGCCGGCGTCGATCAGCACCAGCTTGGCGCCGGTGTTGACCAGGAAGGCGTTGACCGAGGTCTCGACCGGATCCTTCAGGAAGCTGCGCGCCAGCGCACGCTCGGTGGCCTCGGGCGTGGTGGCGGTCAGCAGCTTGGTGATCGGCAGCCCGACGGTGCCGTCGTTGATCACGGTGACCTCGAAATCGCCCAGCATCATGCGGTAGTAACCCGGCGCCTGGGTCTTGGCCAGCGGTGCGGCGGCGTGCGCCTGGCTCAACAGGCCGAGGCCGAGCAGGGTTGCGGCGAGTGCGGTGCGGATCTTCATGGGGGCTCCTCCGGAAGGGGTTCAGGTGACGGACGACGTGAACAGCGCCGCAGCATACGGCCGCAGCGCCGATCGCGCAGCGGTCGAGGCGATGTGCGCTTGTCGAGCGCGGGCGCCGCGGCGTTCAGACATCTCCGGCCCGGCCCGGCCGAGTTGTGGCCTAATCCATGCCTTCGAAAATCCGCCGTCCCTCTACCCGTTCACCGGAGCCATCCATGGGCAACAAGATCGTTACCGAAGCCGACCGCAAGGCCACCCCCCGTCCCCCCGCACCGAAGGGCGTGACCTTCACCGTCGGCCGCGGCCAGAAGTGCAGCCTCGAGCGTGGTTCGCACACCCGCAGCAAGAAGAACCCCGGCAAGCGCCCCAGCAAGGGTGGCTGAATCCGGACACAGGCGGTCCTCGCGGACGGCCTGTGACGGGATCCCGAGACGGCCTCCTGGCCGTCTCGTCGTTTGTGCATCTCCTTTGTCATCGACTGCCAGGCTCCGCCCATGCTCCGAATCACCGAACTGCGCCTGCCGCTGAACCACGCCGATGAGGCGCTGCGCGCCGCGATCGTGGCGCGCCTGGGCCTGCAGCGCGATGCGGACCTGGCGGCGTTCACGGTCTTCAAGCGCGCCTACGACGCCCGCAAGAAGACCGCGGTGGTGCTGATCTACACGGTCGACTGCACGCTGGCGGACGGCGTCGACGAGGCCGCGCTGCTGGCCCGCGCCGCCGGCGCGGCGGGTGGAGACCAGCACCTCAAGCCCAGCCCCGACACCTCGTACCGGTTCGTCGGCCACGCGCCGGCGGATTTCTACGCCTCGGGCGAACGGCTGCGCCCGCTGGTGATCGGCTTCGGGCCGTGCGGGCTGTTCGCCGCGCTGATCCTGGCGCAGATGGGCCTCAAACCCATCGTGCTGGAGCGCGGCAAGGTGGTGCGCGAGCGCACCAAGGACACCTGGGGCCTGTGGCGCCAGGGCGTGCTGACACCGGAGTCGAACGTGCAGTTCGGCGAGGGCGGCGCCGGGACGTTTTCCGACGGCAAGCTCTGGAGCCAGATCAGCGATCCGCGCCACCTGACGCGCAAGGTGCTGACCGAGTTCGTCAAGGCCGGTGCGCCCGACGAGATCCTCTACGTCAGCAAGCCGCACATCGGCACCTTCCGGCTGGTGTCGATGATCGAGAAGATGCGCGCCGACATCGAGGCGCTGGGCGGCGAGATCCGCTTCCAGCAGCGCGTGACGGACGTGCTGATCGAACAAGGTCATATCAGAGGCGTGACGCTGGCCAGCGGCGAGCAGCTCCGCGCCGACCACGTCGTGCTGGCGCTCGGCCACAGCGCGCGCGACACCTTCACGATGCTGCACGAGCGCGGTGTGCAGATGGAGGCCAAGCCGTTCTCGATCGGCTACCGCATCGAGCACCCGCAGAGCGTGATCGACCGCGCGCGTTTCGGCCCCAACGCCGGCAACCCGATCCTCGGCGCGGCCGACTACAAGCTGGTGCACCACGCCAGCAACGGCCGCGCGGTCTACAGCTTCTGCATGTGCCCGGGCGGCACGGTGGTGGCCGCCACGTCGGAGCCCGATCGTGTCGTCACCAACGGCATGAGCCAGTACTCGCGCAACGAGCGCAACGCCAACGCCGGCATCGTGGTCGGCATCGACCCGCAGGACTACCGGCAGGACGGCCGCAGCGAAGGCCCGGTCAGCCCGCTCGACGGCATGGCGTTCCAGCGGCTGTGGGAATCGCGTGCCTACGAACTCGGCGGCGGCGGCTACGTCGCGCCGGGCCAGCTGGTCGGCGACTTCATCAAGAACCAGCGCGGCCCGCGCAGCGGCCAGGCCTTCGGCAGCGTGCTGCCGTCGTACAAGCCCGGCGTGCATCTGACAGACCTGTCCGAGCCCGGCCGCGGCAGCCTGCCCGACTACGCGCTGGCCGCGATCCGCGAGGCGCTGCCGGCCTTCGAGCGCCAGATCAAGGGTTTCTCGATGGCCGACGCGGTGCTGACCGGCGTGGAGACGCGCACCTCGTCACCGCTGCGCATCAACCGCGGCCGCGACCACCAGAGCCTGAACGTGCGCGGTCTGTACCCGGCCGGCGAAGGCGCGGGGTATGCGGGCGGCATCATGTCGGCCGGTGTCGACGGCATCGAGGTGGCCGAGTCGCTGGCCCGCCAGATGCTGGGCCAGCGCGCCGGCTGAGCCAGCGCCCGGCCCGCCTGACGGGCATCAGCCGCCCGACTCGCCGACCTTGCCGCTCATCCAGCGCTGCAGCATGCCGGGCGCGCCCTCGTCCATCATGACCTGCTCGCGCCGGCACAGGTTGATCAGGTTGCCGACCAGCCGGTAGGTCAGCGTCGGCACGTCGTCGTGCCCCTGGCCGAACTCGTGGCCGCACAGCAGCAGGCCGCGCAGCACCCAGTTGACGTTTTCACGGCTGATGTCGCGGCCGGCTTCGCGGCAGCGGTCCCGCACCGCCTTGCCGGTCTCGTTGAGCTGGAAGGGGTTTTCGGCCACCTCGGCGGCCACCGCGTCGAACAGCGCCCTGAAGTCGCGCGGCGACAGCAGCGGCACGCCGGTGATCTCGTTGACCTGGCGGATCAGCGCCAGCATCGCCGGTTCGACCCCCCAGCTCACCGCGTCGACCGCCGTGCGGTGCGCGAACGGCGCCGACGGCTGGCGCAGCGTGTGGCGCGCCGGGTCGAACAGGTGGCCGCCCGAGGCGCTCCAGTCGAGCGCCAGCGGCTCGAGCGGCAGCGATTCGAGGAAACGCCGGAAGCCGCCCTGCCCGCACCAGTCGGGCGAGATGCCGGGGTACTCGGCCATCAGGCGCGAGGCCAGCCGGGCGCAGGGCACCGGCAGGTCGGCACGCGCGACCTCGGTGCGGATGCGCTCGACCAGCACGGCCTGCTCGGGCACCGACGCGGCCGCCAGCGAGAACAGCACCGGGGCGGATTCGTCGAGACCCGCGCCCGCCGATGTCGGCCCCGGGGCCTGCACCGACGTCGGCACCCCGGCCGCTGCCGCATGGACGAGCGTGCCGTTCGAGCCATTCGAGCCGTTCGACGGGGCCGCAGGCGCCACATCCTCGGCCTCGCGCACGCCGATGGCATCGCGCAGGAACAGGTCGGTGTCGATCAGCAGATCGGCCGAGGCGCGGTAGGCGGCCGACGGGAAACCCACCGCCAGCACCGTGGTGCGGCGATCCCAGCGGCGCAGCTTGCGCAGCACCGGGGTGAAGTCGGCGTCGGCCGAAAACACGATGAACTCGTCGTAATGCACCTGGTGCTGCAGCAGGTCGACCATGTCGAGCACCATGTGGATGTCGGTGCTGGTCTTGCCTTCGCTGGTCATCGCCGGGCAGTCGATGATCTCGAAGCCGGCGTGGTTGAAGGCGGCGCGGTAGCGCTGGTAGACCTGCGGATTGAGGTAGACCCGCCGCACCAGCAGCCGGCGCCGGGCGCCGTCCGGGGCGTGTTCGGGGGGCGGCAGGTCGTCCAGCAGCCATTCGACCCAGCGCAGCGGCTGGCGCGAGAAACGATCGGCGATGGTCGGATCGAGCTTGCGCAGGCCGGAATAGACGTTGTCGAAATCGACGAAAAGCGCACTTTTCAAAGGAGTTCCTTGATGAGATCTGGCCTGAAGCCCGGGCGCTGCATGCGGCGCGCGATCGGCCCGGCGCAGCGGGGCGGGGGCGGTCGTGCGGCAAAGTGCGGGCTGGATTATCTGGTGCCGACCCGGCCCGCCCCGCGATCATGAACAAAGCCTTGCCGTTCGACCTGCCGCGCCTGGTGATGCGGCGCGCCATCGCGGTCGGCGCGGCGGCGCTGCTGCTGGCCGCGGTGCTGGGGCTGGTGCGCGTGGGCGACAACATCGACGACGAGGTCGACGCCGCGATGGCGCTGGCCGGCGTGATGGCGCGCCTGGGCAGCGTGCAGCAGACCGACGACCGCAGCGCGATCGACGCGCTGCTCGCCACGCTGGCCGGCGGCGGCCTGCGCCACCTCGACCTGCACGTCCTCGACGAGCACGGCCACGTGCTGCTGCGGCCGGCGCCGAGCCCACCCGACGCCGCCGGGCTGGGCTGGCTCTACGACCTGCACCGGCGCCTGCTGTCGCGCCCCGACAGCCGGCGCGTCACCTGGCAGCTGGCACGCCCCGATGGCCGGGTCTGGCGGGTCTCGCTCAGCGCCTCGCACGAGAGCGAACGCATCGAGGCGCTCAACAATCTGGCCGGCGCGCTGGCGCTGCTGCTGGCCTGCATCGCCGGGCTGCTGCTGGTGATGGCCTGGAACGTGCGCCGCGCCTTCGCGCCGCTGGCCGGCCTGCTGGCGGCGATCGAGCGCATCGAGCACCACGACCCCGACGGCGTGCGGCGCCTGCCGGCGATGCCGATCCGCGAGCTCGAAGCCATCGCCGCCGCCCTGCGCCACCTGGTGCAGGGACTCGATGCCGCCGAAACGCAGCGCCAGCTGCTCAGCCAGAAGGTGCTGACGCTGCAGGAGGACGAACGCGCGCTGCTGGCGCGCGAGCTGCACGACGAGTTCGGCCAGCGCCTGACGGCCTTGCGTTTCGACGCCGCCTGGCTGGTGCGGCGGCTGGCCGATCAGCCCGAGCTGTGCGCCGTGGCGCAAGGCATGGCCGAGCGCTGCGGCGAAGTGCAGCGCGACATCCGCGACCTGCTGGTGCGGCTGCGCCCGCTCGGCCCCGGCGACGACGGCGCCGGCCAGCCGCTGCCGATCAGCCGCCTGATCCAGCAGCTGCAGGGACTGGTGCAGAGCTGGCAGGACAGCCAGGCGCGCAGCCAGTCCACGCCGATGACCTACCACCTGGCGCTGGCCTGGCAGGACGAACACGGCGCGGTGGGGCCGATCGACGCCTCGATGGCCGAGCGGTTCGGCCTGCCGCGCGACGTGGCGCTGGCGGTCTACCGGCTCAGCCAGGAGGCGCTGACCAACGCCGCCCGCCACGCCCGGGCACGCGAGGTGCGCCTGCGCCTGGTGGTGCAGGCCGGCCGCGAGCCGCCGTGGGCCGGCGCGCAGCTGCACTGGTCGGTCGAGGACGACGGCGTCGGCATCGCCGACCCGGCCGCCGCGCTGCAGCAGGGCAACGGCCTGGGCGGCATGCAGGAGCGGGTCTGGGCGCTCGGCGGGCTGTGGGCCTGGGGGCCGACCGACCGCCCGGGCCTCGCGCTGCACGCGACACTGCGGTTCCAGCCCGCCAGTCCGACCCCACCGCCGTCCGCCTGAAACCATGTCCGTCACCGACTCGTCCGTACCGACTCCGCCGCCCGCCACGCCGTGGCGCATCGCCCTGGCCGACGACCACGCGATCGTGCGCGTCGGCTACCGCCGCCTGCTCGAACTGGAACCCGACCTGAGCGTGGTGGCCGAATACGCCGACGCCGACAGCGCCGCGGCCGATCTCTGCCAGGCGCGCCGCACGGCGGTCGACCTGCTGATCCTCGACCTCTCGATGCCCGGGCGCAGCGGCCTGGACCTGCTGCGACAACTGCAGCGCGACCGGCCGGCGCTGAAGGTGCTGATGGTGTCGATGCACGACAGCGCGGCGCTGGTCGGCCAGTGCCTGGGCGCGGGCGCCTGCGGCTTCGTCGCCAAGAGCAGCGACCCGCAGGCGCTGATCGGCGCGGTGCGCCAGGCTTTGCGCGGCGAGGTGGTCGACACGCACGGGCCGTCCGCCCCACCCCGCGCCGGCCGCCGGCCGCTGCCGCACGAACAGCTCACCGGCCGCGAGCTCGAGGTGCTGCAGCTGCTGCTGGCCGGCCTGGGTGTCGAGGTGGCGGCCGCGCGCATCGGCCTGAGCGAAAAGACGGTGTCCAACTACCAGACCCAGATCCGCCAGAAGCTCGGCGTCGCCAACTCGATCGAGCTGGTGCATTACGCGCGCCAGCACGGCCTGATGCCCTGAGCGGCGCGCCGTCGCGCGGGCGGGGTGTCACAGGCTGGGACGTTCGGTGCCGCCGGGCTCCGGACTTACCAGCGATCCAGGAATTTTTCCCTGGTCCCGGCCGATTCCGCTCGTTACGTTGCGGCCCTGTCAACCAGGAGACCTGCATGCCATCCCATCACTCGAAGCCCTTCGCCACCCTCTGCAACTTCTCCAGCCTCGCCGCAGCCGCCGTGCTGGTGCTGGCCGGTGCCTCGGCCCAGGCCCAGGGCGTCGCCTACGTGTCGAGCGAGAAGGACAACACGCTGGCCGTGCTCGACCTGGCGTCGATGAGCGTCACCGGCACGATCGCGACCTGCAAGCGCCCGCGCCACATGCAGCTCACGCCCGATCGCAAGCAGCTGATGGTGGCCTGCGGCGACTCGGGCCAGGCCGACGTGATCGACATCGCCACCCGCAAGTCGGTCGGCAAGGTCGACCTGGGCGAAGACCCCGAGATCTTCGACCTCTCGCCCGACGGCAAGACGCTCTACGTCAGCAACGAGGAAGACGGCGAACTCGGCGTGGTCGACCTCGCCAGCGGCAAGCGCACCAAGAGCATCGAGGTCGGCAAGGAGCCCGAAGGTGTCAAGGTCAGCCCCGACGGCAAGACCGTCTACGTGACCTCCGAGGTGGCCAGCCTGGTGCACGTGATCGACGTCGCCAGCGGCAAGGTGACCAAGAACATCAAGGCCGGCAAGCGCCCGCGGCGTTTTGCGATGACGCCCGACGGCGCGCAGCTGTGGGTCACCAACGAGCTGGCCGCCAGCGTGACGGTGATCAGCACCCGCGATCACAGCGTGCTCGACACCATCAAGTTCACCGTCAAGGGCGCGCGCGCCACCGACATCACGCCGGTGGGCATCGAGATCAGCGCCGACGGCAAGCGGGCGTTCGTCGGCCTGGGCAAGGCCAACCACGTGGCGTTCGTCGACGTCGCCACGCGCAAGACCACCGACCTGGTGCTGGCCGGCAAGCGCGCCTGGGGCCTGGGCCTGAACAAGGCGCAGGACCGGCTGTACGTCGCCAACGGCCTGTCGGACGACCTGACCATCATCGACGTCGGCGCCGCCAAGGCGATCAAGAGCGTGGCCGTCGGCCGCGTGCCGCACAGCGTGGTGGTGGTCGAGTGACACGGCCGGCGCTCGGCGCCACGGGCCAACCCGGGGCGCCGACCGCCTACACGTCGAGCGTGTAGACCATCGCGCCGGCCAGCTCGCTCGGGCTGTGGCCACGCAAGGCCAGGCCCCAGTCACGCGGATCGGCGCCCTCGAAGGCGCTCAGGCCCTTGGTCATCACCGTGACCTCCTCCGATGCGGCGTCGAACTCGGCCACCTGTCGACGCTGGGCGTCGAACAGGCGGGCGACCATCGCGCCGGCGGACTCGAGGATGAGCAGGTACTTGGCGGCCGCTTGCATGACAGGACTCCGGTAGCTGAGCTGCCAGCCTAGCAGGGCGGCGGCCGGTGCGCAGCAGGCGGATGCCGCTTCAGGACACCAGCGCGCCCGGCCGCGGCGCGAAGCGCTGCAGCACGTGGCCGGTGATGCCGCGGGCGAGTTCCTCCTCGCCGAAGAACACGGTGCCGATGCCCTGCTTGCGCAGCAGTTCGGACTCGTCCTCGCTGTCGCTGCGCAGCACGATCTCGATGTCCGGGTTGAGGGTGCGGGCGGTGTCGGCCATCAGCCGGACGTCGACCGGATCGGGAATCGTCACCACCAGCATCGAGGCGTCGGCGATGTGGGCCTGGATCAGCACCGCCGGATCGGCGGCATTGCCCGACACCGCGGCGATGCCCTGGTTGCGCAGGCGCTCGACCTGCTCGCGGTTCTCCTCGGCCACCACGTAGGGGATGCCGCGCTGCGCCAGCGCCTCGGCGATGCGGCGCCCGAGCCGTCCGTAGCCCACCAGCACCACCTGGCCGGCGAGGAACTTGCGCTCGGTGCTCATCGGCAGCTCGGCATAGGGGTCCTCGCGCCGCTCCAGGCTGCGCGCCAGTTCGGAGCGCCCGAGCAGCCAGCGGCGCAACGGCGCGATGGCGGCGAACAGGAAGGGATTGAGCGCGATCGTGATCAGCGCGCCGGCCAGCACCAGGCTCATGCCCTCGGCCGGCAGCAGGCCGAGCGCCATGCCCAGCCCGGCCAGGATGAACGAGAACTCGCCGATCTGCGCCAGGCTGGCCGCCACCGTCAGCGCGGTGTTGAGCGGGTAGCGGAACGCCAGCGTCAGCGCCAGCGCCGCGATCGACTTGCCGACGATGATGATGGCGACCACGCCGAGCACGCGCCCGGGCTGCTCGACCAGGATCGCCGGCTCGAACAGCATGCCCACCGAGACGAAGAACAGCACCGAGAAGGCATCGCGCAACGGCAGGGATTCTTCGGCGGCGCGGTGGCTGAACTCGGATTCGCGCATCACCATGCCGGCGAAGAAGGCGCCGAGCGCGAACGACACGCCGAACAGCGCCGCCGCGCCGTAGGCGATGCCGATCGCCGCCGAGATCACCGACAGCGTGAACAGCTCGCGCGAGCCGGTGCGCGCGATGTGCGACAGCAGCCAGGGCAGCACGCGGCGCCCGGCGATCAGCATCAGCGCGATGAAGGCAGAGACCTGCAGCAAGGTCTTGCCGATCGTGATCCAGAGCGGGCCGGCGCTGTCGGCCGGATCGACCGTGCCGCCCAGCACGCCGGCCAGCGGCGGCATCAGCACCAGCACCAGCACGGTGGCGAGGTCTTCCACCACCAGCCAGCCGACCGCGATGCGGCCGTTCATGGTCTCGAGCACGCCGCGCGCCTCGAGCGCCTTGAGCAGCACCACCGTGCTCGCGCACGACAGCGACAGCCCGAAGATCAGCCCGTTGCCCAGGCTCCAGCCCCACCACGAGGCCAGCGCCATGCCCAGCGCCGTCGCGAAACCCATCTGCACCACCGCGCCGGGCACCGCGATGCGCCGGACCGCCAGCAGGTCGTCGAGCGAAAAATGCAGCCCGACGCCGAACATCAGCAACATCACGCCGATCTCCGACAGCTGCGCCGCGATGCCGACATCGGCCACGAAGCCCGGCGTGGCCGGGCCGATCAGGATGCCCGCCACCAGGTAGCCCACCAGCGCCGGCATCTTGATGCGCTCGGCGATGAACCCCAGGATCAGGGCGATGCCGAAGCCGGCGGCCAGCGTGGTGATGAGCGAGATGTTGTGTTCCATGCGACGGGTGTTGTACCAGAGCCCCGACTCGCCGGCCATGACACGCACGTAAGCCCAAAGGCAGGCCCGACGCGCTATGCTTTCGTCGACTTTTACACACCTGCAGGAGACTGAGATGAGCACACGTGACGTTGTCGTTCTGGGCGCAGCGCGTTCGGCCATTGGCACTTTCGGCGGCAGCCTCGCCGACACCGAGCCCGCCGAGCTGGCCGGCATGGTCATGAAAGAGGCGGTGCTGCGCTCGGGCGTCGACCCGCAGGCCATCAACTACGTGACGGTGGGCAACTGCATCCCCACCGACAGCCGCTTCGCCTACGTCGCCCGCGTGGCCTCGATCCAGGCCGGCCTGTCGAAGGATTCGGTGGCGATGGCCGTCAACCGCCTGTGCTCGTCGGGCCTGCAGGGCATCGTGACGACCTCGCAGAACATCCTGCTGGGCGACTGCGACTACGGCGTGGGCGGCGGTGTCGAGGTGATGAGCCGCGGCGCCTACCTGTCGACCGCGATGCGCAGCGGCGCGCGCATGGGCGACACCAAGATGATCGACTCGATGGTCGCCACCCTGACCGACCCGTTCGGCGTCGGCCACATGGGCGTGACGGCCGAGAACCTGGTCACCAAGTGGGGCATCACCCGCGAGGAGCAGGACGCGCTGGCGGTCGAGTCGCATCGCCGTGCCGCGCTGGCGATCGCCGAAGGCCGCTTCAAGAGCCAGATCGTGCCGATCGTCAAGCAGACCCGCAAGGGCGAGGTCACGTTCGACACCGACGAGCACGTGAAGGCCAACACCACGATGGAAACGCTGGCCAAGATGAAGCCGGCGTTCAAGAAGGAAGGCGGCACCGTGACCGCCGGCAACGCCTCGGGCATCAACGACGGCGCCGCCTTCTTCGTGCTGGCCGACGCCGCCCGTGCCGCTGCCGACGGCCACAAGGCGATCGCCCGCCTGGTGTCCTACGCCGTGGCCGGCGTGCCCAACGAGGTGATGGGCGAAGGCCCGATCCCGGCCACCAAGCTGGCGCTCAAGAAGGCCGGCCTGCGGCTCGACCAGATCGACGTCATCGAGTCGAACGAAGCCTTCGCGGCCCAGGCCATCGCGGTCGCGCGTGGCCTGGAATTCGACATGAGCAAGGTGAACCCGAACGGCGGCGCGATCGCGCTGGGCCACCCGGTCGGCTGCTCGGGCGCCTTCCTGGCGACCAAGGCGATCTACGAACTGCAGCGCACCGGTGGCCGCTACGCGCTGGTGACGATGTGCATCGGCGGCGGCCAGGGCATCGCGACGATCTTCGAGCGCATCTGATCGACACATGTAGCGCGCCAATTGCGCGCTTAGAACCTGCCAACAAAAACGGCACGCTAACGCGTGCCGTTTTTCATTGCTTAAGCAGTTATTGCTTCTGGCAAATTGGTGTGACCGTGTAGGTAGTCGGCTCAACCTTCCAAGCTGCCCCAGACATCAAATCGATCGGGATACTGAAAATACCGAAATCAAGCAGAATTCCGAGCAACGACGTGGGATCGAAGGTTTCGGTTGTGTCTGCTGTGACCGCCTGACAACCATCTTTCTCTGCTCGAATGCTGTGCGGCTTGCCCTTCTTGACACTGACGCTCGCACTATCCAACCCGCGAGCTGCACCATCCACATAAATGGTAGTGCCTTTCTCGATTGAATTCACGCTGATCGTTTCGCTGGTTCCTTTGATGATGGAAGAACAACCACCAAGCGCGACCACGCATGCAAGCGCCAAAAACTTTAATTTCATGAAAATCCCTGAAGTCATAGTGAAGCCGACACTTTAATGTTGCGATCCGCAACAAGCAATTGTCGGCAAGCGATCAACTCAGCAAAAAGGTGCGGATTTGTTGGGAATTCAACTCACTCTGACTTGGCCAGCAGCTCGAAATGCTCCACCACCGGCGGCTGGGCGAAAAACGGCCCGACGATGGCGCGCCAGTCGGCAAACGCCGGCGACTGGCGGAAGTCGACCGTGTGGTTCTCCAGCGTGGCCCACCAGATCATCAGCACGTAGCGCTCGGGCGACTCGATGCCCTTGTTGACCTTGAAACCGCTGAAACCCTTGGCCTTGGCGATCACGGTGTTCAGGCCGAGCTGGATCGCGGCGTCGAATTCGGCCTGGCGGCCGGGCTGGATGCGGATGTCGGCAACTTCGAGAATCATCGGGGTCTCCGGTGGGTTGTGGATGACGCGGCATCGTAGCCGCGCCGTCCGGGCCAGGCCGGCACAGGGGCGCCACCTAGAATCCGCCGATGGCCATCCGTTCCACGATCTACAAAGCCGAGCTGTCCGTCGCCGACATCGACCGCGGTTATTACGCCGACCATGCGCTGACGCTGGCGCGGCATCCGTCCGAAACCGAGGAGCGGCTGATGGTGCGCATCCTCGCTTTCGCGCTCAACGCCCACGAGCGCCTGGCGCTGGCCGGCGACATCTCGTCGGACGACGAGCCCGCGCTCTGGCGGCGCGACGACACCGGCGCGATCGAGCAGTGGATCGAGGTCGGGCTGCCCGACGAGCGCGTGCTGCGCCGCGCCTGCGGCCGCGCCGACGAGGTGCTGCTGCTGGCCTACGGCAACCGCAAGGCCGAAGCCTGGTGGGCCGACAACAAGGGCGCCCTCGCACGCAACCGCAACCTGAGCGTGAGCTTCCTGCCCGAAGACGCCTGCGTCGCCCTCGCCGCGCTGGCCGAGCGCTCGATGCGCCTGGGCGTGACGATCCAGGACGGCCACGTGCTGGTGAGCGGCGCCAAGGGCAGTGCCGAGCTCACGCCGGTCGAGTGGCAGCGGCCGGCTCCCCAGCGGTAGGCCAGACGCGTCCGCAAGCGACTTTCCCCGCCCCGATCCGGCTTTCCTGACGCGAATGGCCGCCAGGCCGCGGGCAGCAGCGACAATCCCGCCTTTGCCGCCGGCCGTCTTGGCTGCGGCTCAGCCGCCCGGCCGATCCATGAGCACAGACACGCCTGACACCCCGCCATCGCCGCTCGAGCGCGACATCCAGCGTCGCCGCACCTTCGCGATCATTTCCCACCCCGACGCCGGCAAGACCACGCTGACCGAGAAGCTGCTGCTGTTCTCGGGCGCGATCCAGATCGCCGGCTCGGTGAAGGCGCGCAAGGCGAGCCGCCACGCGACGTCCGACTGGATGGAGATCGAGAAGCAGCGCGGTATCTCGGTGGCGTCGTCCGTCATGCAGATGGAATACGGCGACTGCGTCATCAACCTGCTCGACACCCCCGGCCACCAGGATTTCAGCGAAGACACCTACCGCGTGCTGACCGCGGTGGATGCGGCGCTGATGGTGGTCGACGCCGCCAACGGCGTCGAGGAGCAGACGCTGCGCCTGCTGAAGGTCTGCCGCGCGCGCAACACGCCGATCATCACCTTCGTCAACAAGATGGACCGCGAGGTGAAAGAGCCGCTGGCGCTGCTCGACGAGATCGAACAGACGCTGGGCATGAGCCTGGTGCCGATGACCTGGCCGGTGGGCATGGGCAAGAGCTTCCGCGGCGTGATGGACCTGCAGCACGACCGCATGCGCGTCTTCAAGGCCGGCGCCGACAAGATGGAAAACGCCGGCGACGAGGTGGTCGACGGGTTGTCCAACCCGATCCTGGCCGAGCGTTACGGGCTGGACTTCCAGAACGCATCGGGCGAAATGGAGCTGCTGCGCGAAGCGACGCCGGCACTCGATCGCGAGGCGTTTCTCTCCGGCAGGCAGTCGCCGCTGTTCTTCGGCTCGGCGGTCAACAACTTCGGCGTGCAGGAAGTGCTCGACGCGCTGGTGGCGCTGGCGCCGCCGCCCGGCGAGCGCCAGGCGCAGGAGCGCACGGTGCAGCCGACCGAGCCCAAGTTCACCGGCGTGGTGTTCAAGGTGCAGGCCAACATGGACCCGGCACACCGCGACCGCATCGCCTTCGTGCGCGTGAGTTCAGGCCGTTTCCAGCGCGGCATGCGCCTGAAGGTGACGCGCAACGGCAAGGAGATCCGCCCGCAGACGGTGGTGAGCTTCCTGTCGCAGCGCCGCGAACTGGTCGACGACGCGGTGGCCGGCGACATCATCGGCATCCCCAACCACGGCGTGCTGCAGCTCGGCGACACGCTGACCGAAGGCGAGATGCTGCACTACACCGGGCTGCCGTTCTTCGCGCCCGAGAGCTTCCGCACCGTCGAGCTGCGCGACCCGCTGCGCAGCAAGCAGCTGCGCCAGGGCCTGCAGCAGCTGGGCGAAGAAGGCGCGATCCAGGTCTTCACCCCGGTGGCCGGCGGCTCGCTGATGCTGGGCGCGATCGGCCAGCTGCAGTTCGAGGTGGTGCTGCACCGGCTCAAGGGCGAATACGGCGTCGAGGCCCGGCTCGACCCGTGCCGCTTCTCGATCGCACGCTGGATCACCTGCGCCGACGAGGCCAAGCTCAAGAAGTTCATCGACAGCGAGCCGCTGCGCATCGCCCACGACGTGGTCGGCGCGCCGGCCTTCATGGTGCAGTACAGCTCCGACCTGCGGGTGACGCAGGAGCGCGTGCCCGACATCCAGTTCCACTCGATGCGCGAGCACTCGGGGCGGGTGTTCAACGCCGCGCCGTCGCTCTGACCGCAGGCTCCGGTCAGTCGACCGGGTTCGCGCTCGGCAGCGGATAGGAGCCCGGCACCAGGATGCGGCGGTCGACGTTGGTCAGCTTCGTGTGGCCGCAGAAGGCCATCGTCACGTCGAGCTCCTTGTGCAGGATCTCCAGCGCCTTGGTGACGCCGGCCTCGCCCATCGCGCCCAGGCCGTAGACCATCGCGCGGCCGATCATCGTGCCGCGGGCGCCGAGCGCCCAGGCTTTCAGCACATCCTGGCCGCTGCGGATGCCACCGTCCATCCAGACCTCGATCCGGTCGCCGACCGCCTCGACGATCGCCGGCAGGGCCTCGATCGAGCTCAGCGCGCCGTCGAGCTGGCGGCCGCCGTGGTTGCTGACGACGATCGCGTCGGCGCCGCTGGCCACCGCGAGCCTGGCGTCTTCGACGTCCTGGATTCCTTTCAGGATCAGCTTGCCGCCCCATTGCGCCTTGACCCAGGCCACGTCGGCCCACGACAAGGTGGGGTCGAACTGCTCGTTGGTCCAGGCCGACAGCGAGCGCATGTTGCTCACGCCCTTGACGTGGCCGACCAGGTTGCGGAAGGTGTGGCGCCGGGTGCCCGCCATGCCGAGGCACCAGCGCGGCTTGGTCATCAGGTTGATGATGTTCTTGAGCGTCGGCCTGGGCGGCGCGGTCAGGCCGTTCTTGAGATCCTTGTGGCGCTGGCCGATCACCTGCAGGTCGAGCGTCAGCACCAGCGCACTGCACTTGGCGGCGCGACAGCGTTCGATCATGCGGGCCATCGCGTCGCGGTCGCGCATCATGTAGAGCTGAAACCAGAACGGCGCGGTGGTGTTCTGCGCGATGTCCTCGATCGAGCAGATGCTCATGGTCGAGAGCGTGAACGGGATGCCGAACTTCTCGGCCGCGCGCGCGGCGTGGATCTCGCCGTCGGCGTGCTGCATGCCGGTCAGGCCGACCGGCGCGATCGCCACCGGCATCCGGGCGTCGATGCCGATCATCTTGACGGCGGTGCTGCGGTTCTCCATGTTGACCGCGACGCGCTGGCGCAGCTTGATCTTCTGGAACTCGCTCTCGTTGGCGCGGTAGGTGCTCTCGGTCCACGAGCCGGAATCGGCGTAGTCGTAGAACATGCGCGGCACGCGCTTCTCGGCCAGAACACGCAGGTCTTCGATGGTGGTGATGACGGTCACGGCGGTCTCCTCTTTTGTAACTGGCCGCGATGCTAGCGAGTGGGGAGGCGGCGTACCGCGAAATATCTTCAGGCCGCGGCGGAAAGCGCTTCGCGGCCACGCGCCGCCGCATCGGCACAGACACCGGCGAGCCAGCTCGAGAAGTCGAGCGCGGCCGGGTTGGCGGTCTGGACGAGCTGGAAATACTGCGACGCGGGCGTCGCCGTCACCTTGAGCACCGGGCGCAGGGTGCCGCTGTCGAGCCAGTGCCGGGCCAGCGACGGCCGCGCCAGCGCGATGCCCTGGCCGCAGACGGCGGCTTCGAGCGTCAGGCCCAGGTCGACCAGCCTCGGTCCGGTCGAAGGCTCGGGCCAGTCGAGCCCGGCGGCGCGCAACCACGGCGACCAGGGCTCGACCGGCGTGCGCAGCAGCGCAAAACGCGCCAGATCGGCCGGCTCGGCCGGCAGGCCGCAGCGCGCCAGCAGGCCGGGGCTGGCGAGCGGCACCACGCAGTCGTGCATCAACGGCGCGGCACCGAACGCGGCGGCATCGCCGTGGCGGATCTCGACGTCGGCCTCGGCGGAGCCGGCGTGCTCCAGGAACGGGATCGACAGCACCACCTCCAGCTCGACCTGCGGGTGCGCGGCGGTGTACTGCTCCAGCGCCGGCACCAGGATCAGGCGGGCGAAGGTGGGCGGCGCGCTGACCCGCAGCTTCTGCATGCGCTGGCGCGCGCGCTGATGCAGGGGCACGGTGGCCAGCAGGCCGAGCGCGGCGCGCACCTGCGCGAGATACTCCTTGCCGTGTGCCGTCAAGGCCAGCGCGCGCGCGCCACGCACCAGCAGGGCCGCGCCGAGCAGGTCCTCGAGCGTGACGATGCGCTTGCTGACGGCACTGGCGGTGATGGCCAGCTCGTCGGCAGCGCGCTCGTAGCTGCCCAGCCGCGCGACGGCATCGAACGCCCTCAAGGCATCGATCGACGGAAAGCGCAGGTCGGAGGGCGTGGACATCGCGACAACTCTAGTTCAAGCCGAAGGACAAAGGCGCACGTTGCCTCTTTTGGGAGCACCAAGCTATACTTGCGGGCTTTCGACCGTCAGCGTCGGAGCCTGGGTCTGCTTCAGACAGTGCCTGCGGAGGTTTCCAAGCCTCACGCAGGCTTTGTTGCTTGCACCACCCGGTTCGCGCCGATGATCCGGCGGCGAAAACGATCAACGTAACTTCAAACGGGAACAAGTTACCCATGCCAACCATCAACCAGCTCGTGCGCCAAGGCCGTGAGGTCGAGGTCACGAAATCCAAGTCGCCTGCGATGCAGAACTGCCCGCAGCGCCGCGGTGTCTGCACCCGCGTGTACACCACGACCCCGAAGAAGCCGAACTCGGCGCTTCGCAAGGTCGCCAAGGTGCGCCTGACCAACGGTTTCGAGGTCATCTCGTACATCGGCGGCGAAGGCCACAACCTGCAGGAACACAGTGTCGTGCTCGTGCGCGGCGGCCGTGTCAAGGACTTGCCGGGTGTGCGTTACCACATCGTGCGCGGTTCGCTCGACCTGCAAGGCGTCAAGGATCGCAAGCAGTCGCGCTCCAAGTACGGCTCGAAGCGCCCGAAGAAGGCCTGATCACAGGTCACGTCTTCGTCACCCGGCGCGGTCAGACTGCGCGGTGTCGAAGCAGCGGCCACCACAACCGTGGTGGGCGAGTAAGTGGGTTGTTGTATTTGCCGACATCCCAGGCTGCAGGCCTGAAGCCAGCCGCCAACTGAAGCATCGAAAGGAATTGATATGCCACGTCGTCGCGAAGTCCCCAAACGGGAGATCCTGCCTGATCCGAAATTCGGTTCGGTCGATCTGTCCAAGTTCATGAACGTCATCATGGAATCGGGCAAGAAGGCTGTTGCCGAGCGCATCATCTACGGCGCCCTCGAGCAGGTCGAGAAGAAGGCCGGCAAGGATCCGATGGAAATCTTCCTGACCGCGCTGAACAACGTCAAGCCGATGGTCGAAGTGAAGTCACGCCGCGTCGGTGGTGCGAACTACCAAGTTCCCGTGGAAGTTCGCCCCATCCGCCGGATGGCTCTGGCCATGCGCTGGCTGAAGGAATCGGCCCGCAAGCGCAGCGAGAAGTCCATGGCCCAGCGCCTGGCCAACGAGCTGATGGAAGCCTGCGAAGGCCGTGGCGGCGCGATGAAGAAGCGCGACGAAGTGCACCGCATGGCTGAAGCCAACAAGGCGTTCTCGCACTTCCGTTTCTGATCCGGTCCACCCGACCTTGACCCCTGACTGCCCCGTTCGGTCCGATCGACCGCCTGGGGCATTCTTTGTATTTGGAGTGACATCATGGCTCGCCAGACCCCCATCGAGCGGTACCGGAACATCGGTATCTCGGCTCACATCGACGCCGGCAAAACCACCACCACCGAGCGCATCCTGTATTACACGGGTGTGAACCACAAGATCGGTGAAGTCCACGATGGCGCCGCCACGATGGACTGGATGGAGCAGGAGCAAGAGCGCGGCATCACCATCACGTCGGCCGCGACGACCTGCTTCTGGAAGGGCATGGACCGCTCGCTGCCGGAACACCGTTTCAACATCATCGACACCCCCGGGCACGTCGACTTCACGATCGAAGTCGAGCGTTCGATGCGCGTGCTCGACGGTGCCTGCATGGTCTATTGCGCCGTCGGCGGCGTGCAGCCGCAGTCGGAAACCGTCTGGCGCCAGGCCAACAAGTACAAGGTGCCCCGCCTCGCGTTCGTCAACAAGATGGACCGCACCGGCGCGAACTTCTTCAAGGTCGTCGACCAGATGAAGACCCGCCTGCGCGCCAATCCGGTGCCGGTGGTGGTGCCGATCGGCGCCGAAGACAGCTTCACCGGCGTGGTCGACCTGCTGAAGATGAAGGCCATCATCTGGGACGAAGCTTCCCAGGGCATGAAGTTCAGCTACGAAGACATCCCGGCCGGCCTCGAAGGCGTGGCCCAGGAATGGCGCGAGAAGATGGTCGAGGCCGCGGCCGAAGCCAGCGAAGAGCTGATGAACAAGTACCTCGAGACGGGCGACCTGACCGAGGACGAGATCAAGCTCGCGCTGCGCACCCGCACCATCGCCTGCGAGATCCAGCCGATGCTGTGCGGCACCGCGTTCAAGAACAAGGGCGTGCAGCGCATGCTCGACGCCGTGATCGACTACCTGCCGTCGCCGGTGGACATCCCCCCGGTCACCGGCACCGACGACGACGATCAGCCGATCAGCCGCCGCGCCGACGACAAGGAGAAGTTCTCCGCCCTGGCGTTCAAGCTGATGACCGACCCGTTCGTTGGCCAGCTGACCTTCGTGCGCGTCTATTCGGGCGTGCTGCAGTCGGGTTCGAGCGTCTACAACCCGATCCGCGGCAAGAAGGAGCGCATCGGCCGGATCCTGCAGATGCACGCCAACCAGCGTGAAGAAATCAAGGAGATCCTGGCCGGCGACATCGCCGCCTGCGTGGGCCTGAAGGAAGTCACCACGGGCGAGACCCTGTGCGACATCGACTCGCCGATCACGCTGGTGAAGATGATCTTCCCGGAGCCGGTGATCTCGCAGGCTGTCGAGCCCAAGACCAAGGCCGACCAGGAAAAGATGGGCATCGCGCTGGGCCGTCTGGCTGCCGAAGATCCGTCGTTCCGCGTGCGCACCGACGAAGAATCGGGCCAGACCATCATTTCCGGCATGGGCGAGCTGCACCTGGAAATCATCGTCGACCGCATGAAGCGCGAGTTCGGCGTGGAAGCCAACGTCGGCAAGCCGCAGGTGGCGTATCGCGAAACGATCCGTGACCTGGTCAAGGACGTCGAAGGCAAGTTCGTGCGCCAGTCGGGCGGCAAGGGCCAGTACGGTCACGTCGTGCTGACCGTCGAGCCGCAGGAGCCGGGCGCCGGCTTCCAGTTCGTCGACGCCATCAAGGGCGGCGTCGTGCCCCGCGAGTTCATCCCCGCGGTGGAAAAGGGCCTGATCGACACGCTGCCCAACGGCGTGCTGGCCGGTTTCCCGGTGGTCGACGTCAAGGTCACGCTGACCTTCGGTTCGTACCATGAAGTCGACTCGAACGAAAACGCCTTCAAGATGGCGGCGTCGATGGGCTTCAAGGACGGCATGCGCAAGGCCAAGCCGGTGATCCTCGAGCCGATGATGGCCGTGGAAGTCGAGACCCCGGAAGACTACGCCGGCACGGTGATGGGCGACCTGTCCAGCCGCCGCGGCATGGTCCAGGGCATGGACGACATGGTCGGTGGCGGCAAGGTCATCAAGGCCGAAGTCCCGCTGTCGGAAATGTTCGGCTACTCGACCTCGCTGCGCTCGGCCACGCAAGGCCGCGCCACGTACACGATGGAGTTCAAGCACTACAGCGAAGCTCCGAAGAACGTGGCCGACGCGATCATCACCGCTCGCGGCAAGTAAGGCCCACCCCCGAGCGGCTCACGCCGCTCCCCCTCGAGGGGGCCAGGCCAGTGGACTGGCAAAGCCGGATCCACGGCCTGCGCCGGGTCGGTTGGGACATCTATCGGTCTTCGATGCCTCGGATCACGAGGTTGGCCAGCTGCCCGTGGCAGGCCAGATCCGGAGACCTTAAACCGACACGGGCATTGCTCTTTTTTGGAGATTCGAGATGGCTAAGGAAAAGTTTGAGCGGACCAAGCCGCACGTCAACGTCGGCACGATCGGTCACGTGGACCACGGCAAGACGACGCTGACGGCGGCGATCACGACCGTGCTGGCAGCCAAGTTCGGCGGCTCGGCCAAGGCGTACGACCAGATCGACGCAGCGCCCGAAGAGAAGGCACGCGGCATCACCATCAACACCGCGCACGTCGAGTACGAAACGGCCAACCGCCATTACGCACACGTCGACTGCCCGGGTCACGCCGACTACGTCAAGAACATGATCACCGGCGCCGCCCAGATGGACGGCGCGATCCTGGTGTGCTCGGCCGCCGACGGCCCGATGCCCCAGACCCGCGAGCACATCCTGCTGGCGCGTCAGGTCGGTGTGCCGTACATCATCGTGTTCCTGAACAAGTGCGACATGGTCGACGACGCCGAGCTGCTCGAGCTGGTCGAAATGGAAGTGCGCGAGCTGCTCGACAAGTACGAGTTCCCGGGTGACGACACCCCGATCGTGCACGGCAGCGCCAAGCTCGCCCTCGAAGGCGACAAGGGCCCGCTGGGCGAGCAGGCCATCATGAAGCTGGCCGATGCGCTCGACAGCTACATCCCCACGCCCGAGCGCGCGGTCGACGGCGCCTTCCTGATGCCGGTCGAAGACGTGTTCTCGATCTCGGGTCGCGGCACCGTGGTGACCGGCCGTATCGAGCGCGGCATCATCAAGGTCGGCGAAGCCATCGAGATCGTCGGCATCAGCGCCACGCAGAACACCACCTGCACCGGCGTCGAGATGTTCCGCAAGCTGCTCGACCAAGGTCAGGCGGGCGACAACGTCGGCATCCTGCTGCGCGGCACCAAGCGCGAAGACGTGCAGCGCGGCCAAGTGCTGTGCAAGCCGGGCAGCGTCAAGCCGCACACCCACTTCACGGGCGAGATCTACGTGCTGAGCAAGGAAGAAGGCGGCCGCCACACGCCGTTCTTCAACAACTACCGCCCGCAGTTCTACTTCCGCACCACCGACGTCACCGGCGCCATCGAGCTGCCCAAGGACAAGGAAATGGTCATGCCCGGTGACAACGTGTCGATCACGGTCAAGCTGATCGCCCCGATCGCCATGGAAGAAGGCCTGCGTTTCGCCATCCGCGAAGGCGGCCGTACCGTCGGCGCCGGCGTCGTGGCCAAGATCATCGCGTAAGTGTGAACCTTGCGGGCGCCCTGGCGCCCGCATCCGTTCGCGCAGCCCTCGGGCTGCACTCCGCTCTTTAAGGAATGACCATGCAAAAGCAAAAGATCCGCATCCGTCTGAAGGCCTTCGATTACAAGCTGATCGACCAGTCGGCTCAGGAAATCGTCGAGACCGCCAAGCGCACGGGTGCGATCGTCAAGGGCCCCGTGCCCCTGCCGACCCGCATGCAGCGTTTCGACATCCTGCGTTCGCCGCACGTCAACAAGACCAGCCGCGACCAGTTTGAAATGCGCACCCACCAGCGCCTGATGGACATCGTCGATCCGACCGACAAGACGGTTGACGCCCTGATGAAGCTCGACCTGCCCGCAGGCGTGGACGTCGAAATCAAGCTGCAATAAGCAGCCGCTGCCAACGCAGCACATCAACCCCCTGAGCCAGCGCAACGCGGTGGCTCAGGGGGTTTTTTCTTGCCTGGTCGGGCTTGGGCCTTGATGTTGGTCTTGGTCCAAAAGCACCGCAAACGCACACCGCCAAGCCCGCGCCGCCTGAAACGGCGCGATATCAAGCAAAAACCCGAGCAGAAAACAAAAAAGCCAACCGGCTGGTTGGCTTTTTACGGACCTGAAGTCCTTGAATACCTTGGTTGCGGAGGCAGGATTTGAACCTGCGACCTTTGGGTTATGAGCCCAACGAGCTACCAGACTGCTCCACTCCGCGACTGAGAAAGATATTATGACAAGGATTCGAACCTGGCGCAAGCGTTATCTGACAAATAATTCAAGGAGCCGCCTGGTGCCCTGAACCGATCCGCCACGGGTTCACGAGGGCGAAAAAAGGCCCGCCAAGGCGGGCCTTCAGACTGGCATCTACACGCGTCTCGGCAAGCGCCGTGACGCACGTGTGTGGCGCCTTACTCCGCCGCGTTCCCCGCGGAGTCAGCCATGTCGGCATCCACGGCAGCCAGCGCTTCCTGCGCCTCCTGCATGGCGATCAGGCGACGCTCGTTGTCGTCGAGCTCGTCCTTGGCCTTGCGCGCCTGGTGATACGCCATGCCGGTACCAGCCGGGATCAGACGGCCGACGATGACGTTTTCCTTCAGACCACGCAGCTCGTCGCGCTTGCCCATGATGGCCGCCTCGGTGAGCACCCGGGTCGTTTCCTGGAAGGAAGCCGCCGAGATGAACGAGTCGGTCGACAAAGAGGCCTTGGTGATGCCCAGCAGCACGTCGGAGTAGGTGGCCGGCAGCTTGTCCTGCGCGCGCAGCTTGTCGTTGGTGCCGAACAGCTCGGACCGCTCGACCTGCTCGCCCAGGATGTAGTGCGAATCGCCCGGGTTGGTGATCTGCACGCGGCGCAGCATCTGGCGAACGATCACCTCGATGTGCTTGTCGTTGATCTTCACGCCCTGCAGGCGATAGACGTCCTGCACTTCGTCGACGATGTAGCGCGCCAGTTCCTCGACCCCCAGCAGACGCAGGATGTCCTGCGGATCGGCCGGGCCGTCGATGATCGACTCGCCCTTGTTGACCACCTGGCCTTCGTGCACCACGATGTTCTTTTCCTTGGGCACCAGCTCTTCGTAGACCTTGCCTTCCGGATCGGTGATCTGCAGCCGGACCTTGCCCTTGGTCTCCTTGCCGAACGACACCGTGCCGGTGACCTCGGCCAGGATGCCCTTGTCCTTGGGCGTGCGGGCCTCGAACAGCTCGGCCACCCGCGGCAGACCGCCGGTGATGTCACGCGTCTTCTGGCCTTCGACCGGGATACGCGCCAGCACTTCGCCAGGCATCACGTCCTGGCCGTCGCGCACCTGGATCAGCGCGCCGATCGGGAAGCCGATCGTCACCGAGTGGTCGGTACCGGGGATCTTGACTTCCTGGCCGTTGACGTCGAGCAGCTTGACCTGCGGACGCACCACCTTGGCCGAACCGCGGCGCTTCGGGTCGATGACCACCAGCGTCGACAGGCCGGTCACTTCGTCGACCTGCTTGGCCACGGTCACGCCTTCTTCGACGTTCTCGAAGCGGGTATGGCCGGCGAACTCGGTGATGATCGGACGCGTCAGCGGATCCCAGTTGCCCAGGATCGTGCCGGCCTTGAGGGTCTGGTCGGGCTTGACGTTCAGGATCGCGCCGTACGGCACCTTGTGACGCTCACGCTCGCGGCCGTGCGGGTCGGTGATGATGATCTCGCCGGAACGCGAAATCACCACCAGCTCGCCCTTGGCGTTGGTGACGTAGCGCATCGTGCTGTTGAAGCCGATGATGCCGTCGCTCTTGGCGTCGACGCTCGAGGCCACCGCTGCGCGCGAAGCCGCGCCGCCGATGTGGAAGGTCCGCATCGTCAGCTGCGTGCCCGGCTCGCCGATCGACTGGGCGGCGATCACGCCGACCGCCTCGCCCTGGTTGACCAGGCCGCCACGGCCGAGGTCACGGCCGTAGCACTTGGCGCAGATGCCGAAACGCGTGTCGCAGGTCAGCGAGGTGCGGACCTTGACTTCGTCGACGCCTGCCGCCTCGAGCACTTCCATCGTGTCCTCGTCGAGCATCTTGCCGGCGAGCACGAGCACTTCCTGCGTCTCGGGGTGCGTGACGTCGATCGCGGTGACACGGCCGAGGATGCGGTCGCGCAGCGATTCGATCACTTCGCCACCTTCGACCAGCGCACGCATCGCCATGCCGTTGTCGGTGCCGCAGTCGTCCTCGATCACGACCAGGTCCTGCGTCACGTCGACCAGGCGACGCGTCAGGTAACCCGAGTTCGCGGTCTTCAGCGCCGTGTCCGCCAGGCCCTTGCGGGCGCCGTGGGTGGAGATGAAGTACTGCAGAACGTTCAGGCCTTCGCGGAAGTTCGCCGTGATCGGCGTCTCGATGATCGAGCCGTCCGGCTTGGCCATCAGGCCGCGCATGCCGGCGAGCTGGCGGATCTGGGCGGCAGAACCCCGCGCGCCCGAGTCGGCCATCATGTAGATCGAGTTGAACGACTCCTGGTCCACTTCCTTGCCGTTGCGGTCGATGACCTTCTGCTTGGACAGCTGGCTCATCATGACCTTGCCGACCTCGTCGCCGGTCTTGCCCCAGATGTCGACCACCTTGTTGTAGCGCTCGCCGGCCGTCACCAGACCCGAGACGTACTGCTGCTCGATCTCCTTGACCTCGTTCTCGGCCCGCTCGATCAGCATCTGCTTCTGCTTGGGCACCAGCATGTCGTCGATCGCGATCGAGATGCCGGCACGCGTGGCGAGACGGAAGCCGCTCTGCAGCAGCTTGTCGGCGAACACCACCGTGGCCTTCAGGCCGCACTTGCGGAAGGCGGTGTTGATCAGGCGCGAGATCTCCTTCTTCTTCAGCGCCTTGTTCATCACGCTGAACGGCAGGCCCTTGGGCAGGATCTCCGACAGCAGCGCACGGCCGACCGTGGTGTGGATCAGGCTGGTGTGCGGCTCGAAGTTGTCGCTGCCGTCTTCAGGGCGCAGCCATTCGGTCAGGCGCACGCTGATCCTGGCGGTGATCTCGACCACCTTGTTGTCGAGTGCGCGCTGCACTTCGACCACGTCGGAGAAGATCATGCCTTCGCCGAGACCGTTGGTGCGCTCGCGGGTCGCGTAGTACAGACCCAGCACCACGTCCTGCGACGGCACGATCGACGGCTCGCCCGAAGCCGGGAACAGCACGTTGTTCGACGCCAGCATCAGCGTGCGGGCTTCCATCTGCGCCTCGATCGACAGCGGCACGTGCACGGCCATCTGGTCGCCGTCGAAGTCGGCGTTGAAGGCCGAGCAGACCAGCGGATGCAGCTGGATCGCCTTGCCTTCGATCAGCACCGGCTCGAAGGCCTGGATGCCCAGGCGGTGCAGGGTCGGTGCGCGGTTGAGCATCACCGGGTGTTCCTTGATCACTTCCTCAAGGATGTCCCACACCACCGGCGTGCCGGATTCGACTTCCTTCTTGGCCTGCTTGATGGTGGACGCGATGCCCATCGCCTCGAGGCGCGAGAAGATGAAGGGCTTGAACAGCTCCAGCGCCATCAGCTTGGGCAGGCCGCACTGGTGCAGCTTGAGGTACGGGCCCACGGTGATGACCGAACGGCCCGAGTAGTCGACGCGCTTGCCCAGCAAGTTCTGGCGGAAGCGGCCGCTCTTGCCCTTGATCATGTCGGCCAGCGACTTCAGCGCACGCTTGTTGGCACCGGTCATCGCCTTGCCGCGACGGCCGTTGTCGAGCAGCGAGTCGACCGCCTCCTGCAGCATGCGCTTCTCGTTGCGCACGATGATCTCGGGCGCCTTCAGCTCGAGCAGCCGCGCCAGGCGGTTGTTGCGGTTGATGACGCGGCGATACAGGTCGTTCAGGTCGGAGGTCGCGAAACGACCGCCGTCCAGCGGCACCAGCGGGCGCAGGTCCGGCGGCAGCACCGGCAGCACGTCCATGACCATCCAGTTGGGCTTGATGCCCGACTTCTTGAAGGCTTCCATCACCTTCAGGCGCTTGGAATTCTTCTTGACCTTCAGCTCGCTGCCGGTCATGTCGTTGCGCAGCTTGTCGATCTCGGTGTCGAGATCCATCTCCTGCAGCAGCTGCTTGATGCCTTCGGCGCCCATCAGTGCGACGAACTCGTCGCCGAATTCGCGCTTCTTGGTGTCGTAGTCGTCCTCGGTCATGATGCTGAACTTCTTCAGCGGAGTCATGCCCGGGTCGGTCACCACGTACGCTTCGAAGTACAGCACCCGCTCGATGTCGCGCAGCGTCATGTCGAGCACCAGGCCCAGACGCGACGGCAGCGACTTCAGGAACCAGATGTGCGCGCACGGCGCCGCCAGGTCGATGTGACCCATGCGGTCACGGCGAACCTTGGTCTGCGTGACTTCGACGCCGCACTTCTCGCAGATCACGCCGCGGTGCTTGAGGCGCTTGTACTTGCCGCACAGGCACTCGTAGTCCTTGATCGGGCCGAAGATCTTGGCGCAGAACAGGCCGTCACGTTCGGGCTTGAAGGTCCGGTAGTTGATGGTCTCGGGCTTCTTCACCTCGCCGAACGACCACGAACGGATCTTCTCCGGGCTGGCAAGCCCGATCTTGATCGCGTCGAAATGTTCATCCGGGGTGAACTGCTTGAAAAGGTCGAGTAGTCCCTTCATGCATCTTCTCCTTTAGTTGCGCTCGAGCTCGATGTCGATACCGAGCGAGCGAATTTCCTTGACCAGCACATTGAACGATTCGGGCATGCCCGCGTCGATCGAATGTTCACCCTTGACGATGCTTTCGTAGACCTTGGTACGGCCGTTGACGTCATCGGACTTCACCGTGAGCATCTCCTGCAGCACATAGGCCGCGCCGTACGCTTCAAGTGCCCACACTTCCATTTCACCGAAGCGCTGACCACCGAACTGCGCCTTGCCGCCCAGCGGCTGCTGGGTGACGAGCGAGTACGGGCCGGTCGAGCGGGCGTGCATCTTGTCGTCGACCAGGTGGTGCAGTTTCAGCACGTGCATGTAGCCGACCGTGACCGGGCGCTCGAACTGCTCGCCGGTGCGGCCGTCGCACAGCCAGGCCTGCGTGCGCGTGGGCGTCAGGCCCTTGCGTGCGGCGATGTCGTCCGGGTACGCCAGCTTGAGCATGCCGCGGATCTCTTCTTCCTTGGCACCGTCGAACACCGGCGTGGCGAACGGCACGCCGTTGGACAGGTTGCCGGCCATCTCGATGACGTCCTCGTCGCTCAGGTCATCCAGCGATTCGGACTTGCCGCCCGACTGGTTGTAGAGCTCGTCGAAGAACTTGCGCAGCTCGGCCACGCGGGCCTCGCCTTGCAGCATGTCGCCGATGCGCTGGCCGATGCCCTTGCCGGCCCAGCCGAGGTGGACTTCCAGCACCTGACCCACGTTCATCCGCGAAGGCACGCCCAGCGGGTTGAGCACGATGTCGGCGGGGGTACCGTCGGCCATGTACGGCATGTCCTCGATCGGGGTGATCTTGGAGACCACGCCCTTGTTGCCGTGACGGCCGGCCATCTTGTCGCCCGGCTGCAGGCGGCGCTTGACGGCCAGGTACACCTTGACCATCTTCAGCACGCCGGCCGGCAGTTCATCGCCCTGCGTGAGCTTCTTGCGCTTTTCTTCGAAGGCCAGGTCGAAGCTGTGACGCGTCTGCTCGAGCGAGTTCTTGATCGACTCGAGCTGGTTGGCGGCTTCGTCTTCGGCCGGACGGATGTCGAACCAGTGGTACTTCTCGACGTCGGTCAGGTAGGCCTTGTCGATCACCGTGCCCTTGGCGATCTTGCGCGGGCCGCCGTTGGCGATCTTGCCGGTCAGCAGCTTCTCGATCCGGTCGAACGCGTCGGCTTCGACGATGCGCAGCTGGTCGTTCAGGTCGAGGCGGAAGCGCTTGAGCTCGTCGTCGATGATCTGCTGGGCGCGCTTGTCGCGGGTGATGCCTTCACGGGTGAAGACCTGCACGTCGATGACGGTGCCGCTCGTGCCTTGATCCACGCGCAGCGAGGTGTCCTTCACGTCCGAGGCCTTCTCGCCGAAGATCGCGCGCAGCAGCTTCTCTTCCGGCGTCAGCGTGGTCTCGCCCTTGGGCGTGACCTTGCCGACCAGCACGTCGCCCGGGTTCACCTCGGCACCGACGTAGACGATGCCCGACTCGTCCAGACGCGACAGCTGCGCCTCCGACAGGTTCGGGATGTCGCGGGTGATGTCCTCGGGGCCCAGCTTGGTGTCACGCGCCATCACCACCAGTTCCTCGATGTGGATCGAGGTGTAGCGGTCTTCGGCCACCACGCGTTCGGAGATCAGGATCGAGTCTTCGAAGTTGTAGCCGTTCCACGGCATGAACGCGACCAGCATGTTCTGGCCCAGCGCCAGTTCACCCAGGTCGGTCGACGCACCGTCGGCGATCACGTCGCCGGCACCGACCAGGTGACCGCGGCTGACGATCGGACGCTGGTGGATGTTGGTGTTCTGGTTCGAACGGTGGTACTTGATCAGGTTGTAGATGTCGACGCCGACTTCACCGGCCACCGTCTCGGCGTCGTTGACGCGGATCACGATGCGGTTGGTGTCGATGTAGTCGACGATGCCGCCGCGGCGCGCCGTCACCACCGTGCCCGAGTCGACCGCGGCCACGCGCTCGACACCGGTACCGACCAGCGCCTTTTCAGGGCGCAGGACCGGCACGGCCTGACGCTGCATGTTGGCGCCCATCAGCGCGCGGTTCGCGTCGTCGTGCTCCAGGAACGGCACCAGCGACGCCGCCACCGACACGATCTGCGTCGGCGCCACGTCCATGTACTGGATGCGCTCGGGCTGCGTCAGCACCGAGTCGCCCTTTTCACGTGCCGAGACCAGCTCGTCGGTCAGGCGGCTGTCGGCGTCGAGCGAGGCATTGGCCTGCGCGATCACGTACTTGCCTTCTTCGATCGCCGACAGGTAGTCGATCTGCGTCGTCGCGATGCCGTCCTTGACCCGGCGATACGGCGTCTCGAGGAAGCCGTAGTCGTTCAGGCGGGCGAACAGCGCCAGCGAGTTGATCAGGCCGATGTTCGGGCCTTCCGGCGTCTCGATCGGGCAGACGCGGCCGTAGTGGGTCGGGTGCACGTCGCGCACCTCGAAGCCGGCGCGCTCGCGGGTCAGGCCGCCCGGGCCCAGTGCCGAGACACGACGCTTGTGCGTGATCTCCGACAGCGGGTTGGTCTGGTCCATGAACTGCGACAGCTGCGACGCACCGAAGAACTCCTTGAGCGCCGCGGAAATCGGCTTGGAGTTGATCAGGTCGTGCGGCATCAGGGACTCGGTCTCGGCCTGGCCGAGGCGTTCCTTGACAGCCTTCTCGATCCGCGCCAGGCCCGAGCGGTACTGGTTTTCGGCCAGTTCGCCCACGCAACGCACGCGGCGGTTGCCGAGGTGGTCGATGTCGTCGACTTCGCCGTTGCCGTTGCGCAGGTCGACCAGGATCTTGACGACATCGAGGATGTCGTCGTTGGCCAGCGTCATCGCGCCTTCGGAAGCCTCGCGGCCCACGCGGGCGTTGAACTTCATGCGGCCCACGCGCGACAGGTCGTAGGTGTCGGCGTTGTAGAACAGCCGATGGAACAGCGCCTCGACGGCGTCTTCGGTCGGCGGCTCGCCGGGGCGCATCATGCGGTAGATGGCCACGCGCGCGGCGAGCTGGTCGGCGGTTTCATCCGACGCCAGCGTCTGGCTGATGAAGGCGCCCTGGTTCAGCTCATTGGTGTACAGGCACTGCAGATCCTTGATGCCGGCACTGCGCAGCTTCTTGAGCAGCAGCTCGGTCAGCTCGTCATTGGCCTTGGCAACGATCTCGCCGGTGTCGGCGTCGACCATGTTGCGCGCCACGACACGGCCGACCAGGAAGTCTTCCGGCACGCTGATGTACTGCGTGCCCGAGGCGTCCAGCGAGCGGATGTGCTTGGCGGTGATGCGCTTGTCCTTCTCGACGACGACGTTGCCGTTCTTGTCGGTGATGTCGAAGCGGGCCACCTCGCCCTTGATGCGCTCGGCGACGAACTCCATCTGGGCGCCGGTGTCCATCAGGCGGAAATTGTCGAACTTGAAGAAGTGCGCCAGGATCTGCTCAGGGTTCAGGCCGATCGCCTTGAGCAGGATCGTCACCGGCATCTTGCGGCGGCGGTCGACGCGGAAGAACAGGATGTCCTTCGGGTCGAACTCGAAGTCCAGCCACGATCCGCGGTACGGAATGATCCGCGCCGAGAACAGCAGCTTGCCCGAGCTGTGAGTCTTGCCCTTGTCGTGCTCGAAGAACACGCCCGGCGAGCGGTGCAGCTGCGAGACGATGACGCGCTCGGTGCCGTTGACGATGAAGGAGCCGTAGTCGGTCATCAAGGGCACTTCGCCCATGTAGACCTCCTGCTCCTTGATCTCCTTGACCACCTTCGACTGCGAGGTCGAGGCCTCGCGGTCATAGACGATCATCTGCAGCTTGGCGCGCACGGCGGCGGCAAAGGTCAGGCCGCGCTGCTGGCATTCGCGCACGTCGAACGGCGGTTTGGCGATGTTGAATTCGATGAACTTCATCTCCACGAACCCGTTGTGCGAAACAATCGGGAACGCCGAGATGAAAGCCGCTTGCAGGCCTTCAGGCTTGCGCTGTTTGGGCGGGACGTCCTTTTGCAGGAAGGCAACGTAGCTGTCCTTCTGCATCGTCAGCAGATAGGGCACGTTGAGCACACTTGCGCGCTTGCCGAAACTCTTGCGAATGCGCTTGCGCTCGGTATAGCTGTAGGGGGAAGCTTTCGCCATCAATCACTCCGTGTCGAACACCACCGTCGGGCCAGGACAGTGCATCGTTCGGCGACTGGCATTGGCGGGCTGACGTCACACAGGACGGCCCGATGCTTGGTGGCTGGCCACTACCAGCCGCTGGCGGACAACCAAGGCATTGCACCTCGGCCCGACCAAACCCGTTCTCTGCAGTCGGTTCAGAGAACACTTGGAAAAGACCGCGAGCCTAGCTGCACGGACTTTTACAGGTGGTCTCCAAGGTCAAGCAGCGGTGCTGCCGACCTTGAAACACCAAAAGGCCGGCCCCACAGGGCCAGCCTTGCAAGCAACTCGAATGCGCACGAAGCGCATCCGTTGATTACTTGATCTCTGCCTTGGCGCCGGCTTCCAGCAGCTTCTTGAGGGCAGCTTCGGCGTCGGCCTTGGCGATGCCTTCCTTGACGTTCTTCGGAGCGCCGTCGACCAGGTCCTTGGCTTCCTTCAGGCCCAGGCCCGTCAGTTCGCGCACGGCCTTGATGACCGAAACCTTCTGAGCGCCGGCGTCGAGCAGCACGACGTTGAATTCGGTCTTCTCTTCGACCACGGCGGCGGCAGCGCCAGCACCGGCGCCCGGGGCGGCCATTGCAGCGGCGGACACGCCGAACTTCTCTTCGATGGCCTTGACCAGGTCATTGAGTTCCAGGACGGTCATGCTGTCCAGGGCGGTCAGGAAAGCGTCTTTGTCGAATGCCATTTTGGGTTCCTAAATACGGTAAATGAGTTTGCTTCAGCCTGCGGCTGCTTCGGTTGCCACGTCGGCAGTCGCTTCGACGGCCTCTTCGGCAGCCGGGACGGCACGCTTCTCGGCCAGTGCAGCCAGAACACGCGCGGTGCGCGAGATCGGCGACTGCAGCAGTCCCAGAAACTGGGCAAGCAGAACTTCCTTGCTCGGAATCGATGCCAGAGCCTTGATGCCGTTGACGTCGAGGGCCTTGCCTGCATAGGCACCACCCTTCAAGACCAGCTTGTCGTTGGTCTTGGCGAAGTCGACAACCACCTTGGCTGCAGCAATGGCGTCTTCCGAGAAGCCATAGATCAGCGGGCCGGACATGGACTCGGCCGCCGATTCGAAAGCGGTGCCGGCAACTGCACGGCGAGCCAGGGTGTTCTTCAGGACGTGAAGATACACACCTTGCTCGCGCGCAGTGCGGCGCAGCTTGTCGAGGTCGGCGACGGTGAGCCCACGATACTCGGCCAGGGCGAGCGTCTGGGAGCGAGCCACCTGGGCCGCCACCTCTGCCACCACCGCTGCTTTATCGTTGCGATTGAGACTCAAGGTCTACTCCTTCAATACGTGCCCACAGCGCTTGCACGATGGGGGCACACCAGGTTGCAGCGACCTTGCCGTTCAGGAACCCGTGTTGCCACGGAAAAACCCTTGCGGCGGGTTCGCCATCTGCGCTGGCCGCGAGCAGCAGAACTGCCCGGCAATTAAGCCCGGTTGCCGAAACAACCCGACGCCAGCGGTCTTGGATGACCTGACCCCGGACAAGCCGGAATCAGCCCACCAATCTGTCGGAAACCTGCACCAGACCCGTGCAAGCTTCCCAATTCATCAGGACTGGGCAGCCAGACCCGCAGTGATGCTGGCGACTTCGACCCGAACGCCCACGCCCATGGTCGACGACACCGCGACCTTGCGCAGGTAGACGCCCTTGCTCGAAGCCGGCTTAGCCTTGTTCAGCGCGTCCAGCAGAGCCTGCAGGTTGCCCTTGAGCTTGTCGGTGTCGAACGAACGACGACCGATCGTGCCGTGGATGATGCCGCCCTTGTCGACGCGGAACTGCACCTGACCGGCCTTGGCATTGCGCACGGCGGTGGCGACGTCGGCGGTCACGGTACCGACCTTCGGGTTCGGCATCAGGCCGCGCGGGCCGAGGATCTGGCCCAGCTGACCGACCACGCGCATCGCGTCCGGCGAGGCGATGACCACGTCGAAGTTGATGTTGCCGGCCTTGACTTCAGCAGCCAGGTCGTCCATGCCGACGATGTCGGCGCCAGCGGCACGGGCTTCATCAGCCTTGGCACCCTGGGTGAACACGGCCACGCGCTTGGTCTTGCCGGTGCCGTTGGGCATCACGACGGCGCCACGCACCACCTGGTCCGACTTCTTGGCGTCGACGCCGAGCTGGACGGCCACGTCGATCGACTCGTCGAACTTGGCGACGGCGAATTCCTTGATCAGCGCGATCGCGTCATCCACCGCGTACAGCTTGGTGGTTTCGATCTTGCCCACTTGGGCTTTTTGGCGTTTCGTCAGCTTGGCCATCTCACACCCCTTCGACGTTGATGCCCATCGAGCGGGCCGAGCCGGCGATGGTGCGGACTGCGGCGTCCATGTTGGCGGCCGTGAGGTCCTTGACCTTGATCTTCGCGATCTCTTCGAGCTGAGCACGGGTCAGCTTGGCAACCTTTTCGAGGTGCGGACGCGGCGAACCCTTGTCGATCTTCGCGGCCTTCTTGAGCAGCACCGATGCCGGCGGGCTCTTCAGGATGAAGGTGAACGACTTGTCGGCGTAGGCGGTGATCACCACCGGCAGCTTCAGTCCGGGCTCGATACCCTGGGTCTGCGCGTTGAACGCCTTGCAGAACTCCATGATGTTGAGACCACGCTGACCGAGCGCGGGGCCGATCGGGGGCGACGGATTGGCCTTGCCGGCCGGAACTTGCAGCTTGATAAAGCCGACGATCTTCTTTGCCATGATGGCTCCTCGAGTTCAAGCGCCCGGAACACGGGCTCCTCGTCATTCAACCCCGTGGGCGGAACGCCCGTTTGCACGGCCGACAGGACGGGGTCGTCACCTGCCAGCTCATGGCCGCGACATCCGCGCGACCACCGAGTCGACGCTTGCGCGTCAGACCTTTTCGACCTGGTGGAAATCGAGCTCCACCGGCGTGGCACGGCCAAAGATCGTGACCGAGACCCGCACCTTGTTCTTGTCGTAGTTGACCTCTTCGACCGATCCGTTGAAGTCGGTGAAAGGGCCTTCCTTGACACGCACCACTTCACCCACTTCCCACTCGACCTTGGGCCGGGGCTTCTCGATGCCTTCCTGCATCTGGGTGACGATCTTCATGACCTCGTCTTCCGAGATCGGCGTGGGGCGGTTCTTGGCACCACCGACGAAACCCGTCACCTTGCTGGTGTTCTTGACCAGGTGCCAGGACTCGTCATCCATCAGCATCTCGACCAGCACATAACCCGGGAAGAAGCGGCGCTCGGTCACGGCCTTCTTGCCGTTCTTCATCTCGACGACCTCTTCGGTCGGCACGAGGATGCGACCGAACTTGGCCTGCATGCCGGAACGGTCGATGCGCTCGCGCAGATTGCGCTCGACGGCCTTCTCCATGCCCGAATAAGCATGAACCACGTACCAACGCATCGGGTTTGCCGCCGGGGCGACCGCCTGGATATCACTCATTTTCAGTCCCTGCCTGGTTACGAAACAGACTCAACGCTTCCAACCGAGGATCAGGTCGTAGAACACCCACTCGAGGGTCTTGTCCGTCAGCCAAAGGAACAAAGCCATCACGACAACGAAGGCAAACACGTAGCCAGTCATCTGCGTGGCTTCCTTGCGAGTCGGCCACACGACCTTGCGCATTTCGCGCACCGACTCACGACCGTAGGCGACCAGCGCCTTGCCCTGCTCCGCCGTCAGGAATGCGCCGACTGCAGCCGCCAGGAGAACCAGCAACGCCCCCCACTGCGCATAGACACCCTGCTTGGACAACGCGTAATACGCCACCAGTGCACCCACGACCAGCAGCACGGCAGCAGCCAGCTTGGCCTTGTCGGCACTGGTGGAGACGGTTTCGACTTCTTGGGTGGACATCACACTCACTCGGATAGGCGGCAGCACCGCACAACAAAACCCAACCAACAGCAGCAAAGCCCGCCGGGGCGAACACGTCCCGCGGGCTGCCTTGAGGCCAGGAAATCCAGAACCCAAAAATTCAGGATCTGGCAGGGGCAGAGGGAATCGAACCCCCAACCTTCGGTTTTGGAGACCGACGCTCTGCCAATTGAGCTATACCCCTGCGGAAAACTTACGCGATGATCTTGGCCACGACGCCGGCGCCGACGGTACGGCCGCCTTCGCGGATGGCGAAACGCAGGCCTTCTTCCATGGCGATCGGGGCGATCAGCTTGACCGTGATCGACACGTTGTCACCGGGCATGACCATTTCCTTGTCCTTGGGCAGCTCGATGGCGCCGGTGACGTCGGTGGTGCGGAAGTAGAACTGCGGGCGGTAGTTGTTGAAGAACGGCGTGTGGCGGCCGCCTTCTTCCTTGCTCAGCACGTAGATCTCGCCCGTGAAGTGGGTGTGCGGCTTGACGCTGCCCGGCTTGCACAGCACTTGGCCGCGCTGCACGTCTTCGCGCTTGGTGCCGCGCAGCAGGATGCCGACGTTGTCGCCCGCCTGACCTTGGTCGAGCAGCTTGCGGAACATCTCGACGCCGGTGCAGGTGGTGTTCTGCGTGGCGCTGATGCCGACGATCTCGATGGCTTCGCCGACCTTGATGATGCCGCGCTCGATACGGCCGGTCACCACGGTGCCGCGACCCGAGATCGAGAACACGTCTTCGACCGGCATCAGGAAGGCGCCGTCGACCGCGCGCTCGGGCGTGGGGATGTAGCTGTCGAGCGCATCGGCCAGCTTCATGATGGCCTGCTCGCCCAGCGGGCCCTTGTCGCCTTCGAGGGCGAGCTTGGCGCTGCCGTGCACGATCGGGGTGTCGTCACCCGGGAACTCGTACTTGTCGAGCAGCTCGCGCACTTCCATTTCGACCAGCTCGAGCAGCTCGGCGTCGTCGACCATGTCGCACTTGTTCAGGAACACGATGATGTACGGCACACCGACCTGACGCGCCAGCAGGATGTGCTCGCGGGTCTGGGGCATCGGGCCGTCGGCGGCCGAGCACACCAGGATCGCGCCGTCCATCTGGGCGGCGCCGGTGATCATGTTCTTGACGTAGTCGGCGTGACCCGGGCAGTCGACGTGTGCGTAATGGCGGTTGGCCGTTTCGTACTCGACGTGCGCGGTGTTGATGGTGATGCCGCGTGCCTTCTCTTCGGGCGCTGCGTCGATCTGGTCGTACGCCTTGGCCGAGCCGCCGAACTTGGCTGCCAGCACGGTCGTGATCGCCGCCGTCAGCGTCGTCTTGCCGTGGTCCACGTGACCGATCGTGCCGACGTTGACGTGCGGCTTGGTCCGCTCAAACTTTTCCTTAGCCATGTTCCAAACTCCTGAATGCGATCAACTCAACGATCAAGCGAGAAGAAAAATGGTTGGTGCCCATGGCGCGGATCGAACGCGCGACCTCTCCCTTACCAAGGGAGTGCTCTACCACTGAGCCACATGGGCATCGACACAGGTTTGCAGACCTTGCACACAAACCTGTGTCGACTCACGACACCAAACCAGAACTGGAGCGGGAGGCGGGAATCGAACCCGCGCTATCAGCTTGGAAGGCTGAAGTTCTACCATTGAACTACTCCCGCCTGAACAAGCTGCCCGGCCGCCCAAAACAGGGCCAAACAAAAATTCAACCTGCAGCCATCGCGCAATTTCTCGCGCCTCACATCAAAACAGCCGTCGCCATCTTTCTGCTTCTTCATTTCGCTTGGTGGAGGAGGCTGGATTCGAACCAGCGTAGGCGTAAGCCAACAGATTTACAGTCTGCCCCCTTTAGCCACTCGGGCACCCCTCCGAAGCGAGCCAGCGACTTTACCATGGCATTTTGCGAGTTGCAAGCGCTTATCTACAAATGCCAATCAATCGCGCCTCGTCCCATCGACGCCAGCCAGCCAGCCGCACGGCTGAAGGGGGCGCTGCCGATGAACGGCACCGGTGGGCGGCGTGCCGACAACGGCGATGGATGGTTCGAGCACAAACACAGATGCGCCGGGCCGCTGGCGTTGATCAGCGCGCGCTTGGCTTGAGCATGGGCACCCCACAACATGAAAACCTTGGGCGACGGATCGGCGGCAACCTGCGCGATGACGGCGTCGGTGAAGTCCCGCCAGCCCAGACGGGCGTGGCTGCCGGCACGGTCCTGGTCGACGCTCAGACTGCTGTTGAGCAACAGCACGCCCTGCCCGACCCAGCGGGACAGGCTGCCGTGACCCGGCCGCGCGATGCCGACGTCGGTCATCAGTTCCTGGTGGATGTTGCGCAGGCTGGGCGGGATCCGGACCCCCTCGGGGACCGAAAACGCCAGCCCTTCGGCCTCGCCGGCGCCGTGGTACGGATCCTGCCCGAGGATCACGACCCGGACATTGGCAGGCTCGAGCGCCCTCAGCGCACGCAACGGCTGGCGAGGAAAAACCGGCGTGCCGGCAGCCACACGCCGGTCGACCTCGACGCACAGCGAGCGACCGGCCTCGCTGGCGAGGAATCGATCGCACAGCCCGCGCCAACGAGGCGCAACCTGGCGAAACGCGTCGGCCAACGGCGCCTGCAACCGGTTGTCGGGCACGCAGACCGGCGGTAACAGCAATGCCGACATCACCGGCTCAGGCAAACAGCGCGGCCAGCGCCACGCCCGGATCCGACGCGCGCATGAAGGCCTCGCCGACCAGGAAGGCATGCACCTGGGCCGCGCGCATGCGCTGCACGTCGTCACGCCCCAGGATGCCCGATTCGGTGACCAGCAGGCGATCCGACGGCACCTCTCCGAGCATGCCCAGCGTCGTGTCGAGCGTGACCTCGAAGGTGCGCAGATTGCGGTTGTTGATACCCAGCAGTGGCGTCTTCAGGCGCAGCGCACGTTGCAGTTCGTCACGATCGTGCACCTCGACCAGCACGCTCATGCGGTGCGCCAGCGCCACCGCCTCCAGATCGGCCATCTGCGCGTCGTCGAGGCAGGCCGCGATCAGCAGGATGGCGTCGGCGCCCATCGCGCGGGCCTCGTGCACCTGGTACTCGTCGACCATGAAATCCTTGCGCAGCACCGGTAGCGCGCAGGCCGCGCGGGCCTGACGCAGGTAGTCGGCGCAGCCCTGGAAATAGAGCGCGTCGGTCAGCACGCTCAGGCAGGCGGCGCCGTGGCGCTCGTAGCTCGCGGCGATCTCGGCCGGGCGGAAATCCTCGCGCAGCACGCCCTTGCTCGGGCTGGCCTTCTTGACCTCGGCGATCACCGCCGCCTGGCCCGCCGCAATCTTGGCGCGCATGGCCGCCTCGAAGCCGCGCACGTCGGTGCGGGCTTCGGCTTCGTCGCGCAACGAGACCAGGCCACGATGCGCACGCGCCGCGGCGATTTCCTCGTGTTTGGTCGCGACGATCTTGTTCAGGATGTCACTCATCGCCGCCCCCTCAGACCGCGGTCTTGAACGACTGCGTGACCGCCACGTACTGGCTCAGCTTGGCCAGCGCCTGGCCCGAAGCCACCGCCTCGCGCGCGGCACGCACGCCGTCGGTGATCGACGTCACCACGTCGGCCGCGTACAGCGCGGCGCCGGCGTTGAGCAGCACGATGTCGCGCACGGGGCCGTCCTCGTTGGCCAGCGCGCGCTGGATGCACGTCACCGACTCCTCCTTGTTCGCCACCTTGAGCACCCGCGTGTCGTAGACCGGCAGGCCGAAGTCGGCCGGGTGCACGACGTATTCGCTGATCTGGCCGGCCTTGAGCTCGCCGATCATCGTCTCGCCCGACAGCGAGATCTCGTCCATGCCGTTCATGCCGTGCACGATCAGCACGTGGCTCGAACCCAGGCGCTGCAGCACGCGCACCTGGATGCCGACCAGGTCGGGGTGGAACACGCCCATCACCTGGTTCGGCGCCAGCGCCGGGTTGGTGAGCGGCCCGAGGATGTTGAAGATCGTGCGCACGCCCAGCTCCTTGCGCACCGGCGCGGCGTGTTTCATCGACGCGTGGTGATTCGGCGCGAACATGAAGCCGATGCCGCAGCGTTCGAGCGAGATCGCCACCTGCTCGGGCGTCAGGTTGATGTGCGCGCCCAGCGCCTCCAGCACGTCGGCGCTGCCCGAGCTCGACGACACGCTGCGCCCGCCGTGCTTGGCCACGCGCGCGCCCGCTGCAGCGGCCACGAACATCGACGCGGTCGAGATGTTGAAGGTGTGCACGCCGTCGCCGCCGGTGCCGCACAGGTCGACCAGGTTCGTCTTGTCGGGCACCGCCACCGGCGTGGCGAACTCGCGCATCACCTGCGCGGCCGCGGCGATCTCGCCGATGGTTTCCTTCTTGACGCGCAGGCCGATGGCGAAGGCCGCGATCATCACCGGCGACATCTCGCCGCTCATGATGCGGCGCATCAGCGCCAGCATCTCGTCGTGGAATATCTCGCGGTGGTCGATGACGCGGGTCAGCGCGTCGATGTTGGCGATGCTCATGAGGCTCCTCGTTGGGGCAATGTCGGGTCGGGCCGGAACGCGCTCAGCGCGTCTGCAGGAAGTTCTTCAGCATCGCGTGGCCGTGTTCGCTGAGGATCGATTCGGGGTGGAACTGCACGCCCTCGATCGCCAGCGTCCTGTGGCGCACGCCCATGATCTCGCCGTCCTCGCTGGTGGCGGTGACCACCAGCTCGGCCGGCAGGCTCTCGCGCTCGATCGCCAGCGAGTGGTAGCGCACCACGCTGAACTGCCGCGGCAGCCCGGCGAACACGCCCTGCTGGTCGGTCGTGATGGTGTCGGCCTTGCCGTGCATCTGGGTCTGCGCCCGCACGATGTGGCCACCCAGCGCCGCGCCGATGCTCTGGTGCCCCAGGCACACGCCCAGGATCGGCAGCTTGCCGGCAAAGTGACGGATGCTCTCGATGCAGATGCCCGCCTCGGCCGGCGAACACGGCCCCGGCGACAGCACCAGGCGGTCGGGCTTGAGGGCCTCGATCTCGGCGATCGAGATCTCGTCGTTGCGGTGCACCCGCACGTCCTCGCCCAACTCGGCAAAGTACTGCACGAGGTTGAACGTGAAGGAGTCGTAGTTGTCGATCATCAGCAGCATGTGCGTTCTATCCCGTTGATTGCTTGGGTGTTCGCGGTGGTGTGTGCGCGTCGTCACCCGGTGTCTGTGCCCGCACCCGGTACACGCTGGCCGGGTTGGCGAGGCCAACGCGAGGTGCCGGTCGGGGGAGTCTGGTGCGCCCGGGCGGGCGCAAGGGGTTGGTCAGGCTGCAGGCTGACGCCAACGCTGCCAACTGAGCGCCGCTGCGGATGAGAATGTCGCGGACATGGCCCATATTATGGGCTGCAACGGCGCTCGCCTTCCGGCGCGCGCAGCCCACGCAGGGGAGCGGATTTGGCCCAGTTCAACGTCAAGGCCTTGCGCGGCGCCAGCGACGTGGTCCGGCTTTACATCGAGGCCGGCGACGCCGACGAGGCCCGCCGCCTCGCCACGCGGCAGGGCTTGGAGATCCTCTCGATCCAGGCCGGCAACCCGCTGGCCGGCTGGCACCTGCGACCGCGGCCGAGCTTCGACCTCGAGCTGTTCAGCCAAGAGCTCGTCTCGCTGCTCGGCGCCGGCCTGTCGCTGGTCGAGGCGGTCGACCTGCTGGCCGAGAAGGAAACCGGCCGCAGCGCCGCCGCCGTCCTGACCGAGCTGCGCACCGACCTGCACCGCGGCCAGCGCTTTTCCGACGCGCTCGAACACCACCCCGCGGTCTTCCCGCCGATGTTCGTCGCCACCGTGCGCGCGTCCGAGCGCACCGGCGACATCCAGGAGGCCGTGAGCCGTTTCCTCGCCTACCACCAGCAGCTCGACCGCATCCGCCGCCGCGTCGTCTCGGCCTCGGTCTACCCGCTGATGCTGATGGGCGTGGGGTTGCTCGTCACCGCCTTCATGCTGCTGTTCGTGGTGCCCAAGTTCAGCCGCATCTACGAGGAGATCGGTGGCCAGCTGCCCTTCCTGACCCGGCTGCTGATCGGCTGGGGCCAGCTGCTCGAAGCCCATGCGGCGCTAACGCTCGGCGTGCTCGCCGGCCTGCTCGGTGCGGCCGTGTTCGCCGCCAGCCGGCCGGCGGTGCGGCGCTGGATCGGGCCGCAGATCTGGCGCATCCCGGCCATCGGCGAGCGCCTGCGGGTCTACGAGCTGAGCCGCTTCTACCGCACGCTGGGCATGCTGCTCGACAGCGGCATCGCGCTGCCCACCGGCCTGGACATGGCCGGCGGCCTGCTGTCGCCGCTGCTGCGCAGCCGCCTCGAACAGGCCGCCACGCAGATCCGCGAAGGCCAGCCGGTGTCGCAGGCCTTCGCCCGCCACGGCCTGACCACCCACGTGTCGCGCCGTCTGCTCGCGGTGGGCGAGCGCACCGGCCGCATGCCGCACATGGTCGAGCGCATCGCGCTGTTCTACGAGGACGAGCTGGCGCGCTCGATCGACTGGTTCACGCGCCTGTTCGAGCCCGCGCTGATGGTGCTGATCGGCGCGCTGGTGGGCCTGATCGTGGTGCTGCTCTACCTGCCGATCTTCGAGCTGGCCGACAGCATCAAGTAGCGCGCACCACGGCTCGGGGACAACCCGCAGGCGCGCCGCAGCCACCGTCCTGCCGGCCTTGCGTCAGATCAAGCCTGCGATGATTTGCCGCACCCCGCCGGGGTCGCGGACGGCCGCTCGAAAGCTAGCATTTGCCTTATTGCCGGGGGCAACCGCGCCATGAAGCTGATCGATGCGCCCAACGCCTTTCGAGCCGAGCCGCTGGCGACCGACCTGATCGCGGCGGCGCGTGCGCAGGCCCGCGACACCGGCGCGCGGCTGCTCGACACGCTCGAGGCCGCCGCCGCCCAGCCCCCCGCCGACTTCATCCGCGCCCTGGCCGCGAGCACGCGCCTGGGCGCCTTCGGCATGCACGACCTGCACCGCCTGCAGGCCGCCTTCGACGTGCTGCCGTTCGCCGAAGCGGCGCAGCGCGAATGCCTCGTGCTGCGCGAGGCCGGCGGCGAGCTGTTCGTCGTCATCGGCGACCCCTTCGATGCCGGCCTGCGCGCCTGGGCCGAAGAGCGCATCACGTCGCCCTTCGACTGGCGGCTCGCCCACCGCGCCGACATCCGCGCCTACCTGTCGCGCCACGAGGAATCGCTGCGCGCGATGGACTCGGTGCTCGGCGCCGGCCTGGCCGGCGGCGACCGACACGACGAGGCGATCGAATCGCTCTCGATCACCTCGATCAGCGAGGACGGCAGCCCCGTCGTCAAGCTCGTCAGCTCGACGCTCTACGACGCGCTCAAGTCGATGGCCAGCGACATCCACATCGAGACCACGCCCGCCGGCCTGACGATCCGCTACCGCATCGACGGCGTGCTGGTGCCGGTGGGCAACGTGCCGGGCCTCGAACTGGCCGAGCAGGTGATCTCGCGCATCAAGGTGATGGCCGAGCTCGACATCTCCGAGCGCCGCGTGCCGCAGGACGGCCGCTTCAAGGTCTCGATCCAGGGCCGCGCGATCGACCTGCGGGTGTCGGTGATGCCCAGCATCTTCGGCGAGGACGCGGTGCTGCGCATCCTCGACAAGCAGGCGCTGACCGCGCAGACGCTCGGCCTGACGCTGGCCAGCCTGGGCTTCGACGACGACAGCATGGCGCGCATGCGCCGCCTTGCCCGCGAGCCCTACGGCATGCTGCTCGTCACCGGCCCGACCGGCAGCGGCAAGACCACCACGCTGTACGCCGTGCTGAGCGAGATCAACAGCGGCCAGGACAAGATCGTCACCATCGAGGATCCGGTCGAATACCAGCTGCCCGGCGTGCTGCAGATCCCCGTCAACGAGAAGAAGGGCCTGACGTTCTCGCGTGGGCTGCGCTCGATCCTGCGCCACGACCCCGACCGCATCCTGGTGGGCGAGATCCGCGACCCCGAAACCGCCGAGATCGCCGTGCAGGCCGCGCTCACCGGCCACCTGGTCTTCACCACCGTGCACGCCAACAACGTGTTCGACGTCATCGGCCGCTTCAGGCACATGGGCGTCGAGCCCTTCACCTTCGTCACCGCGATGAACGGCATCGTCGCGCAGCGCCTGATCCGCAAGGTCTGCGACGAATGCGCCGTGCGGCGTGTGCCCGGCGCGGCGCTGCTGGCCGAATCGGGCCTGACGCGCGAGCAGGTGAACGGCTGGCGCTTGCGCGTCGGCCGCGGCTGCGGGCGCTGTCGCGGCACCGGCTACCGCGGCCGGCGTGCCATCGCCGAGATCCTGCTGCTCAACGACGAGCTGCGCGAGCTGATCCTGGCCGGCGCACCGGCGCGGCTGCTGCGCGAGGCGGCGGCGCGCAACGGCACGCGCTTCCTGCGCGAGGCCGCGCTCGATTGCGTGCGGCGCGGCGAGTCGACGCTGCAGGAGATCAACCGTGTCACGCTGGTCGGCTGAGCGGCTGCACGTCGCGCTGGCGCCCGAGCGGGTCGAGCTGACGCGCCCGGGCCTGTGGCCGGGCCGGCCCGCCGCCCACGCGGCCGGTGCGACCTGCTCGCCACGCGCCGGCGAGCCGGCGTGGCAGGCCGCGCTCGATGCGCTCGACGGGCTGCTCGGCGCGTTCAACGCGCGCGGCGAGGCCGTCACCGTCGTGCTGTCCAACCACTGGGTGCGCTACCTCGTGCTGCCGTGGCACGCCGAGCTGACCGGCGCCGACGAGCTGGCGCAGCTCGCCCGCGTGCGCTTCGAGCAGACCTACGGCGCCGCTGCGGCCGACTGGACCATCCGCATCGACGGCGGCTGGGGCGCGCCGCACGTCGCCTGCGCGATCGACAGCGCCCTGTTCACCGAACTGCAGCGCCGCCTGGCCGCCCACGGCCTGCGGCTGCGCTCGCTGCAACCGCTGCTGATGAGCGCCTGCAACGGCCAGCGGCACGCGCTGGCGGGCGAACGCAGCGCCTTCGCGGTGATCGAGCCGGGGCGGATCTGCCTGAGCCTGCTCGGCCGCGGCCGCTGGCTCGAAGTCAGCAACCGGCGCGCCGGCGACGACGTGCCCGAAGCCGTCGAGCGTGAACTCGCCACCCTCGACGCCGACGCCGTGCCGCCGCAGCTCGACGTGCTGCTGGTCGGCGAAGGCGCCCGCTGGCCCGATGCGCCGACCGCGCGACCGGCGCGCCTGCTGGACACGGCAAGCCGCCCGCGGCAGGCGATCACCCGCGCGCTGCGCGGCGCCCGGCTGCGGCGGCTCGACCTCGACCTGGTGCGCCCCGGCCCGGCCTGGCCGGCCTGGCTGCTGCTGATCGCCGGCCTGGCGCTGGCCGCGCACACCGGCCTCGGCTACCTCGCGCTGCACGAGCAACAGGCGCAGCTGCAGCAGCGCAGCGCCCGGCCGCACCAGGCCATCGCCGCGCCGACGGCGGCCGTGAGCGACGAGACCCGGCGCGAGCTGGCCGCAGCGCGCCAGGTCCTGCAGGAGCTGGCGCTGCCGTGGGAGCCGCTGTTCCGCCTGATCGAGGGCGCGCTGATGGCCGACGCCGCCCTGCTGGCGATCGAGCCCGACGCCGGCAAGGGCGCGCTGCGCATCCGCGGCGAGGCGCGCGACTACCCGGCCATCCTCGCCTTCATGCGCCGGCTGGAGGCCTCGCCGGGCGACGGCGCGGGCACAACGCCGGCGCGCGATCCCGAGGGCGCGCCGCTGCTGGCCGGCGTGCACCTGCTCAACCACGAGATCCGCGAGGACGTGGCCGAGCGACCCTACCTGTTCACGCTCGTCGCCAGCTGGAGAACCGCGCCATGAACCGCCTGCTGTGGTGGCTGCGCCGGCACGGCCAGCCATACGCGCTGACCGCGGGCCTGGCCCTGATCGCCGCCGCGCTGGCGGCGCAATGGCTGGCGGTGGGGCCGCTGGGTCGGCAGATCGAGACGGCGCAGACGCAGCGCGAGCAGCGCGACGCCACGCTCGAACGCATGAGCGACGCGCTGCTGCGCCAGGATGCGCCGCAGGCCCGCCTCGACCAGTTCTACGGCCACTTCGCCACCCACGGCGCGCCGCTGGCGCTCGGGCTGGAACGGGTGCACGCGATCGCCGCCGCCCACCAGCTCGAGATGAAACGCGCCGAGTACCGCCTCAGCCACCCGCCCGGCCAGAAGCTCGACCGCTACCGCATGGTGGTGCCGATCCAGGGCGACTACACGACGCTGCGCGCCTTCGTCAGCGCGGTGCTGCGCGAGCTGCCGACGCTGTCGCTCGACCAGATCCAGCTGCAGCGCCAGGACATCGCCGACGGCCGGCTCGACGCGCAGATCACCTTGACCTTCTACCTCGTGCCATGAAAGCCGCCCGCCACTGGCGCCCCGCCCTGCTGCTGGCCACGCTGGCCGGCCTGCTGGCGCTCGCGGTCGGGGCGCCCAACGCGCCGCCCACCTCCCCGGCGCCGACATCGACGACAGCGATGACAGCCTCGGCCACCGCCCCCCGCCTGGTGCCGGCCCGCGCAACGGCCGCCCGATCAGCCGCCCGGGCCGGCGCACCGACGCCGGCCGACCCGCCGATCACCGGGCGCGACGCGGCGCTGTCGGCGCTCGACACCGGCCTGGTCGCGCGCCGCACCGCGGCCGGCGGCAAGGCGCCCGATGCGTTTGCCGCGCACAGCTGGCATGTCGCGCCACCGCCCGCGCCACCGGCGCCGGTGGTCTGGCAGCCGCCGCCGCAGCCCGCGCCACCGCAGGCGCCGCCGCTGCCGTTCAAGTACCTGGGCCGGATGGAGGAATCGCCCGAGCGCACCGTCTGGTACCTGCTGCAGGGCGAGCGCCTGATCGTGAAGGCCTCCGGCGAGGCGATCGACAGCAGCTACCGCATCGACGGCGCCGAGGCCGGCCAGCTGCGTTTCACCTACCTGCCGCTCGGCCAGCAGCAGTCCCTGACCCTGCCGATCGGAGCCCCCCCGTGACACGCACCCTGCCGAGGATCTGGCTCGCCCTGGCGATGCTGTGCGGCGCCGGCTGCTCGACGCCGCAGCCGCCGGACTTCCAGGCCCAGCTCGAGCAGGGCCAGCACAAGGAAGCGCTGGTCCGCTACGAAGAGGCCATGAACGCCCGCCCCGGCGACCCCGAACGGCGGCTGCAGTACTTCCGGGCACGCGACCAGGTCATCAACCGCCTGCTCGCGCTGGGCAGCGCCGAGTTCGGCGCCGGCCAGCTCGAACCCGCCGCGCGGGCTTGGGGCGAAGCGCTCGGCATCGACCCCAAGAACACCCGCGCCGCCAACGGCCTGGCCACGATCGAGGCGGCGCGGCGCCACCAGCTGCTCGCCGGCGACGCCCGCGCCCGGCTCGCCGCGGGCGACAGCGCCGGCGCCGACCTGATGGTCAAGGCCATCCTGACCGAGAACCCCGGCCACCCCGCCGCCCGCGAACTCGACCGCGCGCTGCGCGAGCAGGAGCGCAGGAAGTCGCTGGCGGTGCCGGTGCTGAAGTCGCGGCTGCAGAAGCCCGTCACGCTCGAATTCCGCGACGCGCCGCTCAAGCTGGTGCTGGAGGCGCTGGCGCGTTCGGCCGGCATCAACTTCATCATGGACCGCGAGGTCCGGCCCGACCTCAAGGCCTCGATCTTCGTGCGCGACGTGCGGGTCGAGGATGCGCTCGACCTGCTGATCCACAACCACCAGCTCGAGAAGAAGATCCTCACCGACAACACCGTGCTGGTCTACCCGAACACGCCGCAGAAGCTGCGCGAGCACCAGGAGCTGGTGATGCGCACCTTCCACATCGGCAACGCCGACCCGAAGCAGACGCTCAACCTGCTGCGCACCATGCTCAAGGTGCGCGACGTGTTCATCGACGAGCGGGTCAACCTGCTGTTCCTGCGCGACACGCCCGACGTCATCCGCGCCGCCGAACGGCTGATCGCCGCGCAGGACAAGGCCGACCCGGAGGTCGTGCTGGAGCTGGAGATCCTGGAGGTCTCGCGCACCAAGGTGCGCGACCTCGGCATCACCTACCCGAGCGAGTTCGCCGGGCCGGGTTCGAGCGGCGCCAAGCTGTTCGAGATCGGCGAGCTCAACCGCCGCACCATCGGCGTCGACACCGGCTACAAGCTCAAGCTGCTGCGCACCGACGGCGACACCAAGACCCTGGCCAATCCGCGGGTGCGGGTGCGCAACCGCGAGAAGGCGCGCGTGCACGTGGGCGACCGGGTGCCGGTGATATCGAGCACCATCGTCGGCACCACCAATCTGGGTTCGAACAACACGCCGGTCACGACCGAGCAGATCCAGTACCTCGACGTCGGCATCAAGATCGAGGCCGAGCCGACCATCTACGCCGACGACAGCGTGGCGATCAGCATCAACCTCGACGTCTCGTCGCTGGGCAACCAGACCCGCACCAACGCCGGCACCACCGCCTACGAGGTCGGCACGCGCAACGCCAGCACCGTGCTGCGGCTGCGCGACGGCGAGACCCAGGCGCTGATGGGCCTGATCCGCGACGACGACGTGCAGACCGGCGCCGGCCTGCCCTACCTCGGCGAGTTCCCGGTGCTCGACCGCATCTTCGGCAGCAAGCGCACCGACCGGCGCAGCCGCGAGCTGGTGCTGCTGATCACGCCGCAGCTGGTGCGCGGCATCGAGCCGGCCGACGCCACGCTGGCCGAGTTCTGGTCGGGCACCGAGGCGGCGGTGCGCACCCGCTCGCCCTTCATCGAACCGATGACCCCGGTGGCGCTGGGGCCGGCCACCGCCACCGCCACCGCCACCGCCAGCACCGCGCCGACGCTCACGCTCGGCGAGGTGGCGCCGGCCGCCGTGCCGCTGCCGCTGAACCTGTCGTGGCTGGCGCCGGCAGCGATCCGGGCTGGCGAGCCCTTCGTGGTCGCGCTGCAGGCGCGCAGCGACGGCCCCGTCAAGGGCGCCTCGGTCCAGCTGCGCTACGACGCCGCACAGCTGGAGGTGCTGGCGGTCGAGGACGGCGGCTATTTCGACCCGGTCGGCGGCCGGGCCGTCTTCACGCCGCGCATCGACCCGACGCTGGGGGTCGTGTTCGCGACCGTCGGCGCGTCCGGCACCGGCTCGGCGACAGGCGACGGGCCGCTCATCAGGCTGCGCATGAAGACACGCGGCCCGGCCGCGACCACGCGGCTGCAGATCGGCAACCTGGTCGCGGTCGACCCGATGAACCGGCGACTGCCGATCGAGGGATCGGCGCCGCTGGAGCTGACGTCACGGCCATGAAACACCGCCGCCACGCCCCGCACGGCTTCACGCTGATCGAGCTGCTGGTGACGGCCACGATCGTCGCGGTGCTCGCGTCGGTGGCGCTGCCGCTGGCCGAGCTGAGCGTCAAGCGCGGCCGCGAGAACGAGTTGCGCGCCGCTTTGCGCGAGATCCGCGGCGCCATCGACGCCTACAAGCAGGCCAGCGACGACGGCCGCATCCTCAAGAAGGCCGACGAGAGCGGCTATCCACCCAACCTCGAAATCCTGGTCGAGGGCGTCGAAGACGCGCGCAGCCCGAAGAAGACCCGCATCCACTTCCTGCGCCGCCTGCCGCGCGACCCGCTGCATGCCGATGCGCAGACGCCGGCCGCGATGACCTGGGGCCTGCGCAGCTACGACAGCCCGCACGACGCGCCGCGCGAAGGCCGCGACGTCTACGACGTGCACACGCTGTCGAGCGGCAGCGCCATCAACGGCCTGCCGTACAACCAGTGGTGAACGGCATGCGGCGCGGTTTCACCCTGCTCGAACTGCTGGTGGTGATGGCCATCATCGCCACGCTGCTGTCGCTGGCGGTGCCGCGCTATTTCGGCAGCGTCCAGCGCGCCGAGGAGGCCACGCTGCGGCAGAACCTGTCGCTGATGCGCAGCGCCATCGACCAGCATTACGCCGATCACGGCCGCTACCCCGAATCGCTCGACGCGCTGGTCACGCAGCACTACCTGCGCAGCGTGCCGCTCGACCCGGCCACCGGCGCCACAGACACCTGGATCGTCACCGCGCCCGCCCCGCCGGAGCTGGGGCAGGTCTACGACGTCAGCAGCGGCGCCGAGACCACCGCGCTCGACGGCACGGCGTTCAGCACATGGTGAGCGGGCGATCCGGCGCCGGCCTGTGCGTCGGCCTGAGCAGGCCGCAGCGCGGCGTCACCTACCTCGCGCTGCTGCTGGCCGCGGCGATCACCAGCGCGGCGATGGCCGCCGGCATGACGGTCTGGAGCCAGACCCAGCGGCGCGAACGCGAGACCCAGCTGCTGTGGGCGGGCGGCCAGATCCGCCAGGCGATCGCCGCCTACGCGCGCACGGCCAGCGACGTCGGGAACCGCTACCCGCGCACGCTCGAAGACCTGCTGCTCGACCCGCGCAGCCCGGCGCCGCGCCGCCACCTGCGCCGGATCTACGACGATCCGATGACCCGCAGCACCGAGTGGGGGCTGGTGCGCAACGCGCAGGGCCGCATCGTCGGCGTCTACAGCCGCGCCGAGGGCCGGCCGCTCAAGACCGGGCGCTTCGCCGCCGCCGACAGCGCCTTCGAGCAGGCCCGCAGCTACGCCGACTGGCGCTTCACCGCCGTGCCGGACAACGGCCTGCTCGATCCGCCGCCGGCCCATCCGGACGGCCAGGAGCCGGTCGACGTGGCGCCAGCCGTGATCGCGGATCCGGCCGATGAGCCGGCGAGCATCCCGGCGTCGACACCGGCAACGGCGGCGCCCGCCGTGCGCCCGCCGGCATCCGCCCCCCTGCCCGCGGCCGAGCCGGTGCAGGAGCCTGAGCCCGAACCCGAACCGCAACCCGTGCACGAAACCGATCCGGCCGACGAGCCGGGCACGGTGATCGAGGAAGCCCCCGCCGTCGACAACCCCGAGCGAGACACCGACTGAGCAACCCCGCGCCCAGTGCCGGCACGGCGGCGCTCAAAGCGGCATCAGCAGCTCGACCCGGCCCTGCTCGCGCAGCCGCGCGATCTCGCGCTCGACCGCCTGCTGGCCGCGGCCGTCGTGCAGGTGCCGGCGGATGCGCTCGCGCACCTCGTCCAGCGGCACCGACACGGCGGCGATGCGCTCGTCGAGCTGCAGGATCTGCCAGCCGGCCGACGTCTCGATCACCTCCGACAGCGCGCCGGGGGCGAGCGCGAACGCGGCGTCCTCGATCGCCCGGGGCTGGCTGCCGCGGCCGAAGGGATCGAGCGCGCCGCCCCATTGGCGGGTCGGCGCGTCCGAGTGTGTGCGGGCCAGCGCCTCGAAGCTCTCGCCGGCCCGGGCGCGCACCAGCAGCGCCTCGATGCGGCTGCGCGCCTGCGCCTTGAGCGCAGGCTCGGCGTCAGCGGGCAGCGCCACCAGGAGCTGGCGCACCCGGACCTGCTCCGGGCGCCGGAACAGCGCCGGGTTGGCCTCGTGAAAGGCGGCGATGTCGGCCTCGGTGATGTGCACCTCGCGATCGACGATGCGCTGCGCCAGGCGCTCGCCCGACAGCAGCTTGCGGGTGTGTTCGCGGTGGCTGGCCTCGTCGTGGCCCTCGATCGCGATGCGCTGCGCAAACACCTCGGCCGAGCGGAAGCGGCTGCGCGCCTCGGTGATGGCGCGCTCGACCGCCGCGTCATCGGCTTCCAGCCCCAGCGCACGCGCCTGCTGCCCCAGCAGCTCGATGCCGATCAGGCGGTCGAGCGCCTCGCGCCGGAGTTCGCGCGCCCGGGCCGGGTTCTGCAGGCGGGCGATGTGGATCTGGCGTTCGCGCAGCAGCGCCTCGAACTGGCGCTCCAGCCGCTGCGCCGGGATGCCCACGCCGTTGACCCGCGCGGCGAACACCGATTGCGCGAGCGCCGGGCCGCTCGACAGGCTCGCCACCCCCATCACCAGCGCCGTCAGCAGCCCGGTCGACACGCGGCGCAGGCGGACGGTGGCGCTCGTCACGGGCAGGGCATTCATGGCAGGCGATAGCCGCCCAGCGGCCGCAGGCTGTGGGCATCGAGGTCGACACCGACCAGATAACCGCCGGCCGCGCCGATGCGGCGGTCGGCGTTGAAGCTCAGCGGCGGCAGCAGGCCGGTGTCGAAGCTCTGCACGCTCTCCAGCGTGGCCAGCAGCTTGCGGCGCGACAGCTCGCGGCCGCTGCGCTTGAGGCCCTCGACCAGCAGCAGCCCGGCGGCGTAGGCCGACACCAGCGTGGGCTGGTAGGCGCGCGCATCGCTGCGGCCCGGCCCGCCCGGCAGCGCCGGTGCAGCTTCCAGCAGGCGCATGAACTCGCGCATCGCCCCGGCCTGCTGCTGCGCCGGCGCACTCGGGTAGGCCAGCGTCACGTGGTCGCGAAACGAGGCCGGCAGGCCCAGGATGTCACGCGAGGCCAGCGGCCCCGGCACCAGCAGTTGCGGCGCCCAGCCGATGCGCTCGGCGGCAGCCGTGAGCGACGCCAGATCGGCGCCGGCACCCAGCACCAGCACGGCGGCCACGCCGCGGCTCCTGAGCGTGGTGGCGACGGCATCGTGCGCGGCATCCCTTGCAGCACCCCGTGCCGGAAAAGGCCCCGACACCACCTTGACCCAGCCGGCCCGGCGCGCCGCCACCTCGAGCGACTGCGCCGTCGCGCGGCCCTGCGCCGTGTCGGGATGCCACAGCGCGATCGGCCGCTGCGCGAGCTGCAGCTCGCGCGCGGCGTGCTGCAGCAGCAGTTGCGCCAGCTCGGGCACGCCCGGCAGCAGGTGGAAGACCTGCGGGTTCGAGGCCTGTGCATCCTCCGGGTAGAGCGTCAGCGGGCCGATCACCGGCACGGCGGCCGCACTGGCCGCAGCCGACAGCACCTGCTCGACACCGGCCGACACCGGCGCCAGCAGCGCGAAGACAGCGCGCTCGGCGACCAGCGCACGCACCTGCGCGCCGGCCTGCGCCGGGTCCTCGGGCAACGGCTCGACCACCAGTTCGAGACGCCGCCCGTGGATGCCGCCCTGCTGGTTCAGCCGGGCGAAATACGCCGTCCAGAGCGCCCGCAGCGACTCGCCCAGCCCCGCCATGCGCCCGCTCAACGGCAGCAGCGTGCCGATGCGGATCGTGTCGGCCGACAGGCCGGGGTCGAGCTGCGTCTCCAGCTGGCGCAGGTAGGCGGCCAGCGAGGCCAGGTCCTTGGCCGACATCGCGTAACGCGGCATCGCGCCGTCGAGCCGGTTGCCGTCGGGATCGACGCCGTCGAGCACCGCGCGGCGCAGCGCCGCCTCGTCGAACGGGCCGTGGCGGCGGCCGCTGTCGTGCTGGTGGCCGTAGGGTTTGACCAGTTCCGACCAGCGGATGTCAGACGGCACCACGCCGCCTTCGGCGCGGCCGCGGCCATCGTCGCCGTGGCAGTTGCCGCAGGCGATGCTGGCGCCGCTCAGTTCGAGCCCGCCCATGCCGATGCGCGCCGACAGGCTGGCGCCGCTCGGGCTCTGGCCGTGCAGGTAGATGCGCCGGCCGGCCAGCTCGTCGGGGCCGAGATCGGCGGCAGCGGCGGGGCCGAACCCGAGCGCGGCCGCCATCAGTGCCACCATCAGTGCCGCGCCCATCCGCATCGCGGCGTGCATGTCAGCTCATCACGGCCGGGCCGCGTCGAGCCCGGCGCCGGTGGCCAGCACGCTCAGCCGTTCGGCGATGGCCGCAGGCGGCGCATCGGGGCGGATCTTGCTCCAGCGCTTGGCCGGCACGTTGCCGGCGATCAGCAGCGTCGAGTGGCCCTCGACGGTCTCGGAATACTGACCGAGCTTCTTGAGGATGTGCTCGACGTTCTCCTTGCGCCCGGTGAGAAAGGTCCAGCCCTCGACATCGGCGCCCTGCTTGCGCGCGAACGCCTTGAGCGCCTGCGGCGTGTCGTGCGTCGGGTCGGAGGTCAGCGAGACGAAGAACACCTGCTTGCCGAACAGCTCGGCCGGCAGGTGCTGGCGCACCTCGTTGAGCTTTTGCGTGATCAGCGGGCAGGCGTCCTGGCAGGTGGCGTAGACCACGTTGATCAGCACCGTGCGGCCCTTCAGCACGTCCGAATGGAAACGCACCCGGCGGCCGTCCTGGGTCAGCAGCTCCAGTTCGGTGAAGTAGCTGGCGGCGTCGCGCGGGCCGGCCTTGGCGGCGTTCGCGGCCTTGCCGGCCGGGGTCTCGGTGGCCGCGGGCGCGGCCGTCGAGGCGGGATGTGCCGCATCCGCGTGCGCGGCAGCCGGGCCGCCCGCGTGGATCGCCAGCGCCGCCAGCGCGACGCGCAACAGGTGTTTCGCGGTCATGTCCATCATCGTGTCCCTTTGCGACCGCGACCGGTTGAGGCCGATCAACCCGAGCGGCCCGCCTTGTCGCGCGCGCTGCTCAACTGCTCGACCGCCGTCACCAGCTGCTCGGGCGTCGGGAAGCCGTAGAAGCGCAGCCACCGGCCGCTCCTGGCATCACCCACCAGCGTCAGCGGCGGGTGATCGGCGAAGTTGGCGGTGTAGGCGCCGAAGGCTTTCAGCACCTCGTCGACCTGCGGCTTGGCACCGGTGAGCCAGCGCCAGCCCGGGCCGGCGCCGACGCGCTCGGCGTAGGCCTTCAGGCGTGCCGGCGTGTCGCGCAGCGGGTCGACGCTGACGGTGATCAGGCCGACGTCGCGCCCCAGCCGCGCGCCCAGCCGGCCCTGCACCTGCGCCAGCACCGCCGAGGCCACCGGGCAGACCGTGGTGCAGGTGGTGTACGCGAAGTTGACGATCACGATGCGCTCGCCGATCGCGTCGCTGCGCAGGCGCAGGCTGCGGCCGTCCTGGTCGAGCAGCGCCACGTCGGCCAGCGTGATGCGCGCGCCCTGCGGCACCACGGGCGGCGTGCCGGTCTGGCCGTGCGAGGCGGGGTGATCGTGGTGATCGTGCGCCGCGGCCATCGGCACCAGGCTCAGGCCGCCCGCCAGCACCAGCCAAACGGCCAGCCAGCGCATCGCACGGCTTGTGGGCCTCGTCATCTCCGGCTTCATGACGGCACGCGTTGCGGTTGCGCGGCGATCGGCGCTTGCGGCGCGGACTTGTCGAGTTCGGCGCGCGGTAGCGCCTGCAGCGAATAGAACGGCAGCTGGCCGTAGCCGACCTTCAGCGCCGGCGCACCGAGGTAGACGTACCAGGCGCCGGCCTCGGCCAGCGCCAGCCGGGCCTCGTAGAGCCCGCCGCCGATCTCGACCACCGCCGACTCGCTGCGCCGCCGACCCGGTGCCAGGAAGTGCAGCGCCGCCAGCCCGGCCACGCCGGCCCTGGGCGTGCCGGTGGCGCCATCGGTGACACGAAAACGGATCGCCGCCGTCTCGCCGACCGCGAACTGCCGCTGCGTGGTCTCGAAGGCGATCTGCATCGGCTCGGCGGCACGCGCCAGCTGCGGGTTGACCGCCGCCTCGGCGCTGAAGCAGTGCAGCACCTGCGGCGACTGCAGCATGAAGGCGACGTCGTACTGCCCCGCCACCGGGATGCGCACGCGCCCGGCATAAACGCCCGGCTCGACCTCCTTCAGGCTGCGGTCGACCACCGTCACCGCCCGCGGGCTGGAGCCGTGCACGCGGTAGTTGCTCGACGTCGCGTTCATGCCCTCCATGTAGTAGTAGGTGGTGCCGTCGGCCGGGTTGACGACGAACACCGTGCCCTCGCCGGCCGCGGCCGCCACGCTGTCGGCGATCGCCACGCCGGCGCCCGCACGCGGCGGCTGGTCGCCGGCGGCGAAGGCCTGCACCGTCGCCTGGCGGCCCTGGCCGAGCGTCGACAGGTTGATCATGCTGACGCGCGACGAGTGCATCGCGCGCACGTAGGCGAAGGTCTTGCTGAAGGTGACCTGGAAGGGCTGGCCGGCGATGTCGATGTCCTGCACGTGCTGGTTGCTGGCCACGTCGATCACGTGCACCTGATCTTGCTGCGGGTTGACGGCCAGCGCGTAGCGGCCGTCCGGCGTGATGCGCAGCGGGCCGAGGCCGGGCTGGAGGGCGATGCGCGCCGCGATCTCGAGCGTGCGGCCGTCGATCACCGTGACGCGGCCGTCCTTGCCGTCGGCCACGTAGGCCGAGCCCGACAGCGGCGAATGGGCGATCGACAAGGGCTGCGTGCCGGTGGCCAGCGTCTTGACGATCGCGCGGCTGGCGACGTCGATCACGCTCGCCGTGCCGGCCTGGCGGTTGGTGACGAAGGCGTGCCGGCTGTCGGCCGAAAACGCGATCTCGTGGTGGCCGGCGCCGGTGGCGACGAAGGCGACCGGCTTGCCGGCCTCGGTGTCGATCACGCTGACGCCGCTGTCGGCGCCGTCAGCGTTGTTGCCGACCCAGAGAAAGCGCCCGTCGGGCTGCAGCGCCACCCGCACCGGCGTCTTGCCGGCGCCGATGTTGTCGACGATCTTGAAGGTCTCGGTGTCCATCACCGCCACCTGGCCGGCCTGCGGCATCGAGATGTAGAGCCGGCGCTCGCGGTCGGACGCCACCCAGTCGGCGCCCGGCGACTTGAGCAGCACGCTCGCCAGCGTGCTGGTGGCGCCGGCCATGCTGACGATCGGGTCGACCACCGCCACCGAGGCGTCGTTGTTGAGCAGCACGACGTGGTAGCTGTTGAGGTCGACCATCGGCCGGATGCCGATGGCGCCCTTGAGGTAGAGCGAGACCTTGTCCTTGCAGCTCTTCTGCTCGGCGCCGCGGCCCTGGATGACCTGCGCCATGTCCATCCACGCCCCCGGCGCGACACCGCGGATCGGCTGGCCGCCGGCCTCGTCGGTGAGGCGAAAACGCACGTCGGCGAACTCGCCTTCGGTGACGGCCTCGAGCGCGCCAGCGGGTTTCAGGCTGAAGTCGACCACCAGGCCGCCGCGCACCAGGCGATCCGTCACCGGCCCCTGCGGTGCGGCCGCCTCGGCCGATCGGGCGGGTCCGCTGACGGACATCGCCGCGCCGAGCAGCAGGGCCGCCAGCATCGAATCAAGACGGACTGTCATCGGAAAACTCCCGCGTCGCCAGCCAGGCCCACCGCCGCATGAAGATGCGCCAGGCCCCCCGACCCTGGCGCATCCCATGTCCCCCCTCATCACTTCACCCGCATGATTCCCCACACCCCGGACGCGTTGCCGAACGACGCGGCGTCGCGGTACAGGTAGTCGCCGAGCACGCCGTTGCCACCACCCGCGCTCGGCAGCACGATGTCGAAGTGCGAGTACGGCGTCCAGCTCTCGCGCCCGGCTTCGTGGAAGCCGATCGGGTTGACACCGATCGAGCGCGAGCCGACCGAGGTCATCAGGCAGGCGCCCGTCAGGGTGTTGCGGGCCTCGCCGTTGCACACGTACGGATCGCGCTGCCACAGGTGGCCGTGCATCTGGAAGGTGCTGCCGCGCGTGGTGCCGAACGGGTTGGTGAGCCGCACCCGCGCCGGCTTGCCCGCCGTGGCGCTGAACACCGGCGTGGCCGGATCGCCCGTCACGCCGCCCAGCCCCGGCACGTTCAGGCTGTTGCTGTAGGCCTGGCTGGCGTTCGGGATGGCCGCGTAGGACCCCGCGGTCGCCGCCGGCCCGAAGGGCGCCTGCGGCACGATGCCGAAGCGATACCACATCGGCTCGATGCCGTAGTTCAGCAGCATGCCGGTGGACTCCTGCGAGTCTTCCGGGATGCCCACGCCCTCGCCGTTGATGTGCTCGACCGGGCTGCCGTCCTTGTAGTAGTGCGTGTTGCCCTTGGTCAGCACCAGCGAGAAGTCGCGGAAGGCATTGGCCGAGGTGATGCGGCAGTTGTTGCCACCGGCCGGGCAGACGGTCGCCTGGGCCCGGGTCAGCCGCGTGCCGATGCCATCCTGGTGGTCGAACACCTGCGTGTCCTCGACCCAGGTGGCCGCCGACGGCTCGATCACCATCGCGCCGACCAGCGACTTGGCGCCCTGCTTCACCTTGTCCGCCGGCGTCAGGTTGACACCGCCGAACTCGACCGCCGTCGGCACCACGGTGACGAGGTCGATCAGCTGGTTGAGCGGGTTGAACGACACCGCACCCAGGCCGAGGTCGCCGGCATACCACTGGTAGGTGCGGCTGCCGCCGGGGGCGACCGTCTGCACCGGGTTGGCGCCGACGTTGCTGCCGTCGTTGCGCGTGACGTCGTATTCGACCAGCTGCGGATGGAGGCCGACCTTGCTCGACGGGCGGATCAGGTTGTTGTTGAAGGTGGTCGATCCCTCCGCGCCCATGCGGTCGCGCTTGACCACCCCGATCAGGGCCGAATAGGTGGCCAGGTCGGGCACCAGCGCGGGCAGGCGGTTGCGCAAGGTCACGTTGAGGCACTCGCCGGCGCGCGCGCGCAGCACCACCGGCTCCACCGGCGCCGTGGCCAGCAGCTTGCCGTTGGCATCGAGGTCGGCGGTGCGCACGTACAGGATCGCGGTCGGGTCATGGATCGGGCCCTGGTGGGAAACCGTCAAGGTCGCGCCGGTTTCGTCGTCGACGGTCGTGCCCGCCACGCTGGCGTTGCGGTGGTTGTAGACCAGCGTGCCACCGCCGGGGTTGAGCGCGGCGCCGACATGCTGGGTCGCGACCAGGCCGGCCGGCGCGAGATTGACGCCCAGGCTGTTGAGCAGTGCATCGTTGGCCAGCACCGCCGTCAGGTCGTAGTTGCGACGCGGTGCGGTGCGCGGGCAGACGCCGATCAGCCCGCCGCCCTGCTGGGGCCGCTCGGCGGCCAGCAGCGTGAAGTTCAGCAGATTCGCGGCGATCTGCGGCTTCTTGCCCGGCAGCTGGAACAGGTTGGCCTGCGGCAGCGTGTAGTTGCGCATCAGGCCCCACATGCCGCTCCACCAGCCGTCGTTGCCGGCGTCCACCGACCAGGCGTAGTCGGCCCGGCCGAGCAGGTTGCCGAGGTCGGCCATCACCGGTGCGCTCAGCGTGAACTGCTCGGAGATGCCCGCCGCCTGGGCGTTGCGCCAGCCGGAGTTCTGCGCCCGGCCATGGCCGGAGCCGGCGTTGAGCCACTTCATGCCGTGGATGGTGGCGTTGTGTTCCTCCTCGTGGCCACCGGCCTGGATCTTCACCCGCACCAGGTCGGCCGAGTAGGTCCGCATCATCGGCGTGAACGGGTCGCCGGCCGCCACCCCGCCGCGGTTGATCGGCGGCGGGAAACGGGTGCCGTTGATGACCGTGGCCGCGTTCGGCTGCACGTTCATGTTGGACAGGGCGCGGTCGGTGCGCGACTGCAGGGCGTGCGCCAGGTCACCCTTGTCGCCGTCGGCCTGCATGCCCGGCTTGCCGTCCGGCCCGACCTTGGCGGGGTCGTAGATGCGCAGGCCGACGGGCTCGTTGCGGTAGTTCACCACCAGCATGCCGGGGTCGGCCACGCTGATCGCCTGCGGGCAGGGCCGGCTCGGGCAGAACACCGAGTTCGCGAGCTCCACCACCAGGTCCGGGAAGACCGGGGCGATCTGCTCGCGCGCCGGCGGGTTGATGGCGAAGCGGAAGGCCTCGTCCACCTGACCGCCCAGGGATGCGAAGGCCGGATTGCCGGCATTGAAGGCCACCGCGGACTCGCCCGCACCGGTTCCGTTCAACGGCAGGCCCTGCGGGTCGGCACCGACGTAGACGCCGGCCTCGTAGGCATGCTGGAAGTCGCTGAACTCCAGATAGAACTCGCGGAACGGCTTCTGGCACTGCACGCCGTTGACCTGGGTGGCGCTGGTGCAGAGCCCGGCCTTCACGGTGTTGCCCGCGTAGACGCCGGTCTGGGCCTGCGGCAGGATCGCCGCCTGCCAGCTGGTCGGGCCGCCGTCGCTGAAGACGGTGCCGTCGAGCCGCGTGTCGGTGCGGGCCGGCGCGCCCGTGACCGGGTCGTGACCCAGCTGCTGGCCGGACTCGTTGTGAGCCCAGCGCGAGCCCGCCGGCTCGGCCAGCACGGTCGCGTACAGGCCGATCTGCTGGTGCGTGGACGGGCCGTAGTGGTCGTGCGTGAAGATGATGCCCAGCCCGCGGTCGACGCCCTCGGTGTTGACGACCGGGTCGGTGAACCAGCGCTGGGTCGTCGTGCGCGCACCCCTCCACTGCTCCGGGAAGGCGCCGCCCAGGTTGGCCGCGACCTTGCCCCAGTACGGGTGATCCTTGGCGACCAGCCGCGCGCCGGTGCCCGTGCCGGGCAGCACGCCGCCCTTGCACTCGTCGGCATGGCCGTTGAAGCAGTTGATGGCGTGGATGCGCTCGCGGATGGTGGTCGGGCTCATCGTGCCGTCTTCGTAGTTCCAGCCGTTGGCCGCGCCGTCGGTGGTGGTGAGATCCCACTTCGGCAGGTGGATGTGCTGGCCGATGATGTCGGTCGGCGTGCGCACCTGGTAGTCGTCGATCTCGTAGTAGCCCGGCACCAGGTTGCTGTGGTGGTAGACCGCGCAGTCGAAGGTGTTCAGGCGCATCACCAGCGGTTCGGGCGCCTGGGTCTTGGCGATCACCCCCTGCACGTCCTGCCACAGCGCGGTGATGCGCTGCTGCGGGTAGTGGTAGCCGGCCTTGTTGAAGACGGCATCGAACTGCAGGTTGGTGCCCTTGTAGACACGCGGCGAGACGGAGTTGAAGACGCTCGCGCCGCGGGTGTTCAGCGCGGCCTGGGTGGCCGTCGCCAGCTCACCCGAGTAGAAGCGGCCGAGCACGCCGGGATTGAGCACGGTGCCGGCATCGTCGATGCACGGGTTGTGATAGGGCGCGCCGATCACCGGCTTGGACCCGTTGAGGATGAAACCGCCCACCGGCCCCTTGACCGGGTCGGCCACGCAACTGGCCGGGCTGCCGTCCGGCCTGGAGGTCGAGACGCAGCGCTGGGCGTGGAAGGCCATCGCCACCTTCTCGAGGTCGGTGCCCGACTCGGGGTAGTAGGCGACGTTCGACTTGAGGACCTCCTTCGAGAAATCGAGCCGGCTGGTCACCGTGTGGGCGACGCCCCCGGCGGCCAGGCCCTTGAGGGCGTGGCGCGGCAGTCCGCCGTCGAAGCCGTCGGCCTGCTCGGGCACGATCTCGGACCACAAGGGATCGCCCGAGGCCTTCAAGGCCGTCGCCTCGTCCTTGGTGATCATGTCGAGCAGCGGCGTGGGTGGGCGCTGGCCGACCACGTCCTCCATGCCGGCGATCCAGAACGGGTAGCCGGGGTTGACGTCGCGATCGATCACCTGCGTGAGCGAGCCCACCGGCTTGGCCGGGTTGGCGGCGGCCATGTCCGGATTGACCTTGGTCGTGACCCGACCCGGCATCACCGGCATCGGCTTGCCGGGCAGCGGCACCAGCGCCGGAATCGGCGTGCCGGCGACGATCTCGCTGTCGGGATAGGCGCGCGAACCGGCCTTGGGCTTGCCCGCGGCAAGGCCCCACAGGGTGTCGTGATAGCCGGTGCCGGAAGCGAACCCCTGGCCGTCGTAGCTGGCCGGCGTGGCCTCCAGGATGGTGCCGGGCTCGAAGGTGTCGTGGTGGCGCCAGTGCGCCCACATGCCCTGCGCGAAGTGCGGGTAGAAGTGGCAGTGGTAGATCGAGTCGCCCGCGCTCTTGTTGCGGTTGCCCGAGCCGCCGAAGTTGATCTCGTAGGTGTAGCCGATGCCCGGACCGATGCCCTGGGCGTCGAGGTAGTTGGAGTTGTCGTCGTTCGGGTTGTAGAGCCACTGGTGGTTGTGCAGGTGGAAGACGTGCTGTTCCTTGCCGATGTGCGAGTTGCGGAACTTGACGAAATCGCCGGTGTAGCTGTGGTGCACGTTCGACGGGTCTTCCGCGCCGATCACGTAGTTGGCCTTCGGCCCCTGCGTGCCCGGGGGCGGGGTCTGGCCCGGCAACAGGGCTTCCAGGCCGAGGTTGGCCGGCACGTCCACCGTCAGCGCCGGGTCCCCAACCGTGAAGGAGGTCAGGAAGAACTCCTCGTAGGCGCAATCCAGGCAGTCGTGCATCGGGCCGACGCCCAGGCGGTTGGCGATGATCTCGGAGCCGATGCCGCCGGAGCCGTAATTGATCATGAAGGCGTCCTTGACGCCCGCCAGCACGTAGCGGAACACCGGATCGGTCTTGTAGAAGCCCGGGAAGGCCTGGCCGTTGCTGGTTTCGTCGTGATAGATCGAGGCGAAATCGCGGAACGGTTCGAGGCGATTGGGCACCGTCGGGTTGCGCTTGCCGACGCGCTCGAGCGGATAGGTGCCGGCCGGGAAGCTGCCGTCGGCGTTCGGCCCGGCCACCACCGCGTTGATCTCGGAATGCACGATCTCGCAGGAGGTCGCACTCGCGCACTTCATCATGTTGAGGATCGGCAGCCCGGCCTTGCCCTCGGCCAGCCAGACGCCGTCACTCGGGTAGACGGCCTCGTAGCCGACGATCTTCGGCTGGCCGGTGGCGGTCTTCTCGGCGGCTTCGAGCACGCCGTTGCGGTTGACGTCGGCCACCAGCCGCAGCTCTTCTTCGTGCACCTGGCTGCGGTAGATCTTCGCGCCGGCCGGCTCGACGATCACCTGACCGAACAGGCCGTTGGACGCGTTGCCCTGGTTCGCATCGGAGCCGAAGGAGGCGCCGCCGGTGACGTTGAACACGCCCTCCTTCTCGGCATACAGGCGGTAGGTGCGGGTGCCGCCGCCCGCCGGGGCATGGCCGTCGGTGGCATTGGCGCCGACCCAGCTGCCGTCGCTGGCGATGCTGTCGACCACCTGCAGGCCCGAGGCATGGAAGCTCACCGCGCGGTCCTGGATCTGCTCGTCGATCAGCACGTCGAAGACCTGACCGGCCGGCGTCACGTGGTTGGGCGGAATGTGCCGCGGGTTGGGCGCCGCGGTCAGCAGGTTGGTGAGTTTGACGGTCAGGCAGTCGCCCTGGCGCACCCGCAGCACCAGCGGGCGGTGCCGCTTGTCCGGGCGCAGATCGAGCTGGCCCGGCGTGGCCGCGCCGCCCTGCGTGAGCGGCAACTGGCTGGAGGCATGGATGACGTCGCGCTCGAGCGCGAACATCATGCCGTTGACGTTGCCCGCGCCGAGCCGGTTGTACATCAGCGGCTTGTCGAACGCGACCACGTTGGCGGTGACGGTGCGCGCGCAGGTGATCGCCGCCTGGGCCGGGCCTGCGGCCAGGCCGCCCCAGGCGGCCACGGCCCAGACGGCCCCCGCCATGACAAGGCGGGTCGAAACCCGCGGACTGTTGCGCAGCGCGCACCGGTGGCCGTCTGTCTGACTCATGGCGTTCCCCCGCATGAGTGGAATCCGCATCACGTCGGCCACCGGGAGGTTCAGGGATTCTGCTGCCCTGCCGTCCTTCGCTGCCAAGGTGGTCTCCGGCGCAGCCGCGACAGCCCGATCACGACCGGCGGCACGGCATCGTGCGCCGGATGGACTGCAAGCCGACCTTGCTTAACTGCATGCTAAGGAAGCCGCTCTAAATTGGAAATGCGACATATCGTCACAGGCAGGCGCCCCTCCGGGGCCGGCCAAGGCGAGCAGATCGCCTTGTCTGCGAGCAAACCCGGCCCTCGCGACAGCAGCGCGTTCCTGCGCGCGCGCGCGGCGCCCTGAAGCCGGACTGAACGGGTCGCGACCTGATCCGCGTCAATGTGCGCGTGCGGACCGTTGCCCATACTCCAAGTTGCGCGGTATCAAGTTGCCTTGACCGCGGCCATGACGGCTTCGTCGTGAATGCCGGCGCGGACCTCGCCGGCGGGCAGGGCAACAACACTCGGTGCCGCTCGCGGCCGGAGACGACGCCTTGCTTCCCGCATCCTCTCTCGCGCCGGTCTGGCTCGACGGCGAAGCCGCCGGCGATGCCCTCAGCCCCGGCCCGGGCACCACGCTGCAGGGCCTGCGCATGCTGGCGATCCTGCGCACGGTCGCGCCGATCGCGCAGGCGCTGACCCTGGTGCTGGTCGCGCATCGCTATCAGGTGCGGGTGCCGGTGAACGCGGTGACGGCGCTGATCGCGCTCGAGGCGTTGGTGGCCGCTGCCACCTGGTGGCGCCTGCGCCGGGCCGCCCCGGTGAGTCCGCGCGAGCTGTTCGCCCAGGTGCACGTCGACATCGTGCTGTTCGCGCTGCTGCTGTACCTGACGGGCGGGGCGTCGAACCCGTTTGCACCGCTGTTCCTGCTGCCGATGGCGATCGCCACCTCGGCGATGTCGTCCAACCGGGTCTGGCTGGTCACGCTGTCGACGATGGCCGCCTACGCCGCCCTGCGCTACTGGCATGTGCCGCTGCATCACCCGGACGGACTGACCGAGGTGTATGCGCTGCACGAGGACGGCATGGTGGTGAACTACCTGTTCACCGCCGCGTTGGCGGCCTTTTTCGGCACCCGCATGTGCGCGGCCACGCGCCGCCACGACCGCATGCTGGGCGATGCCCGCGACGCCCAGATGCGCAACGAATCGGTGGTGGCGATCGGCGCGCTGGCGGCCGGCTACGCGCACGAACTCAGCTCGCCGCTGGCGACGATGGCGGTGGTGGTCTCCGAGCTGAAACGCGAACACCGCGACGACCCCGACCTGCAGCACAACCTCGACGTCATCGAGCAGCAGATCGGCGCCAGCAAGCAGATCATTTCCAAGCTCGCCAGCACCGCCGGCCAGCGCCGCGCCGAGACCGCCAGCGGGGCGCGGCTGGACCAGTTCATCGCGGCGATCGTCGAGCGGGCGCAGGCGCTGCATCCGGGCGCGTCGATCGGCCTGAAGCTCGACACGGCGTCCGTGGCGCCGCAGGTGATCGTCGAAGAGACCCTCAGGCAGGCGATCACCAACCTGATCGACAACGCGGTGCAGGCCTCGCCGCACTACGTCGTGGTGCGGGCGGACTGGTCGCAAGGCGAACTGCTGGTCGAGGTCCGCGACCGCGGGCCCGGCTTCAGCACCGAGGCCCTCGGCCGGCTGGGCAAGCAGGCCGGCACCACCAAGGCCGAACACGGCGGGCTGGGCGTCGGCCTGCTGCTGAGCGCCGCCACCCTCGAGCGCCTGCACGGGCGGCTCGAGTTCGCCAACGATCCTCAAGGCGGGGCCTGCGCGCGGGTGCGTGTGCCGCTGTCGTCGATCCGGATCAACAAGCAGTGAGAGCCGACCATGCACGCGCCATCCGTTGAACACCCCAACCTGCTGCTGGCCGACGACGATCCGGTGTTCTGCCAGGTGCTGTCGCGGGCGCTGACCGCACGCGGCTACGTCGTCGACATGGCCCACGACGGTGCGTCGTCGCTGCGCCTGATCGACGACCTGAACCCCGAATACGCGATCGTCGACCTGCGCCTGCCCGACATGTCCGGGCTGCGGCTGGTCGAGCGGCTCAAGGCGGTCGACGACAACACCAAGATCATCGTGCTGACCGGCTTCGGCAGCATCGCCACCGCGATCGAGGCCATCAAGCGCGGCGCCACCCACTACCTGACCAAGCCGACCAGCGTCGACGACATCGTGGCCGCGTTCGACCACAAGCTGCAGCCGATCGACGCGACGCCGGCCGACAAGCCGCTGTCGGTCGACCGCATCGAGTGGGAGCACATCCAGCGCGTGCTGACCGATTGCGACGGCAACATCTCGGCCACCGCGCGCGCGCTGCGCATGCACCGGCGCACGCTGCAGCGCAAGCTGAGCAAACACCCGCCGGCGCACTGACCGGGCCGGGCTGAAACGCGGGATTCAGCGCCGGTACAGCGTGCACAGCGCGCGCAGCCGCTGCGCGGGCAGCGGCCCGACATCACCCCAGCCAAAGCGCCACGACCAGTTGCCCTCGGCCTTGCCGGGGTAGTTCATGCGGTGTTCGGTGGGCAGGCCCAGCACGTCCTGCATCGGCACGATCACCGTGTCGGCGACGCTGGCGCAGGCGGCGCGGATCAGGTCCCAGTGGATGTCGCGGCCGTCGATGGCGAGGTATTCGCGCACGTGGTGGCGCACGTGTTCGGGCAGCGTGTGCCACCAGCCGGGCGTGGTGTCGTTGTCGTGCGTGCCGGTGTAGACGGCGGTGTCGTGCTCGTGGTTGTGCGGCAGGTAGGCGTGCGCGTTGCCCTCGCCGAAGGCGAACTGCAGGATGCGCATGCCGGGCAAGGCGAAGTCACGGCGCAGCGCGTCGACCTCGGGCGTGATGACGCCCAGGTCCTCGGCAATGATGCGCAGCTCGCCCAGCGCCGCGGTCACCGCCTCGAACAGCGCCGCGCCCGGCCCCGGCTCCCAGTGGCCGTTCATCGCATGGGTGTCGGTGGCCGGGATCGACCAGTACGCCACGAAGCCGCGGAAGTGGTCGATGCGCACGATGTCGACCAGCTCGAAGGTGCGGCGGATGCGCTCGGTCCACCACGCGTAACCCTCGTCCGCATGGGCCTGCCAGCGGTACAGCGGGTTGCCCCAGTGCTGGCCGGTGGCGCTGAACGAATCGGGCGGCGCACCGGCCACCGCGAGCAGCCGGCCGTGGTCATCGAGCTCGAACAGCTCGGGCCGCGCCCACACGTCGGCGCTCTGCTGGGCGATGAAGATCGGGATGTCGCCGACCATCTGCACGCCGCGTTCGTGCGCGTAGGTGCGCAGGTGCGCCCACTGGCGGAAGAAGCACCACTGGCAGAACTTCCAGAACTGGATGCGCTCGGCGTGCTGCGCGGCGATCTGCGCCAGCGCCGCCGGCTCGCGCCTGGCGAGCGGCTGCGGCCAGTCGCACCAGAAGGCGCCGTGATGCAGCTCGTCGAGGGTCATGAACAGCGCGTAGTCGTCGAGCCACGAGGCATGTTCGGCGCAGAAGCGGCTGAAGCCGGCCCAGTCGGATTCGCTGCCCTGCGCGTCGAAACGCCGCGCCGCGCGCGCCAGCCGCTCCATGCGGAACGGCGCCACGGCGGGGAAGTTCACCGCGTGCGCCCACAGGCCGTCGGCCGGTTGCAGGTCGGCGTCGTCGAGCCAGCCGTGCTGGCGCAGCTCGGTCAGGTCGATCAGCAGCACGTTGCCGGCGAACGCCGAGGTGCTCATGTACGGCGAGTTGCCCGGCCCGAGCCCGCCCAGCGGCAGGAACTGCCAGAGCTTCTGCCCGGCCACTGCCAGCCAGTCGACGAAGTGATAGGCCGACGGCCCGAAGTCGCCAGAGCCGTGCGGCCCCGGCAAGGACGTGGGATGCAGCAGGACGCCGCTGGCTCGGGGCAGACGCATCAGAAACCTTCCTCGACCAGTTCAGCCGCGCGGATCACGGCGCGCATCTTCACTTCGGTTTCCTTCCACTCCATCTCGGGCACCGAGTCGGCGACCACGCCGGCGCCGGCCTGCACGTAGAGCGTCTGGTCCTTGACGATGCCGGTGCGGATGGCGATCGCCACGTCCATGTCGCCGGCAAAACTCAGGTAGCCGACCGCGCCGCCGTAGATGCCGCGCTCGCTGATCTCGAGCTGGTCGATGATCTCCATCGCGTGGATCTTCGGCGCCCCTGACAAGGTGCCGGCGGGGAAGCTGGCGCGCAGCACGTCGAGGCTGCTCATGCCGTCTTTGAGCACACCCTCGACGTTGCTGACGATGTGCATCACGTGCGAATAACGTTCGATGCCGAAGGCCTCGGTCACCTTGACGGTGCCGGTGTTGGCGATGCGGCCGATGTCGTTGCGCGCCAGGTCGATCAGCATCAGGTGCTCGGCGCGCTCCTTCGGGTCGGCCAGCAGGTCGACCTCGTTCTGCGCGTCCATCTCGGGCGTGGCGCCGCGCGGGCGGGTGCCGGCGATCGGGCGGATGGTCACGATCTTCTCGGTCTTGCCGTTGGCGCTGCGCGCCTCCTGGCGCACCAGGATCTCGGGCGACGAGCCGACGATCTGGAACTCGCCCATGTCGTAGTAGTACATGTACGGGCTCGGATTGAGCGAGCGCAGCGCGCGGTACAGCGACAGCGGGTTCTCGGTGTAGCGCTTCTTGAGGCGCTGGCCGATCACGATCTGCATGCAGTCGCCGGCGGCGATGTACTCCTTGGCCTTGAGCACCGCGGCCTCGAACTCGGCCTTCGGATATTCGCGCTCGACCGGGTACGACGGCCCGCGCTTGACCTGCGGCGCGGTGACGCTGTAGCGCAGCTGGTCGCTCAGCTCGGACAGGCGTTTCTGCGCGCTGAAATAGGCCTCGCTCTGGCGCGGGTCGGCGTAGACGATCAGGTACAGCCGCCCCGACAGGTTGTCGATCACCGCCAGCTCCTCGGTCTGCAGCAGCAGGATCTCGGGCGTGCCGATGCCGCCGGGCAGGCGCGTGTCGGCGAGCTTCTTCTCGATGTAGCGCACCGTGTCGTAGCCGAAGTAGCCGGCCAGCCCGCCGCAGAAACGCGGCAGGCCGGGCCGCAGCGCGACCTTGAAGCGATTCTGGTAGGCCTCGATGAAATCGAGCGGATTGCCCTCGTGGCGCTCGACCACCTGGCCGTCGGTGACGACCTCGGTCACGCCCAGCGTGCAACGCAGCAGCGTGCGCGCGGGCAGGCCGATGAACGAGTAGCGCCCGAAACGCTCGCCGCCCACCACCGACTCCAGCAGGAAGCTGCGCGGCTTGCCGCCGGCGAGCTTGAGGTAGAGCGACAGCGGGGTTTCGAGATCCGCAAACGCCTCGCTGACCAGCGGGATGCGGTTGTAGCCTTCGGCGGCCAGGCTCTTGAATTCGAGTTCGGTGATCACGGTAGTGCGCTCCAGGAGCCCACCGGCATGTTCGCGTGTCGACGTCGTCGATTCAGATGCACGCAAGCGCAGCGGGCCCGGTTGATCGATGCGGTGTGACCGGCGCGGCCAAAGCCAGAAGAAACCAGCGGCGGCAGACATCGGCAAATCGTCAGCTGCATCCAGCACCCAGGCGGGTGCAGCTGCCAGGCAAGACGGTCAGCGACGCCAGGGCCAGGCTCCCCGGTCGTGCGACCCGGTCACCCGTGTGTTGCTGCGTTTGCGCGGTACGAACATGATGCGGCGCAGTGTATCAGCGGGGTCCGCGGCGACGGGGCGCTTCGCGGCGCCCGTTCAGGCTGCGCGCAGCAGGTCGGAGAGCGTGTCGAGGTGGGTCTCGGCCGGCACCGCGCGGATCGGCTCGCCGTGGTTGTAGCCGTAGCTGACCAGCACCACCGGGCAGCCGGCGGCACGCGCGGCCATCGCGTCGTTGCTGGAGTCGCCGATCATCAGCGTGCGCGCGGGCTGCGTGCCGAGCGCCTTGCAGGTCTCGATCAGCGGCAGCGGATCGGGTTTCTTGCGCGCGAAGGCGTCGCCGCCGAACACGCAGTCGAAGAAACCGTCGATGCCCTTGGCCGCCAGCAGCGGGCGTGCGAAGTCGCCCGGCTTGTTGGTCAGGCAGGCGAGCCGCAGGCCGGCGCCGCGCAGCTGCGTCAGGCCGTCGATCACGCCGTCGTAGACGCGCGAGTGCCGGCCGTTGATCGCTAGGTAGTGGCGCTGGTAGGCCGCCCAGGCCGCGTCGTAGAGCGCCGGATCGCCGCCGACATGCGCCAGCGTGCTGCGGATCAGGTGCTCGCTGCCCTTGCCGACGGTGAGCTCGACGAAAGCGGCATCGACCACCGGCAGGCCGAGTTCGGTCAGGCACAGGCCGAGCGCGACGACGAAGTCGCCCTGCGTGTCGACCATCGTGCCGTCGAGGTCGACGATCGCCGCGTCGAACTCGCGGCCGAACAGCTGCACGCCGGCCACGCTCAGCGCGCCAGTTCGACGCGCATCGCGTCGATCACGCTCTTGTAGTCGGGCGTGTTGAAGATCGCGCTGCCGGCCACGAAGGTGTCGGCGCCGGCGTCGGCGATGCGGCGGATGTTGTCGACCTTGACGCCACCGTCGACCTCCAGGCGGATGTCGCGGCCGGTGGCCTCGATCAGCCGGCGGGCGCGCTCGATCTTGCGCAGCGCGCTGTCGATGAAGCTCTGGCCGCCGAAGCCCGGGTTGACGCTCATGATCAGGATCAGGTCGACGCGGTCGATCACGTACTCGAGCACGTCGAGGCTGGACGCCGGGTTGAACACCAGCCCGGCCTGGCAGCCCGCGCCCTTGATCAGCTGCAGCGTGCGGTCGACGTGCGCGCTGGCCTCGGGGTGGAAGCTCACCAGGTCGGCGCCGGCCTTGGCGAACGCCAGCGCCAGCTCGTCGACCGGCTGCACCATCAGGTGCACGTCGATCGGGCAGGCGATGCCGTCGGGCTTGACGCTGTGTTTCTTGAGCGCCTGGCAGACCATCGGCCCGAAGGTCAGGTTGGGCACGTAATGGTTGTCCATCACGTCGAAGTGGATCCAGTCGGCGCCGGCGGCGAGCACGTTGCGCACTTCTTCGCCGAGGCGGGCGAAGTCGGCCGAGAGGATGCTGGGGGCGATGCGGTAGGTGGGGCGTGACATGGCGCAAGATTGTGGCAGGCCGTGACATCAAACACCCTGACACGGCTTGACCGGTGACGCGGTCTATGATCCGGCGCATGAGTGCACCCTCTTTCAGCTGCTCGGTGAGCACGCAGTTCCTGCCCGAACAAACCGACCCGGTGCAAGGCCTGTACGCCTTCGCCTACACCATCGTGATCAGCAACACCGGCAGCGTGCCGGGCCAGCTGATCGGACGGCACTGGATCATCACCGACGCCGCCGGCCACACCGAAGAAGTGCGCGGCCTGGGCGTGGTCGGCCACCAGCCGATGCTCAAGCCCGGCGAGCAGTTCGAGTACACCAGCTGGACCCGCCTGGCGACGCCGCACGGGCGCATGCGCGGCACCTTCTTCTGCATGACCGAAGACGCCCACAGCTTCGAGGCGCCGATCCCCGTCTTCGAACTGGCGCAAGCGCGCGCACTGCATTGATCGGTGCGCTGCGGCGCTGGTGGTCCCTGCGGGTGTGGGACCTCACCGCCTTGCTCAATGCGGCCGACCCGCGTGCCAGCCGGCCCGAACGTCATCTGTGGCTGATCCGCCTGCTCGAATGGCTGCGCAGCGCACCGCCCTCGCAGACCGGCGCCGAACGCAAGCCCGCCGCCGCGCCCGAGCCCGAGGCCGGCGGCGACACCCAGCCCAGCCCGTGGCCGCTGCGCCGCCTGCGCCACCTGCTCAACGTCCTCGAGCGCCATCCGCAGCACGCCGAGCAGGTCCGCCAGCTGCTGCGCGCGGTGCTGACCGGCACCGACGTCAGCGCGCTGCTGGCCGAGTTCGGCTTCGCGCCGCGTTCGTCGTTCGCCAGCGAGCTGATCGAGCGCCTGCGCCTGATCGGCCTGCCCGGCACCCCCGACACCAACGACCTCGGCGAGCTGTTCCAGCTGGTCTTCCACGGCCATGACGACGCCACCTGGCTGGCGCAGATCGACGCCGTCACCTGGCGCCGTCTGGCCCGCCTGCTGGTCGACGAGGAGCTGGCCGCGCACTGGCGCGGCGCGCTGCTCGACTCGATCCAGCTGCTGGCCGGCCAGGTGCGCGCGGTCGGCATGGCCGCCACGCTGCGCCAGCGCATGGACGATGCGGTGCTGGCGGGGCGGCCGTTCCACCACCTGGCGCAGAGCGCGCAGCGCCTGGCCGAACTCGACGCGCTGGGCGACAGCGAGCGCCTGCACGAGCAGGCTCAGCAGCTGCGCGCCGAGCTGCTGGCCTGCCGGCAGGCGGCGGCCTCGGTGCGCAACCACCTCGAAGCCTGGGGCGTGTCGATCGACGTGGTGTTCCAGGTCGAGCAGCTGCGCGAGCGCACCGAACGCATCAACGCCCTGCTGACCCTGCTGACCAGCCCGCAGCCCGAGCGCGACTGGCCATGGCTGGTGGTGCAGCTGGCCGAAGGCGTGCGCAGCCGGCGCGGCCTGCGCAGCCTGTTCGCGCACCACTACTCGCTGCTGGCGCGCAAGGTGACCGAGCGCAGCGCCGAGACCGGCGAGCACTACATCACCCGCACCCGCGCCGAATACCGCGAGATGCTGCAGCGCGCCTGCGGCGGCGGCCTGTTCATGGCCGGCACCACCTTCATGAAGTTCGTGATCGGCGCGATGGGCTTCTCGGCCTTCTGGGCCGGTTTCTGGGCCGGTGTCAACTACGCCGGCAGCTTCGTCGCGATCCAGCTGCTGGGCTGGACGGTCGCCACCAAGCAGCCGGCGATGACGGCTCCGGCGATGGCCGCCAAGCTCGACGGCGTGCAGCTCGACGACGCCGCGATCGACGACTTCGTCGACGAGGTGACGCACCTGATCCGCTCGCAGACCGCCGGCATCGTCGGCAACCTGACGGTGGTGGCGCCGGTCGTGCTGGCGCTGCAGGGGCTGGCCTGGTGGATCGCCGGCGTGCCCCTGATCGGCGAGACCGAAGCCCGCCACGTGCTGCACAACCTGACGCTGCTCGGCCCGACGCTGGTGTTTGCCGCCTTGACCGGCGTGCTGCTGTTCATGTCGAGCCTGATCGCCGGCTGGGTCGAGAACGCCTTCGTGCTGCACCGCCTCGACAGCGCCATCGCCTGGAACCCGCGCATCGTGCGGCTGCTCGGCAGCGCCCGGGCGCAGCGCTGGTCGCGCTGGTGGCGCACCCACATCTCGGGGCTGGCGGCCAACGTGTCGCTCGGTTTCATGCTCGGCCTGGTGCCGGCGCTGGCGGTGTTCTTCGGCCTGCCGGTCGAGGTGCGCCACGTCACGCTGAGCACCGGCCAGCTGGCCGCGGCACTCGGCACGCTCGGGCTGGCGGCCTTGCACGAGTGGGCGTTCTGGCTGTGCCTGGCGGCGATTCCGCTGACCGGCGCGCTGAACCTGGCGGTGAGCTTCGTGCTCGCCTTCCGGGTCGCGCTGCGCTCGCGCGGCATCCGGCTGCGCGAGCGCTCGCGGCTCTACCGGGCCCTGCGGCAGCGCCTGCGCGAGCAGCCGCGCAGCTTCATCGTGCCGCCGCGCGACGGCACGGCCGGGCCCGCCGTGCCGCACGCCTGAACCGTCGCGCGCTCACGAAGACGCGTCGTCGTCACGCCGCTCGCCCTTGCTGCGGCCGGCGAACATCGTCCACCAGACGATGCCGATCAGCAGCGCGGCGGCGCCCAGGGCTTCCAGCACAATCAACCACATGTCCGTTTCCTTCGCGTTCACCAGCCGCCTGATGCGGCCCGTCCGCTGGCCCTTGGCCGGCGCGATTCTAGGCAGCCTGCTGGCCTGCGGCAGCGTACCGACACCGCCGGCACCGGTCGACGACGGCAGCACCCCGCCGCTGGCGAGCCCGCCGGCCGGCGCCGAGCCCGCCGCCAGCATCACCCCCGAGGTGCGGCAGACCGCACGCGGGCGCTGGGTGCGCGCCGACTGGTCCGAGCTGCCCGGCTGGCACGACGACAGCCTGGCGCTCGCCTGGCCGGCGCTGCTGCGCAGCTGCGAGCGCGTGCTGAGCCTGCCGGCCAACGGCAACGGCGCCGCAGCGGCCGCCGCAGCAGCGTCGCCGCTGACGATCACGCCGCAGCAGTTCTCGCAGAACTGGGCGCCGAGCTGCAACGCCGCACGCGCGCTCGGCCCGGCGGCCGACGACAGCCAGATCCGCAGCTTCCTGCAGGCGCGTCTGCAGCCGTGGCGGGTCGAAGGCGGCGAAGGCCAGGTCGAGGGCCTGATGACCGGCTATTTCGAGCCGCTGATCGAGGCCCGCCGCCAGCGCAGCGCCCGCTTCAGCGTGCCGCTTCATGCCCCGCCGGCCGATCTGGCCAGCCGCAAACCCTGGTACACCCGCGCCCAGATCGAGACCCTGCCGGCCGCGCAGGCCGCACTCAAGGATCGCGTGATCGCCTGGGTGGCCGACCCGCTCGACGCCCTGCTGGTGCAGATCCAGGGCTCCGGGCGGCTGCTGATCGACGAGCCCGGCGGCCAGCGCAAGACCGTCCGGCTGGCCTACGCGGCGCACAACGACCAGCCTTACATGTCGATCGGCCGCTGGCTGGTCGAACAGGGTGCGTTCACGCTCGAGCAGGCCAACTGGCCGGCGATCCGGCAGTGGGCGCGCAACAACCCGCGGCGCCTGCGCGAGATGCTCGACGTCAACCCGCGCTACGTGTTCTTCCGCGAAGAGCCGATGCCCGACCCGAGCATCGGCGCGATCGGCGCGCAGGGCGTGCCGCTGACGCCGGGACGCTCGATCGCGGTCGACCGCAACAGCATCCCGTACGGCACGCCGGTCTGGCTGGCCGCCACCGAACCGCAGCCGTGGCAGGTCAACCCGCCGCCGCCGCGCCCGCTGCAGCGCCTGGTGATGGCGCAGGACACCGGCAGCGCGATCGTCGGCTCGGTGCGGGCCGACTACTTCTGGGGCTGGGGCGACGGCGCCGAAGACCGCGCCGGGCGCACCAAGCAGCCGCTGCGGCTGTGGGTGCTCTGGCCGCGCTGATCAGGCCCGCTCGACACGGTCGCGCCCGGCCGCCTTGGCGCGGTACATCGCCCGGTCGGCACGCTCGATCGCGGCGTCGATGTCGCCGCCGCCCAGGCAGCGCGTGACACCGGCCGAGAACGTCACCCGCAGGCCTGGCTGCACCTCGTCGAACGGCGTCAGCACCAGCCGCTCGCGCAGGCGCTGCACGCACGACAGCGCCTGCGTCACGGTGGTGTCGGGCAGCAGCAGCAGGAACTCCTCGCCGCCCCAGCGCGCCAGCACGTCGGGGCCGCGCAGTTCGGTCAGCGCGCGCTCGGCAAAACCGCGCAGGACCGCGTCGCCGGCCTTGTGGCCGTGTTCGTCGTTGATGGCCTTGAAGTGGTCGAGATCGATCGCCACCAGCGCGATCGGCTGGCCCAGGCGGGCCTGGCGCGCGGTCTCGTTGACGAGGCTGTCCATCAGCGCGCGCCGGTTCGGCAGGCCGGTGAGGTCGTCGCGCGTGGCCAGCTGGCGGATGCGCTCGAAGGCCTCGCTGAGGTCGGTGCGCTTGCGTGTCAGGCGGGCCCTCAAGCGGGCCAGCCGGTCGGAGAGCACCCACATGCCGCCGAACACGATCACCGCGAACACCAGGTGCACCAGCTCGACCCGCGGGTCGTGGCGCGCCGGCTCGTGCACCACCTGCCACCCCATCACGGCGGCGAACAGCAGCAGCGCGGCCAGCGCAAGCCCGCCCACCTGCCGGCGGTTGAGCCTGAACATCGAGAACATCAGGATCAGCACCGGAATCGTCAGCAAGGCGCCGCGCGCAGGCCCGGTGATGCCGTACGCCCCCGCCACGGCCAGCAGGCCGAAAGCGCTCTGCGCCAGCGTCATCGACGGATCGGCCAGCCGGGCGCTCCAGCCGCTGCGGATGGCGATGAAGAACAGCACCGCGCCACCGAGATAGAACGCACTCAGCCACCACGAGGCACGGGCCTCGATCAGGCCGAACCGCACCTCGATCTGCTGGCACAGCGCAAACAGCACGTACGCCACCAGCGCCAGCAGGCTCTGTGACACCCGCAGGCGATGCCGGCCCTCGGGCCCCAGCACGAAGCGGCTCGACAACGACAGGAAATCGGCTTCAGGCACACCCGAAGTGTAAACAACAGATACGTTAGGCACGTCTGCTTACATGTCAGCCCGGCGGACGCAGATGGCTCAGCGGCAGGACCGAGCCCGCCTTGACCTCGCCGAGCGAGAAGCTGGTGTGCATGTCCTTGACGTTGGGCAGCCTGAACAAGGTGTCGCGCACCCAGCGCGAATAGGCGTCGAGGTCGGTGGCCACCACGTGCAGCTCGAAGGTGCCGGTGCCGCTGATGTAGTGGCAGGTGACCACCTCGGGCAGGGCGCGGATCAGGGCCTCGAGGGTCAGCGTGGCCTCGGCGTTGTTGCGCTCGGTGTCGATGCGCACGAAGGCGAGCACGCCCAGGCCGATCTTGCGGCGGTCGATCTCGGCCCGGTAGCCGGTGATGTAGCCCTGCTCCTCGAGCCAGCGCACGCGCCGCCACGTCGGCGCGGCCGACAAGCCGATGCGTGCCGCCAGCTCGGCGTTGGACAGACGGGCATCGCGCTGCAACTCCGCGAGGATCGCGATGTCAAACCGGTCGAGACCGCCGGCGCGGCCCTCGGCGAGGCCTGCGTCAGGGGCTCGGGTTTTCCCTTGATCCGAGAATTGCGGCAACGGCGTTTCTTTCATCAGTCGCTTTCAGTTCGATCCTTGCTGAGAGTATCTGTTTCAGGGCATGGAAAGAAAACACCTGCCGCCGCAGCTTGCCTACACTTTCCGGCAACAACCGCCGCTGGAGCCCACCATGAACGCCCCCCTGCCCGAAGCCGTGCGACGTGCGCTGGAAGCCGTCACCCTCGACGACAAGTACACCCTCGGCCACGGGCGCGCCTTCATGAGCGGCATCCACGCGCTGGTGCGCCTGCCGATGCTGCAGCAGCTGCGCGATGCGCGCGCCGGGCTCAACACCGCCGGGTTCATCAGCGGCTACCGCGGCAGCCCGCTGGGTGGCTACGACCAGGCGCTGTGGTCGGCCAAGAAGCACCTGGCCAAGCAGAACATCGTCTTCCAGCCCGGCGTCAACGAAGAGCTGGCGGCCACCGCGGTGTGGGGCAGCCAGCAGCTCGACATCCATCCCAAGAGCAACAAGTTCGACGGCGTGTTCGGCATCTGGTACGGCAAGGGGCCGGGCGTGGACCGCTGCTCGGACGTCTTCAAGCACGCCAACATGGCCGGCACCGCCCGCCACGGCGGCGTGCTGGCGATCGCCGGTGACGACCACGTCGCCAAGAGCAGCACCGCCGCGCACCAGAGCGACCACATCTTCAAGGCCTGCGGGCTGCCGGTTTTCTTCCCGGCCAGCGCGCAGGAGATCCTCGACATGGGCCTGCACGCGATCGCGCTGAGCCGCTACGCCGGCGTCTGGTCGGGCATGAAGACGATCCAGGAGGTGGTGGAAAGCGCCGCCTCGATCGAGATCGACCCGGACCGCGTGTCGATCGTGCTGCCCGAAGACTTCGTGATGCCGCCCGGCGGCCTGCACATGCGCTGGCCCGACGACCGGATCGAGCAGGAAGCCCGGCTGATGGACCACAAGTGGTACGCCGCGCTGGCCTATGTGCGCGCCAACCGGCTCAACCACACCGTGATCGACAGCCCGAACGCGCGTTTCGGCATCATGGCCAGCGGCAAGAGCTACAACGACACCCGCCAGGCGCTGGCCGACCTGGGGCTCGATGAAGCCACCTGTCAGCGCATCGGCATCCGGCTGCACAAGGTCGGCGTGGTCTGGCCGCTCGAAGCCACCATCACGCGCGAGTTCGCGCAGGGGCTGCAGGAAATCCTGGTGGTCGAGGAAAAGCGCCAGGTCATCGAATACCAGCTCAAGGAAGAGCTCTACAACTGGCGCGCCGACGTGCGCCCGGACGTGGTCGGCAAGTTCGACGAGGCCGAGGGCGACCACAGCGGCGGCGAATGGAGCCGGCCGAACCCGAGCGCCAACGGGCTGCTGCGCGCCAAGCTCGACCTGACGCCGGCCATCATCGCCAAGGCGATCGCCAAGCGGCTGATCAAGCGCGGCGTGCCCGACGACGTGGTGGCGCGCATGAACCAGCGCCTGGCCGTGATCGACGCCAAGGAGCGCTCGCTGGCGGCGCTGACCGTCAACACCGGCGAGCGCACGCCCTGGTTCTGCAGCGGCTGCCCGCACAACACCAGCACCCGCGTGCCCGAAGGCTCGCGCGCGATGGCCGGCATCGGCTGCCACTTCATGGCGCTGTGGATGGGACGTGACACGGAGACCTTCACGCAGATGGGCGGCGAAGGCGTGCCGTGGGTCGGTCAGGCGCCGTTCACCACCGACACCCACCTGTTCGCCAACCTCGGCGACGGCACCTACTACCACTCGGGCCTGCTGGCGGTGCGCCAGAGCATCGCCGCGGGCGTCAACATCACCTACAAGATCCTCTACAACGACGCGGTGGCGATGACCGGCGGCCAGCCGGTCGACGGCATCCTGAAGGTGCCCGAGATGACCCGCGAGCTCGACGCCGAGGGCGCGAAGGTGATCGTGATCGTGACCGACGAGCCGGAGAAATACGCCGAGGTCAAAGCGCGCCTCGCACCCGGCGTGACGGTGCGGCACCGCGACGAACTCGACGCCGTGCAGCGCGAACTGCGCGCCACGCCCGGCTGCACGATCCTGATCTACGACCAGACCTGCGCCACCGAAAAGCGCCGCCGCCGCAAGCGCGGCACGCTGGTCGACCCGGCCAGGCGCGTCGTCATCAACGAGCTGGTGTGCGAGGGCTGCGGCGATTGTTCGACGCAGAGCAACTGCCTGTCGGTCGAACCGGTCGAGACCGAGTTCGGCCGCAAGCGCCGCATCAACCAGAACACCTGCAACAAGGATTTCTCGTGCGTGAAGGGCTTCTGCCCGAGCTTCGTGACGGTCGAAGGCGGCCAGTTGCGCAAGCCCAAGAAGGACGCCAAGCTCGACCCGGCCAGCCTGCCGCCACTGCCCGAGCCGGTGCTGCCGAGCGCGCGCGAGGCCTTCGGCATCGTCGTGGCCGGAGTCGGCGGCACCGGCGTGATCACGATCGGCCAGCTGCTGGGCATGGCCGCGCATCTGGAGGGCAAGGGCGTGGTCACGCAGGACAGCGCCGGCCTGGCACAGAAGGGGGGCGCCACCTGGAGCCACATCCAGATCGCCGACAGCGCGCTGGCGATCCACACCACCAAGGTCGACACCGCCAAGGCCGATCTGGTGATCGCCTGCGACGGCATCGTCGCGGCCAAGAAGGAGACACTGTCGGCGATGGCCGAAGGCCGCACCTTCGTGGCGCTGAACCTGCACGCCGCACCGACCGCAGCGCTGGTGCACGACCCGGACTGGGCCTTCCCGGTGGCCGGCTGCGAGGCCGCCCTGCGCCAGACGGTGGGCGATGCGCGGCTGGGTGCGTTCGACGCCGAGGAGGTGGCGGTCAAGCTGCTGGGTGACTCGATCTACACCAACCCGCTGATGCTCGGCTACGCCTGGCAGAAGGGCCACGTGCCGGTGGGCCGCGCCGCGCTGCTGCGGGCGATGGAGCTGAACGGCGTGCAGGCGGCCAACAACCAGCAGGCCTTCGAGTGGGGCCGGCGTTGCGCGCACGACCTGGCCAGCGTCAGGAGCCAGTACCAGAGCGCCCAGGTGATCCAGCTCGTGCGGCGGCCGTCAGTCGACGAGCTGATCGCGCGGCGGGTCGAGTTCCTGACCGCGTATCAGAATGCCGGCTACGCCGAGCAGTACCGCCGCTTCGTCGAGCGCGTGCGCAGCGCCGAGGCGCCGCTGGCGAGCACGCGCCTGACCGAGGCGGTGGCGCGTTACCTCTTCAAGCTGATGGCCTACAAGGACGAGTACGAGGTGGCGCGACTGCACGGCGACGCCGCGTTTGCCGCGCGCATCGCGAGTCAGTTCGAGGGTGACTACAAGCTGGTGCACCACCTCGCGCCGCCGATCCTGGGCAAGACCGACGCGCAGGGGCAGCCGCTCAAGCAGGCCTTCGGGCCGTGGATGCACCGGGTGATGCCGATGCTGGCGCGTCTGAAGTTCCTGCGCGGCAGCACGTTCGACCCCTTCGGCCGGACCGAAGAACGCCGCACGGAGCGGGCGCTGATCGGTGAATACCGGGCATGCGTCGAGGAACTGCTGACCGGGTTGAGCGCCGAACGGTTGACGCAGGCAGTCGAGATTGCCCGGCTGCCGGAGGACATCCGCGGCTACGGCCCGGTCAAGGAGCGCCACCTCGCCGCCGTGCGCCCACGCTGGGCGCAGCTGATGACGGCCTGGCGCTCAGGCGCCGGTCACCGCCAGGCGGCGTGACCCCGCGCCCGAAAGGGCTCAGTGCGTGCGGCGGTTCTGGCCGCCACCACCGCCGCCACCACCTTGCCGCTCGATGTGGCGGAAGGTGATGCGGCCCTTGCTCAGGTCGTAGGGCGAGAGTTCGAGCGACACCGCGTCCCCCGCGAGGATGCGGATGTGGTGCTTGCGCATCTTGCCGGAGGTGTAGGCGACCAGCTGATGGCCGTTTTCCAGCGTGACGCGAAAACGCGAGTCCGGCAGCACCTCGGTGACGGTGCCGTGCATTTCGATGAGTTCTTCCTTAGCCAATGTGCTTCCTTGACGAGTGATGGGGTGGGGGCACGACTCGCGCCCAAGGTGCGAGCCGCCAGTCAGCGCCCAGTCGCCCACACGCGCGGCAAAACGGCCAACTGGTGCCTGACAGAAAAAGCCAGGCCCGAATGAATAACCCGCCAGTGTACGCCGACCCAATCTGCCGCAACAGATGCAAGGTCAACTTGCACGGCCACGGCCGACCGGGACATGCGCGGCAATGTCAGCCTGCGTCGCTCGGGTCGTCACGCTGCAGGACCACGGCGCCGCTCCATCGCGTGGGGCGCTCGCCATCGCCGCCGTTGAGCCATTCGACGAGCACCTGGCCCGCTTCGTCGGGTTCGAGGAATGCAGTGGCGGTCCGCAGACCCACCACCCTTCCACGAGCCAGCCCCATCGGCTCTTCTGTCTGGCGCTGCAGATCGGCGTCCAGCCGCGTCAATTGAATCTGGTAACGCGGAACCACATGCACGGAGGGATTCAAGGCACTGGCCTCCTAAGACGTGGGCGAGTGCGTCGGACCGATTCGATCCGGTGGCCACTGCGCCGCGCGCAATCCGCATACTGCGGCGAATCGCCCCATCGCGTCAATCACTCCACCACGCGGATCCCTCACATGCGGAAGCGCCGCGGGCAGGCACGCAACGATGTTGCAACGCAGCAACTGCGTGATCCGGGTCACCGACCGGCATGCCCCCCTGGGCGGGCCGTCGCAAGGGCGACTCAGCGCGGCCCTTCATGACACTGGTTGCGTTTCTCGAACCAGTACACCACGTTGCCGACGATCACCACCGAGCCCGTGACCACCGCCGAAACCGTGGCGACGGCGCCCAGCGCCACCAGCGCGGCGGCACAGCCTTCGTTGCGGCAATGGCCGAGCGTGCCGACCTGCTCGACGCTCATGACCATCTGGCGGTAGCTGATCTGGCAGTCCTCGTCGTAGACCTGCACGGTGCGTGGCACGAACACGCAGCCCGCCAGCAGCACGGCGCACGAGGCAGCCAGACCGCGCGCATGGCGCCCGAATCGAGAGCCGACCCGGCGGCAGTCGCGCATCAGGCCAGCGCGGCTTCGAGGGCGTCGATGAACCGCGCCGCGACGTCGAAGCCGGTCTGGTCGGTGATCTCCTGGAAGCAGGTCGGGCTGGTGACGTTGATCTCGGTGACGCAGTCGCCGATCACGTCCAGCCCCACCAGCAGCAGGCCGCGCGCAGCCAGCACCGGCCCGATCGCCTCGGCGATCTCGCGGTCGCGCGCGCTCAGCGGCTGCGCCACGCCCTTGCCACCGGCGGCCAGGTTGCCGCGGATCTCGCTGCCCTGCGGAATGCGCGCCAGGCAGAACGGCACCGGCACGCCGCCGATCAGCAGGATGCGCTTGTCGCCCTTGACGATCTCCGGCAGGTAGCGCTGCACCATCACGGTGGTGGCGCCGTGCTGGTTGAGCGTCTCGATGATCGAGCCCAGGTTCAGCCCGTCGGGCCCGACCCGGAAGATGCCCATGCCGCCCATGCCGTCGAGCGGCTTGAGGATGATGTCGCGCTGCTCGGCATGAAAGGCCCGGATCGCCGCCGCATCACGCGTGACCAGCGTCGGGCCGATGAACTGCGCGAACGCCAGGATCGCGAGCTTTTCGGGGTGGTCGCGCAGCGCCTGCGGGCTGTTGAAGACCCGTGCGCCTTCGCGCTCGGCCTGCTGCAGCAGGTGGGTGGCGTAGATGAATTCGGCGTCGAACGGCGGATCCTTGCGCATCAGCACCGCGCTGGCGTCGGCCAGCGCCAGCTCCTGCGTGGCCACCACCTCGTACCAGCGCTCGGCGTCGCCGGTCAGCACCAGCGTGCGGGCGGCGCGGGCCACCACGCGGGCGCCCTGCTTCCAGACCAGGTCGCGCGGCTCGCACACATGCAGCCGATGGCCGCGGCGCGCCGCCTCGCGCATCATCGCGAAGGTCGAGTCCTTGTGGATCTTGAACGACTCGATCGGGTCGGCGACAAAAAGCAGGTCCATGGGGCGGCTCAGGTAGGGGTGGGAGGCAGGTGGCTCGGGCGCGCGCGATCAGAAGGTATAGCCTTCGACGATCTTCACGTCGCCGACTTTCTCGAGCAGGCGCGACAGCGGCCGCAGCACCGAATACCGCTCCGCCACGCGATGCGCGTAGCGCCAAACCAGCGGCAGATCGTCGAGATAGGCATGTTTGCCGTCGCGGTGCGACAGCCGCGCGAAGATGCCCAGCACCTTGAGGTGGCGCTGCAGGCCGGCCCATTCGAGGTCGCGCCAGAAGCTGCCGAAGTCCTCGCTCACCGGCACGCCCGCCTTGCGGGCACGCTCCCAGTAGCGCACCGCCCAGTCGATCTGCTGCGCCTCGTCCCACTCGATGTAGGCGTCGCGCAGCAGCGAGGCGATGTCGTAGCCGAGCGGGCCGAGCACCGCGCCCTGGAAATCGAGCACGCCGGGGTTCGGCGCCGGGCCGGCACCCGGCGCCTCGACCGGCGCGCAGACCATCAGGTTGCGGCTGTGGAAATCGCGGTGCACCAGCACCTGCGGCTGCGCGGCGAAGACCTGGCCGATCAGCTCGAAGCTGCGCGCCAGCGTCTCGCGCTCGGTGGCGTCGAGCGCGATGCCGCGGTGGCGCGCGATGTACCACTCGGGGAACAGCTCAAGTTCGCGCTGCACCATCGCCGCGTCGTAGACCGGCAGGCCGGCCGGCGGCGCGATGCCCTGCAGCGTGACGAGTGCGCCCAGCGCATCGCGGTACAGCCCGTCGGCGCGTTTCAGGCCCGCCGGGGTGCTCGGATCTTGCGATTGCAGCTCGGCCAGATAGGTGCGCTGGCCGAGGTCGGACAGCAGCAGAAAGCCCTCGGCCTCGTTCCAGTCGAGCACCGCGGGGGCGTTCAGGCCGGCGCCGGCCAGCAGACGGGCGAGGTCGACGAAGCTGCGGTTGTCCTCCTGGTCGGGCGGCGCGTCCATGACGATGAACGTGCCGGCCGCGCCGTCGATGCGCAGGTAGCGCCGGAAGCTGGCGTCGGCGCTGGCCGGTCGCAGGCTGGCAGGGCGCAGGCCGTGCGCAGGCGCCAGCGCGCTCAGCCACGCCTCGAAGGCCGCTTGACGCTGCGCATCGGGCCAGTGGATCGCCTCGGGGGCCGAGGGCAGGACGGAGTCGGATGCAGTCACGGGGATGGGGGCGTGCGGGCAGTGAGGGGCGGGCGGCCGGTCGAGCCCGGCCGGCTGGGCACGCATGAAATAATGATTTCATTCTAGCGAGCCGACCTCGCGGCCCGCAGCCTCGGCATGACGGCCGGCCGGGGCGGCCGCGGCCCGTGTCCTGCCCGATCTGTGCGCCCAACTCCCTCCGTCTTTCGCCTCAACCCGCTGGTCCTCGCCGCGCTTGCGCCGGTTGCCGTCCTGTTTGCCGGCAGCGTGGCCGCACCCGCCCTGGCGGCCGATGCGAACGCCGCCGCCCCCCGCACGGCGGACACGGCGGCGGCCGAGCCAACCGGCGGTGGCACGCCGGGCCTGCTGACACCGGCGCAATCCTGCCGCATCGTCGACTGGAACCGCGCCGCCCGCAGCAGCCAGCGCCCAGCCGATGACGCCGGCGGCGACCCGCGGCTCTTTCTCGAAGCCGACAGCCTGAGCGGCGAGACCGGCGTCGCGCTGCGCGCCGAAGGCCAGGTGCAGTTGCGCCGCGGGCGGCTGTCGCTGCAGGCCGAACAGCTCGAATACCGCTTCAGCGACGACCGCGTGCGCGCCAGCGGCGGGGTGCAGCTCTGGCGCGACCAGGACTACTACAGCGGCCGCGAGATCGAGCTCGACACCGAGCGCGCCGAAGGCTATTTCATCGCGCCGCGCTACCACTTCGCGCGCACCCAGGCCAGCGGCGGCGCCGACCGCATCGACTTCCTCGGCAAGAACCGGCTCTCGGTGCTGGGTGCCACCTACAGCAGCTGCGAGGTGCCCGAGGGCGAAACGCTGCCGTGGCAGCTGAGCGCGCGCCGCCTGCGCATCGACATGGATGCCAACGAAGGCCTGGCCGAAGGCGGCGTGCTGCGCTTCTTCGGCGTGCCGATCCTGGCCTGGCCGGTGCTGAGCTTTCCGGTCACCGGCGAGCGCAAGTCCGGCTTCCTGCCGCCGCACATCGGCATCGCCAGCACCAGCGGCGTCGAACTGGGTCTGCCCTATTACTGGAACATCGCACCCGATCAGGACGCCACGCTCACGCCGGTGGTCTCGCTCAAGCGCGGTGTCGCGATCGAAGGCGAATACCGCTACCTGCAGGACGGCTGGGGCGGCACCGTGCACGGCTCCCTGCTGCCGCACGACCGCATCCGCGACGAGCGTCGCTGGGCACTCGGCTGGACGCACAGCGGCGGGCTGATGCGCGACTGGGACTACGACTGGCGGCTGCTGCGCGTCTCCGACGACGCCTACTGGACCGACAGCCTGCGTGGCGCCGACTCGCTGACGCCGCGCCTGCTCGAATCGCAAGGCCAGCTGCGCCAGCGCCGCACCTTGCAGCTGGGCTCGATCGGCGAGGTCGACCAGTGGCTCTACGCCCGTGCCCAGCATTGGCAGGTGCTGCAGAGCACGCTCGCCAGCGACGCCATCGTCGCGCCCTATCAGCGCGCCCCGCAGCTCGGCGCGCTGTGGCGCAGCCAGCACGGCAGCCTGATCGGCTCGCTGCAGGGCGAGCTGAACCAGTTCACCCGCGTGCAGGACGGCCTGATCACCGGCACCCGCGCCCACCTGCTGGGCGACATCGGCTGGCAGCACCGCGACGGCGGCTGGCAACTCACCCCGCGCCTGGCGCTCAACGCCGCGGCCTACGACACGGTGCAGCCGATGAGCGACGGCCGCACCCGGGCGTCGCGCGTGATCCCGACCTTCAGCCTCGACAGCGGCTGGAACTTCGACCGCGCCACCGCCCTGTTCGGCCGCGACCTGACGCAGACGCTGGAGCCACGCCTGCTCTACGTGCGCACGCCCTGGCGCGACCTCGCCGCACTGCCCAACTTCGACAGCGCCCGGCTCGACTTCAACACCAACAGCCTGTTCTCGCCGAACGCGTTTTCGGGCGTCGACTGGGTCTCCGAAGCCGAGCAGCTGACACTCGGCGTCTCGAGCCGCTTCCTCGATGCCGGCAGCGGCGCGCAGCTGGCCACGCTCGGCATCGCCCAGCGCTACGTGATGCGCGAGCAGCAGGACGCCCCCGACGGCCGGCAGCCCTCGACCGGCTTCTCCGACCTGTTCGCGGTCGGCAGCATCAACGCGATCCCGCACTGGAGCCTGGACACCTCGGTGCAGTACAACGCCGACAGCCAACGCGTCGAGCGCAGCATCGGCAGCGTGAGCTACACGCCCGGCCCGTTCCGCACCGTCTCGCTCAGCCACCGCCTGCAGCGCAATGCCAGCGAGCAGCTGGCGCTGGGCTGGCAATGGCCGCTGCGCGGGCCGACGCCGCAGCTGGCGCCCAGCCCGGCGCACAACGCGGCCCAGGCCGCCGCCGACGGCATGGCGGCGCAGCGCCGCAGCAACGGCGCCGGCAACGGTTCGCAGTGCGAGGGCACGCTCTACGGCGTCGGCCGGCTCGACTACAGCCTGCGCGACAAGCGCGTCAGCGGCGCCATCGCCGGGCTCGAATACGACGCCGGCTGCTGGATCGGCCGCGTCGTCGCCGCACGCCAGTCCACCGGCAGCTCGGCGGCGACCACCAAGCTGATGATTCAGCTCGAGCTGGTCGGCCTGTCCCGGCTGGGATCCAACCCGCTCGGCGTCTTGAAGGACAATATCCCCGGTTACACCCTCCTGCGCGACCCCAAGGCCGATCTCGGCCTGGCGCCGGGCTCTCCCTCCGGCTCGTCCGGTGTCAGCACGCTCCCATGACCGCACGCCTGCCCTGGCTCAGCCGATTGAAACCCGCCGAACGCATCCGCTTCGTCACCGCCTGCGGTGCCGCCCTGAGCCGGCAGCTGATCCGGCACTCGCCGCTGGTCGTGAGCCTGCTGATGCTGGGCCTGGCGCCGGCGTCCGGCAGCGCCCAGGAGGGCTCGCGCCAGAACGCCGACTACATCGTCGCGGTGGTGAACCGGGAACTGGTCACCAACAGCGAAGTGCAGCAGCGTGTCGAGCGCCTCGAACAGGAAGCCGCACGCGCCAATGCGCAGGTGCCCTCGCGTGACGCGCTGCAACGCGACGTGCTCGACCAGCTGATCGACGAGCGTGCGCAGCTCGGCGTGGCACGCGAGAGCGGCCTGCGCATCGACGACGCCGAACTCGACCGCACGGTCGCCAGCGTGGCGGCGCAGAACCAGCTGACGGTGGCCGAGATGCGCGAGCGGCTGCGCGCCGACGGCCTCGACTACCCGCGCTTTCGCGACAACCTGCGCGACCGCCTGCTGCTCGAGCGCCTGCGCGAACGCGAGGTGCAGGCGCGCCTGCGCATCGTCGACGCCGACATCGAGAACTGGCTCGTCCAGCAGCGCGAGAAATCGGGCGCGTCCAACGAGTTCAACATCGCCCAGATCCTGATCGCGGTGCCCGAGAACGCCAATGTCGCCGACACCGCGGCGCGGCGCGCGGTGGCGGTGAACGTGCTGCAGCGCCTGCGTGCCGGCGAAGACTTCGGCAAGCTCGTGCTGGAACTGTCCGACGCCTCGAAGGCCAACGGCGGCGAACTCGGCCTGCGCCGTGGCGACGCCCTGCCCGACCTGTTCGTCGAGGCGGTGCAGCCGCTGCTGGCGGGCGAGGTCGCGCCGCAGGTGGTGCGCTCGGGGGCCGGCTTCCACGTGCTCAAGCTGATCGAACGCAAGGACGCCACGCTGTCGATCCCGCAGACCCGCGCCCGCCACATCCTGCTGCGTCCGGGCCCCGGCCTGAGCCAGGAAACCGTGATCGCCCGGCTGGCCGAATTCCGCCAGCGGATCCTGGGCGGCCGGGCCCGGTTCGAAGAGCTGGCGCGGCAGTTTTCCGAGGACGGCAGCGCCGCCGGCGGCGGCGATCTGGGCTGGGCGGCGCCCGGCCAGTTCGTGCCCGAGTTCGAGCAGGCGATGCAGGACCTGCAGCCCGGCGGCCTGTCGGCGCCGGTGGTGTCGCGCTTCGGCGTGCACCTGATCCAGCTGATCGAGCGCCGCCAGGTCAGCCTGGACGTGCGCCAGCAGCGCGAAGTGGCACGCAACGCCCTGCGCGAGCAGAAGTACGAAGAAACCTACCTCGAATGGTCACGTGACGTGCGCGCCCGCGCCTACGTCGAACTGCGTGAACCACCCGGGCTCTGAGCAGCGCTTGAAACACATCCCACGCAAACGTTTCGGCCAGCATTTCCTGGCCGACCAGTCGGTGCTCGATCGCATCGTGCAGCTGATCGATCCGCAACCGGGCGAGGCGCTGGTCGAGATCGGCCCCGGCCTGGGCGCCATGACCGACCCGGTGGTCGAGCGCTGCAAGCGGCTCACCGTGGTCGAACTCGACCGCGATCTGGCGGCGCGGCTGCGCAAGCGGCCCGAGCTGACGGTGATCGAATCCGACGTGCTCAAGGTCGACTTCACAGCGCTGGCACAGGCCGCCGGGCGGCCTGTGCGCGTGATCGGAAACCTGCCGTACAACATTTCCAGCCCGATCCTGTTCCACCTGCTCGAACAGGTGGCATCGGTCCAGGATCAGCACTTCATGCTGCAGAAGGAAGTCGTCGACCGCATGGCCAGCGCGCCGGGCTCGAAGGACTACGGCCGCCTGTCGGTGATGCTGCAGTGGCGCTATCAGATCGAATCGCTGCTGGACGTGCCGCCGGAATCGTTCGATCCGCCGCCGCGGGTGGACTCGGCCATCGTGCGCATGCTGCCGCTGGCGCAACCGCCGGCAGTGGATCCGAAACTGCTGGGCGAACTGGTGACGGTGGCCTTTTCCCAGCGCCGCAAGATGCTGCGCAACACGCTGGGCCGCTGGCTGGAAGCGCGCGAACATGGCGGCGCATTCGACCTGACACGCCGCGCCGAAGAGGTGCCGGTGGCCGAGTTCGTGGCGCTGACGATGGCGATCCAGCAGACCCCGAGCAACAGCCCGCTCACGGCCGGTGCCACGCCCGATGCGGCCTGAGCGCAGCTGAATCGAAGCCAGTCGAGACGAAAAAAGGCCCGCGCGTGGCGGGCCTTCCGTGCTGTCGACCGCGGCATCCGCGGCACACCGTGTTCAGGCTGCGACCAACCACCCGGAGGTGTCGAAAGCGCTGCTCATCATCGGCGTGTGCGGCGCGAATGCAGGCGCTGCATTCTTGCTCGGCTTGGGCGGCGGCTTGACCGGTTGTTCGGTCTGGGCCGCTTCAGCCCGCTCCCATTGCCCTTGTTCCTGGGAGCGGGCTACTGAAAAGAATAGAAGCATCTGAAGGGTATCTTTCTTTCCCCCCAGAAGTCAGCGGCATCTCTGAACACATCGAGCAGCTGCTCACGCGCCTCGCGGTCGAACCGCGGGCTGTCGGGCAACTGCTCGAGAACGACGACAAAACCCGACTGGCTGCCCGACTTGTTGACCAGATCGGTCATGCAGTCGTGCAGCGCATCCAGGTTCTTGCCGAAGTGCGGCGGGAACAGAAAAGCCTGGGCGATGCCCTCGAGCACCTCCTGCTTGGTCTGTGCCGACGACAGGTTGGCATAGAGAAAGTGGTGGCCCAGATCCTGGGCCGCCGACAAGAGATCGTCCACTCGGAAGGCGCGTATGGCCTGCACGATGTTTGGACGCACGGTCTGCAAAAGCATGATGGTCCCTTAGGGCTCTCAATCCTCGTCGGAATCAGTTCGCGATGCGGCGGAAGCTCGCGTAGTGATCCTGGGTGTAATAACAGACATCCGGAGATTTCGGTTGGTTCCCGCCGCAAACAATGCGCCGAGCACCCCGGTGATTCAATTGAGGGGTAGGAACGGTGTATTCGCGGTAATAGCCACGAGTTTCACGCGGCAACAGCCGCTCCCGGTTGCCAAAGATCACGCCGTCCTTGGCAGGAAAGGGAAAAGGTCCGCCGCGGTGTATGCGCTGATACGTCAACCGGCCCTCCACGGGCAATTCGGCGAGTACGACGGAAGCCAGATCGCTTGACGCAGCGCGGGTATCGCGCGCCTGGGCACTGACGACCAGCCCGAGCGAACCGCCCAGCAGCACGACCGTGAGGGCAAAGCCCTGCAGCAACTGCCCCAGCGACCGACACATGCAAGCAACACCTTGAATGAATCGGCTACGTCGCACCACGGGTTTTCCTGAACGAAGAAGGCCGCATGGTACAGAAGAGGGGCCGAAATCTCAAGGCTCTGCCTCAATTTTCAGCACCTCATACGGTCATTCAGGGGAAGGTAAGCGTGCGCGAACTTTCGATGTCAGGCCCGTCGATTTGCACTTTTTGCATCCCGCACCCACGGCGGCGATCGACAGCACCCGGCTCGGGGCATCTGGGCCCGCGCATGCGGCACTGAAACGGCTGATCCGGTGCGGCGCCGTCCCCGACGCCGCACCGTGCCGTCCAGGATCAGCGCGTCGCGCTGGCGTCGGCGACGGTCAAGGCGGTCATGTTGACGATCCGGCGCACGGTGGCCGACGGCGTCAGCACATGCACCGGCTTGGCGGCACCCAACAGGACCGGCCCGATCGCGATGCCGCCGCCGGCGGCGGTCTTCAGCAGGTTGTAGCTGATGTTGGCGGCGTCGATGTTGGGCAGCACCAGCAGGTTGGCGTCGCCCTTGAGCGTGCTGTTGGGCATCAGGGTCTGGCGCATCGCACCGTCGAGCGCGACGTCGCCGTGCATCTCGCCGTCGACCTCCAGCCAGGGCGCCTGCTCACGCAGCAGCGCCAGCGTGCGGCGCATCTTGACGGCACTCGGATGGTCGCTGCTGCCGAAGTTCGAATGGCTCAGCAGCGCCGCCTTGGGCTGCACGCCGAACCGCATCATCTCCTCGGCCGCCATCACCGTGATCTCGCACAGCTCTTCGGCGCTCGGGTCGTGGTTGACGTGGGTGTCGACCAGGAAGACCTGGCGGTTCGGCAGCATCAGGCCGTTCATGCAAGCGTAGATCTGCACGTCCTGCGGTGTGCTCGGGCTGCCGCCGTGGCGCTTGCCGATGACCTGGTCGATGTAGTGCAGGTGCGTGGCGGTGGTGCCCCAGGTGCCGCACAGCATGCCGTCGACCTCGCCCTTGTGCAGCAGCATCGCGCCGATCAGCGTCAGGCGGCGGCGCATCTCGATCTTGGCGACCTGGACCGTGATGCCCTTGCGTTCGGTCATCTGGTGGTAGGTCTGCCAGAAGTCGCGGTAGCGGTGATCCTGCTCGACGTTGACGACGTCGTAGTCGACACCTTCCTTGAGCCGCAGGCCGAACTTCTCGATGCGCTGGGCGATCACGCTCGGCCGGCCGATCAGCGTCGGGCGCGCCAGGCTCTCGTCGACCACCACCTGCACCGCGCGCAGCACGCGCTCTTCTTCACCCTCGGCATAGGCGACGCGCTTGTGCGTGGCGCGCTTGGCGAGCGTGAAGATCGGTTTCATCGTCGTGCCCGAGGCGTAGACGAAGGTCTGCAGCTTCTCGACGTAGGCGTCGAAATCCTTGATCGGGCGCAGCGCCACGCCGGACTCGGCCGCGGCCTTGGCCACCGCCGGCGCGATCTTCATCATCAGGCGCGGGTCGAAGGGCTTGGGGATCAGGTACTCGGGGCCGAAGCTCAGGTTGGAGCCGGCATAGGCCGCCGCCACCACCTCGCTCTGCTCGGCCTGCGCCAGTTCGGCGATGGCGTAGACGGCGGCCACTTCCATCGCATCGGTGATGGTGGTGGCGCCGCAGTCGAGCGCGCCGCGGAAGATGTAGGGGAAACACAGGACGTTGTTGACCTGGTTCGGGTAGTCGGTGCGGCCGGTGGCCATGATGGCGTCGTCGCGCACCGCCTTGACCTCCTCGGGCGAGATCTCCGGCGTCGGGTTGGCCAGCGCGAAGATCAGCGGCCGCTCGGCCATGCTGCGCACCATCGGCTGCTTGAGCACGCCGCCGGCCGACAGGCCCAGGAAGATGTCGGCGCCGACGATCGCCTCGGCCAGCGTGCGATGCGGCGTGTCCTGCGCGAACTCGGCCTTGTCCGGGTCCATCAGCTCGACCCGGCCCTTGTAGACCACGCCAGCCAGGTCGGTGACGGTGATGTTCTCGCGCGGCAGGCCCAGCTTGACCAGCAGGTTCAGGCAGGCCAGCGCCGCCGCACCCGCGCCCGACGACACCAGCTTGACCTGCTTGATGTCCTTGCCCAGCACCTTCAGGCCGTTGAGCAGCGCGGCGCCCACCACGATCGCGGTGCCGTGCTGGTCGTCATGGAAAACGGGGATCTTCATGCGCTCGCGCAGCTTGCGCTCGACGTAGAAACAATCGGGCGCCTTGATGTCTTCGAGGTTGATACCACCGAAAGTGGGTTCGAGCGAGGCGATGGTGTCGATCAGCTTGTCGAGGTCGCGCTGCTGGATCTCGAGGTCGAACACGTCGATGCCGGCGAACTTCTTGAATAGGACGCCCTTGCCCTCCATCACCGGCTTGGCCGCCAGCGGGCCGATGTCGCCCAGTCCCAGCACGGCGGTGCCGTTGGTGACCACCGCGACCAGGTTGCCGCGCGAGGTGTAGCGGAAGGCGTTGGCCGGGTCCTCGACGATCTCTTCACAGGCCGCGGCCACGCCGGGCGAATACGCCAGCGCCAGGTCGCGCTGGTTGACGAGTTGCTTGGTGGCCGCGATCGCGATCTTGCCCGGGGTCGGGAACTCGTGATATTCGAGGGCGCTGCGGCGCAACTCGGCGCGCTTTTCTTCTTGAGTCGACATGGCTGCTGGCTTTCCGATGGTTGCGAGCGCACGGCGTCCAGCTGAAACGCTGGACCAAGGCCGCCGCCGGGGAGCGGGATTCTAGGGAGAGGCACGTGTGCGTGCGAGCCGGCACAGACCGGATCGCGCATCCGACGATGCGTTTGGTGCATGTCAGGCGCGGGTCAGCCGCACAGGGCTTCCGAACAGGTGCAGTTTGCGCGCACGCCTGCATGCCGCCATGCGAGGAAGTGCTTACGCCCCGGCCGACCTGCAGCGCCATACTGAAAAGATGGCAGCAACTGAATTGACGCAGCCGTCGGCCACATTCGGGCTCGAGCGGGGTTGGCTGCGCTGGCGGCGGGCGGCGCTGTGGGCGCTGCTCGGTGCGCTGCTGCTGGCCGTCGAGGCGAGCCTGCTGTGGCTGACCTGGCAGCACGAACGCAACCGGCTGCAGGATGCCACCGAGCAGGCTGCCGTGGCGGCGGCCGCCGACATCCGGCTGCGCCTGGCCGACAACACCCAGGCGCTGCAGCAGGTGCTGTGGGGCGTGCTCGACGAGGCCGGCTTTCGCGGCCGTGCCGACGCGGTGTTGCGCGCGCACCCCGAGATCGCCCGCATCGAATGGCGCGGCGCGGACTTTTCGCTGGTTGCGCGGGCCCTGTCGCCGCTGCATCCGAACCTGTTCGGCGTCATCGGCCGCGCGGCGATGGTGCTCGATGCGGAGGCCGCCTGCGTGTCGGCCAGCCGCTTCGAGGCGCCGGTGCTGTCGCGCAGCTATTTCGCGCCGACCCAGGGCGGGCTCGGCGCCGAGGTGGTGGACCTGTGCGTGCCGCACCTCGAAGAGGGCCGCCGGCTCGGCTCGCTGGTCGCCACGCTGGTGCTGTCCGAGGTGCTGGAGCAGGCCGTCGCGCCCGAGATGCAGCGCCAGCACGAAGTCCTGCTGGTCGAAGCCGACGGCACCCGGCTGGCGCGGGCCGGCAGCAGCCGCGGCCGTGGCGCCTACCGGGCCGAGCGGCTGGTCGATTTCGAGGGTTTCACCGCGCTGGTGCGGCTCGACAGCGCCGCGCAGCGCCCGCCGCTGATCCCCAACATCAGCTCGGCGCTGGTGCTGGGGCTGTCCGTCGCGCTGTGTGCGGCGGTGCTGGTGCTGGCCTACGACGTGCGGCGGCGCTCGGCCGCCGAACGTGGCCTGGCCGAATCGCTGGCGTTCCGCAAGGCGATGGAGGATTCGCTCGTCACCGGCCTGCGCGCGCGCGGCCTCGACGGCACCATCACCTACGTCAACCCGGCGTTCTGCCACATGGTGGGCTGGAGCGCGCAAGAGCTGCGCGCGTGCGCCGACCCGCTGCGATCGCCGCCCTACTGGCCGCCGGAGATGGTCGAGCAATACCGCCAGCGCCAGGCCGTGCGCATGGCCGGCAATGCGCCGCCGCGCGAAGGCTACGAGACGCTGTTCATGCGCCGCAACGGCGAGCGCTTTCCGGTGCTGATCTTCGAGGCGCCGCTGGTCGACGGACGCGGCCGGCAGACCGGCTGGATGAGCGCCGTGCTCGACGTCAGCGCGCAGCGCAAGATCGAGGAGCTGTCGCGCCAGCAGCAGGAAAAGCTGCAGGCCACCGCCCGGCTGGCGACGATGGGCGAGATGGCCTCGCTGCTCAGCCACGAGCTGAACCAGCCGCTGGCGGCAATCGCCAGCTACGCCAGCGGCTCGCTCAACCTGCTGCCGCAAAGCGCGAACGACGCCCCGGCCGACCTCGACACGCAGCTGATGATCCGCCACGCCATGACGCGTGCCGCCGAACAGGCCGACCGCGCCGGGCGCGTCATCCGCAGCGTGCACCAGTTCGTGCGCCGGCGCGAGCGGCTGCGCGAGAACGTGCGTGCCCACGAGCTGCTCGACGCCGTGATGCCGCTGGTGCGCATGGCGGCGCGGCGCGGCAACGTGCGCATCGAGGTCGACGTGGCCACGCCGTCGCCGCGGGTGTCGTGCGACCGCACGATGGTCGAGCAGGTGCTGCTCAACCTGTCGCGCAACGCCATCCAGTCGATGGAAGAGGACACGCCGCAGGAGGACCGCGTGCTGACCTTGCGGGCGCGCACGCTGGACGCGCACTGGATCGAATTTGCGGTGATCGATCGCGGCCCCGGCATCCCGCCCGAGGTCGCGCGGCAGCTCTTCACGCCCTTCTTCACGACCAAGGCCGAGGGCATGGGCATCGGCCTGTCGATGTGCCGCACGGTGATCGAGCAGCACGGCGGCGCGCTCGACTTCCATTCGCCCGAAGGTGCGCGCGGCACCTTGTTCAGGTTTACGCTCCCGGCTGCCAGCGTGATGGCGCCGCCCGCCGTGCTCCCCACCTCCAGTCCCTGAACCCATGAACCAACGCCTGCAGCCCGAACACGGCACGGTCTACGTCGTCGACGACGAAGAAGTGGTGCGCGACGCGCTTTCCTGGTTGCTGCGCTCGCGCCGCCTGTTGCCGCAGGCCTTCCCGAGCGCCGACGCGTTCTGGGCCGCGATCGAAAGCGGCGAGGTGCGCGCCGACGACTGCGCCTGCGTGCTGCTCGACATGCGCATGCCGGGCATGAACGGCATGGCCCTGTTCCAGCGCCTGGTCGAACGCGGCTGGAGCACGCTGATGCCGGTGATCTTCCTGACCGGCAACGCCGATGTCTCCACCGCCGTCGCCGCAGTCAAGAACGGCGCCTTCGATTTCGTCGAGAAGCCGTTCTCCGACAACGCGCTGGTCGACCGCGTGATCGAGGCGCTGCAGCGCAGTGCCAAATCGCTCGAGGCGCTGGCCTTGCGCAACACGGTGCAGGCGCACCTGGGCGAACTGACCGACCGCGAGGTCGAGGTGATGCAGCTGATCGTGGCCGGGCGCGCCAACAAGCAGATCGCCGACAACCTGGACATCAGCGTGCGCACGGTCGAGGTGCACCGCTCGCGGGTGTTCGACAAGATGGCGGTGCGCTCGGCGGTCGAACTCGCCAACCTGCTGCGCGACGCCGGCCTGGCGTGAGCGCCTGATCGCGCGCCGGCCGACCGCGCCACCGCCGGATAATCCGCCCCCTCGTTCCCTCGCCTGCTGCCGCCGTGAAACCCGGCCGCCAAGCTCATCATGTCCCTGGGTGAATTCGACCTGATCGCCAAGTACTTCGACCGCCCGGCGCGGCGCAACCCGCTCGGCGTCGGCGACGACTGCGCGCTGCTGGCGCCGGCGCCGGGCATGCAGCTCGCGGTGTCGACCGACATGCTGGTCGAAGGCCGGCACTTTCTCCCGACCGTCTCGGCCGAGGCGCTGGGCCACAAGGCGCTGGCGGTCAACCTGTCCGATCTGGCGGCCTGCGGCGCCGAGCCCTTGGCGTTCATGCTGGCGCTGTCGATGCCGAAGGTCGACGAGGCCTGGCTGGCCGGCCTGGCGCGCGGCCTGTTCGCGCTGGCCGACGCGCATGAGATCGAACTGGTCGGCGGTGACACCACCGCCGGCCCGCTCAACCTGTGCATCACCGTGATGGGCCAGGTGCCGGCCGGCACGGCCTTGCTGCGCAGCGGCGCACGGCCCGGCGATCAGCTCTGGGTCAGCGGGCAGCTGGGCCTGGCGCGCCTGTGGCTCGAGGCGCTGCACGGCCCGGTCGCGCTCGACGGCACCGATTTCACCGCCGCACGGCTGGCGATGGAGCTGCCGAACCCGCGGCTCGCGCTGGGGCGGGCGCTGCGCGGCATCGCCAGCAGCGCGCTCGACCTGTCGGACGGGCTGCTGGGCGACCTCGGCCATGTGCTGCGGCGCTCGGGCGCGGCCTGCCATCGCGACCGGACACCGCTCGGCGCCGAGATCGAGATCGATCGCCTGCCACGCCACGAAGCGCTGGCGCGTCAGCCCGAGCCGATCCAGCAGCTGTGCATGCTCTGCGGCGGAGACGACTACGAGCTGCTGTTCACCGCCCCGCCCGGCGCCCACGGCGCCGTGCTCGAAGCGGCCGCCGCGGCGCAGACCGCCGTGACCTGCGTCGGCCGCATCACGCCGGAACCCGGCACGCGCGTGATCGACCGCAACGGCGCGCCGATCGCCACGCCCTGGGCCAGCTTCGACCATTTCGCAGGCCCGACGCCATGAGCGCGCACGAACCCGGCTCGCCGTCCGGCACGAACCCGGCGCCGCGTCGCGTGTCGGTGCGTTTCCTGTTCGAGCACCCGGCCCACTTCATCGCGCTCGGCGCCGGCAGCGGACTGAGTCCGAAAGCGCCCGGCACGGTCGGCACGCTCTGGGCCTGGGTGGCCTACCTCGTGCTCGACATGGGGCTCGGTCCTGTCGGCTGGGGCGGGCTGATCGGCGCCTCGCTGCTGATCGGCTGGTGGGCCTGCACCGTCACGGCCGAACACGCCGGCATCGCCGACCCCGGCTTCATCGTCTGGGACGAAGTGGTCGCGTTCTGGCTGATCCTGTGGGTGATCGCGCCGGCCGACGGGCTGATGCAGTTGCTCGCGTTCGCGCTGTTCCGGTATTTCGACGCCGCCAAACCCGGACCGGTCGGCTGGGCCGATCGACATTTCAAGGGCGGCGGCTGGCGCGGCGGATTCGGCATCCTGGTCGACGACCTCGTCGCCGCCGCCTGCACGCTGCTGACGCTGGCCGTGCTGGAGTCGGCCCAGCGCTGGTGGGCCGCCTGAAGAGGAGCCGCGCATGAATCACGTCGAACAGCTCGAACACCACGAGATACCGGCGCGGGTGCGGGCGATCAGCCTGCAACTGGTCGCCCGCCGGTGGCTGATGTGCACGGCCGAGAGCTGCACCGGCGGCCTGATCGCCGCGGCCTGCACCGATCTGGCGGGTTCGAGCGACTGGTTCGAGCGCGGCATCGTCAGCTACAGCAACGCGGCGAAGTGCGAGTTGCTGGGCGTGCCGGCCGACACGATCGCCGCTCACGGCGCCGTCAGTTCGGCGGTTGCCGAGGCGATGGCACGCGGCGCGCTGTCGCATTCGCACGCGCAGGTCGCGCTGGCGGTGACCGGCGTGGCCGGCCCGAGCGGCGGCAGCGTGGACAAGCCGGTCGGCACGGTCTGGTTCGGCTGGGCCTTGCCCGGCGCGGCCTGGACCGCGAGGCAACGCTTCGACGGCGACCGCCACGCGGTGCGGGTGCAGTCCGTCGCCCACGCCTTGCACGAACTCGACCGGGCGCTGCGGCGGGCCTGAGTCCGATCGCCTGCAGAAACGGAAAAGGCCGGCAGAGCCGGCCTTTCATCAGGTGCATCGATCGACCGCAGCCTGCGCCGCGGCGAACTGACCTGGGTCTGCGTGTCAGGCCTTGTCTTCAGTCACTTCGACTGCAGCGCTCGGATCCGGACGGTCGACCAGTTCGACAAACGCCATCGGCGCGTTGTCGCCGACGCGGAAACCCATCTTCAGGATGCGGGTGTAGCCGCCCGGACGAGCCGCGTAACGCGGGCCCAGCACGCCGAACAGCTTGACGACGTTGTCGCGGTCGCGCAGGCGGTCGAAAGCCAGACGCTTGTTCGCCAGCGTGGGGGTCTTGCCCAGCGTCAGCAGACGCTCGACGACGCGACGCAGTTCCTTGGCCTTGGGGACCGTGGTCTTGATCGCCTCGTGCTGGATCAGCGAGTTGCACATGTTGCGCAGCATCGCCAGGCGATGCGACGAGGTGCGATTGAGTTTGCGAAGTCCGTTACCGTGACGCATGGTGCTTTCCTTTCCTTATATGAACCGGCGGCCGGATCAGGTACCGCAGGCTGCACCGGGCGAGCCGACCGACACCGGTCGTCCACCCATTCCATTCATTGAATCAGCGCTTGTCGAGGCCTTGCGGCGGCCAGTTCTCGAGGCGGGCGCCCAGAGTCAGACCACGCGAAGCCAGCACTTCCTTGATTTCGTTGAGCGACTTGCGACCCAGATTCGGGGTCTTGAGCAGCTCGGTCTCGGTGCGCTGGATCAGGTCGCCGATGTAATAGATGTTCTCGGCCTTCAGGCAGTTGGCCGAACGCACCGTCAGTTCGAGCTCGTCGACCGGACGCAGCAGGATCGGATCGAAGTGCTGGGCACGCGGTGCCGGTGCTTCGAAGATCGCCAGGTCGCTGCCTTCGAGCTGCGCGAACACCGCCAGCTGCTCGACCAGGATCTTGGCCGAGGCGCGGATCGCTTCCTCGGGCGAGATCGCGCCGTTGGTCTCGATCTCCATCACCAGCTTGTCGAGGTCGGTGCGCTGCTCGACGCGAGCGCTCTCGACCGTGTAGCTGACGCGCTTGAGCGGCGAGAACGACGCGTCCAGCACGATGCGGCCGATCGACTTGGTCGGCTCGTCGGCGTAGCGGCGCATGCTGCCCGGCACGTAACCACGGCCCTTCTCGACCTTGATCTGCATGTCGAGCTTGCCGCCCTGGGCCAGGTGAGCGATCACGTGGTCAGGATTGATGATCTCGACGTCATGCGGCGTCTGGATGTCGGAAGCCTTCACCGGGCCTTCGCCTTCCTTGCGCAGCACCAGCGTCACTTCATCGCGGTTGTGCAGACGGAACACCACGCCCTTGAGGTTGAGCATGATGTGAACCACGTCTTCCTGCACACCGTCGACGGTGGAGTACTCGTGCAGCACGCCGGCGATCGTCACTTCGGTGGGCGCGTAGCCGACCATCGACGACAGCAGCACGCGGCGAAGCGCGTTGCCCAGCGTGTGCCCGAAGCCACGCTCGAACGGCTCGAGGGTCACCTTGGCGCGGTGCCCACCCAGCGGATCGACGTTGATGGCTTTGGGTTTCAGCAGATTGGTTTGCATTGAAAGTTCCTGTCAATACCCTCGGCTCGTTACACCGATAAGGCTGATGAACCCACCGGACTGCGCAGACAAGCCACGCGCCCGGTACAGGCCGTAGACACCGGCGCGCGGCACTCGCCGCACACCGGCCAATCGATCAACGCGAATACAGTTCGACGATGAGCGATTCGTTGATTTCGGCGCCGAACTCATCACGGTCAGGAGCCTTCTTGAAGATGCCTTCCATCTTCGTCAGGTCGACCGAAACCCAGGCCGGCAGGCCGATCGAATCGGCCAGCTTCAGGGCATCGATGATGCGCAGCTGCTTCTTCGACTTTTCGCGCACGCTGATCACGTCGCCGGCCTTGACCAGGTACGACGGGATGTTGACCGACTGGCCATTGACGGTGACAGCCTTGTGCGAGACCAGCTGACGCGCTTCTGCACGGGTCGAACCGAAGCCCATGCGATAGACCACGTTGTCCAGCCGCGACTCGAGCAGCAGCAGCAGGTTGGCACCGGTGTTGCCCTTGCGGCGGTCGGCTTCGGCGAAGTAGCGGCGGAACTGCTTCTCGAGCACGCCGTACATGCGCTTGACCTTCTGCTTCTCGCGCAGTTGCAGGCCGAAGTCGGAAGTGCGCGAACCCGAGGTGCGGCCATGCTGGCCAGGCTTGGATTCGAACTTCGACTTGTCGCTGATCGAACGACGTGCGCTCTTCAGGTAGAGATCGGTGCCTTCACGGCGGGCCAGCTTGGCCTTGGGTCCGAGGTAACGTGCCACTGTGGTGTCCTTCTTGATCTGACGCGTGCCTATGAAAGCTCGCGCGAGTCTGGGCCCGATGGGTCGACCAGACGGTGGTCTTGAGTCGAGTTGCGTGAATCACGGCCCGCTGCGTGCGCAAAACTCAAATGGAAAACCGGCGACGCACGCAGGCGCTCGCCGGACAGCCGGGCATTATAAGACGTCAACGCTGCCGCGCTCAGGGCGCGGCAGAACGTTCAGATGCGACGACGCTTCTGCGGACGGCAACCGTTGTGCGGAACCGGCGTCACGTCGGAGATCGACGCAATCCGGATGCCCAACGAAGCCAGTGCGCGAACCGACGACTCACGACCCGGGCCGGGGCCCTTGATCTTGACGTCGAGGTTCTTGATGCCCTGCTCCTGAGCCGCACGACCCGCCACTTCGGCTGCGACCTGGGCTGCAAAGGGAGTCGATTTGCGCGAGCCCTTGAAACCCTGGCCACCACTCGAGGCCCAGGACAACGCATTGCCCTGACGGTCGGTGATCGTGATGATCGTGTTGTTGAAAGACGCATGCACGTGCGCAACACCGTCCGCAATGTTCTTGCGGACCTTCTTGCTGACGCGCCGTGCGGCGTTATTGACGGGTGCTTTTGCCATGACTGGGTTTTCTCCGGGCTGACGCCTAGATTACTTCTTCAGCGCCGCCGCGCCCTTTTTGGGGCCCTTGCGGGTGCGGGAGTTGGTGCGAGTGCGTTGACCACGCACCGGCAGACCGCGGCGATGACGGAAACCGCGATAGCAACCCAGATCCATCAATCGCTTGATGTTGATCGAGATTTCGCGGCGCAGATCGCCCTCGATGGTCAGGCGGCCGACTTCTTCCCGGATCTTCTCCAGGTCGCTGTCATCCAGGTCCTTGACCTTCTTGTTGTAGGCGATGCCACAGGCCTCACAAATTTTCTGAGCCGTCGTACGGCCAACGCCATAGATCGACGTCAGGCCGATTTCGGCGTGTTTGTGGGGCGGAATGTTGATACCAGCAATACGTGCCATGTGCGTCCTCTATACGGTTGCAGCGCGGGGGCTCATCAGCCTTGGCGTTGCTTGTGGCGCGGGTCGGTGCAAATGACACGGACCACACCCTTGCGACGAATGATCTTGCAATTGCGGCAGATCTTCTTGACGGATGCGGAGACTTTCATGGTCTTCTCCTTGATCGGCTTAGCGCTTGTCTTCCGGGACTATGAACAGCTCTCGCTCACTTCGCCCGGAAAACGATGCGAGCACGGGACAGATCGTAGGGCGTTAGCTCTACGGTAACTTTGTCACCCGGCAAGATGCGTATGTAGTGCATGCGCATCTTCCCGGAAATATGGCCGAGCACTACGTGCCCATTCTCCAACTTGACGCGAAATGTCGCGTTGGGCAGGTTTTCAAGGACCTCGCCCTGCATCTGAATGACGTCGTCTTTGGACATCGAACGTGCCTCGCCAGGTCGTTGTCAGCCTGCCTTGAAACTGGCCTTCTTGAGCAACGACTCGTACTGCTGCGACATCACGTAGGACTGGACCTGGGCCCAGAAGTCCATCGTGACCACAACGATGATCAGCAAGGACGTGCCACCAAAATAGAACGGCACGTTGTACTTCAGGACCAGGAATTCGGGCAGCAGACACACCGCAGTGATGTAGACCGCGCCACCGAGCGTCAGACGCGCCAGAATCTTGTCGATGTGGCGTGCAGTCTGGTCGCCTGGTCGAATTCCAGGAATGAATGCGCCACTCTTCTTCAGATTGTCAGCGGTCTCTCTGCTGTTGAACACCAACGCGGTGTAGAAGAAGCAGAAGAAGACGATCATCGCGGCATACAGCAGGACATAGATCGGCTGACCCGGCGACAAGGCCGCAGAAATGTCCTTCAACCAGACCAGGCTCTCACCTGTGGCAAACCAACCAACAACCGTCGCAGGCAGCAGGATGATCGACGAGGCAAAGATCGGCGGAATCACACCCGACATGTTGATCTTCAGCGGCAAGTGCGACGACTGCCCGCCATAGACCTTGTTGCCGACCTGACGCTTGGCGTAGTTGACCAGGATCTTGCGTTGACCGCGCTCGACGAACACGACCACGAAAGTCACGCCGATCACGATGGCAACGATGAACAGTGCCGCGATGATGCTCATCGAACCGGTATTGACCAGGTTCAGCAACCCACCGATCGCACTGGGCAAGCCAGCAGCAATGCCGCCAAAGATCAGGATCGAGATACCGTTGCCGAGTCCACGCTCGGTGATCTGCTCACCCAGCCACATCAGGAACATGGTTCCCGCAGTCAAGCTGACCATCGCGCCGATGCGGAACATCGGGCCCGGATCGATCACCAGACCAGGAGAACCTTCGATCGCCAGTGCGATTCCCAAAGACTGGAAGATCGCCAGACCAAGCGTGCCGTAACGCGTGTACTGCGTGATCTTGCGCCGCCCTGCTTCGCCTTCCTTCTTCAAGGACTCGAGAGCCGGCAGCACATGGGTCATCAACTGCATGATGATCGATGCCGAGATGTACGGCATGATCCCCAACGCAAACACCGTGAAGCGAGACAGCGCACCACCCGAGAACATGTTGAACAGGTTCAGGATGCCGCCCTGCTGACCCTTGAACAGCTCCGCGAGCTGGTCAGGGTTGATCCCCGGGACAGGGATATGAGCCCCGACCCGATAGACCACCAGAGCCAGCAGCAAGAATGTCAGCCTGCGCCGCAGGTCGCCAAACTTGCCGCTCTTGGCCAGTTGAGTTGCGTTGGTTGCCACGAAGATCCGCAGTCAGTGAGAAACGCTCAGGCTGCCAGCGAGCCGCCGGCCGCTTCAATCGCAGCCTTGGCGCCTGCAGTCGCGCCGATGCCCTTGAGGACAACAGCACGCGTCAGTTCGCCGGACTTCACCACCTTCACGACCTTGGCCAGTTCACCAACCAGACCGATCTGCTTCAGGAGAAGCAGGTCGACCTCATCGACAGCCAGAACCTGCAGTTGGCCGAGCGTGATCTCTGCATTGAACTTCAGCAGATGCGATTTGAAGCCACGCTTGGGCAGGCGACGCTGCAGCGGCATCTGACCGCCTTCGAAGCCCACCTTGTGATAGCCACCCGCACGAGACTTCTGACCCTTGTGGCCACGACCTGCGGTCTTGCCCAGGCCGGAGCCGATGCCACGACCCACGCGACGCTTGGCGTGCTTGGATCCCGAGCCTGGCTTGATCGAATTGAGTTCCATATCGTCTTTCCTCGGCAACAGGTGCTCAGAGCACCTTCACCAGGTACGAGATCTTGTTGATCATGCCGCGCACCGCGGGCGTATCTTCCAGCACGGATTCGCTGTTGACCTTGCGCAGGCCCAAGCCGCGAACGGTCGCACGATGCGATTCACGGGTACCGATCGGGCTGCGAACCAGCGCGACCCGGACAGTCTTCTTTTCAGACATGGTGTACTCCCGGCGCTCAGTTGAAGATCTGTTCGATCGTCAGACCACGCTTGGCCGCCACTTGCGAAGCGGTGGTCATGCGCGACAAGGCGTCGAACGTGGCGCGAACCATGTTGTACGGGTTCGACGAGCCGAGGCTCTTGGCCACGATGTCGGTGATACCCAGCACTTCAAAGACAGCGCGCATCGGGCCACCGGCAATGATGCCGGTACCGGCCGGCGCGGGCGCCAGCAGGACCTTTGCCGCGCCATGTTCGCCGGTCGCGTTGTGCGGGACCGTGCCGTTGCGCAGCGGGATCTTGACCAGACCGCGACGAGCAGACTCCATCGCCTTCTGGACCGAGACCGGCACTTCACGTGCCTTGCCCTTGCCCATGCCGACGCGACCATCGCCATCACCGACCACGGTCAGCGTTGCAAAAGCCATGATCCGACCGCCCTTGACCACCTTGGTCACGCGGTTCACCTGGATCATCTTCTCGCGCATCCCATCGTCACGACCTTCGTCAGCGACCTTGGGTTGAAACTTAGCCATTTGGTGTTCCTTCGTTTGCGTCGAGAGGCTTAGAACTGCAGACCGGCTTCGCGGGCAGCTTCAGCCAGGGCTTTCACTCGACCGTGATAGGCGAATCCGGACCGGTCGAAAGCAACCTTCTCGACTCCAGCGGCTTTTGCCCGCTCGGCGATACGCTTGCCAATCAACTGGGCCGCGTCCACGCAAGCACCCTTGCCGGCCACGCCCAACTGGGCACGCACTTCTTTTTCGGCCGTCGAAGCCGAAGCCAGCACCTTGCCGCCGTCGGCAGAGATGACGCTGGCGTAGATATGCAGATTGGTGCGGAAGACGGTCAGGCGCTCGACGCCCTGAAGGGCAATCCGAGCACGCGTCTGACGGGAGCGACGCAGGCGCTGTTCTTTCTTGTTCAACATGGTGCGGCTCCTTACTTCTTCTTGGTCTCTTTGATCGCGACCTTCTCATCCGAATAACGGATGCCCTTGCCCTTGTAGGGCTCGGGTGGGCGGAAGGCACGGACCTCAGCGGCCAATTGACCCACAACCTGGCGATCGGCACCCTTGATCAGGATCTCGGTCTGAGTGGGGCACTCGACCTTGATGCCTTCGGGCATTTCCTTGACCACCGGATGCGAGAAACCAATCTGCAGATTCAGCTTCTGGCCTTGGGCCTGGGCACGATAACCCACGCCGACCAGGCTCAGCTTCTTCTGGAAGCCCTTGCTCACGCCGTTGACCATGTTGGCCACCAGTGCGCGCATGGTTCCCGACATCGCATTCGCTTCAGCCGACTCGTCGAGCGGCGTGAAACTCAGCTTGCCAGCTTCATTCTGGACCTTGACCAGGCGATGAGCCGGGCGCAACAGCGTGCCCAGCGAACCCTTCACGCTGATCAGGTCTTCATTGATCGACACGTCCACACCTTGCGGGACGGCGACCAGCATCTTTCCTACGCGGGACATTTGCGGCCTCCTGCCCTTAAGCGACGTAGCACAGCACCTCGCCACCGATTCCGGCAGCGCGCGCTTTGCGATCGGTCATCACGCCCTGGGGGGTGGTGACGATGGCCACACCCAGACCGTTCATCACGGTCGGGATATCGTGGCGGCCCTTGTAGATCCGAAGACCTGGACGGCTCACCCGCTCGATACGCTCGATCACCGGACGCCCGGCGTAGTACTTCAGCGAAATCTCGAGTTGCGACTTGCCGTCGGTCGTCTTGACCGCAAAGCCGTCGATGTAACCCTCGTCCTTCAGCACCTGCGCGATCGCAGATTTCAGCTTGGAGGACGGCATCGCAACGCTGGTCTTTTCGACCATCTGGGCGTTGCGAATGCGGGTCAGCATGTCGGCGATAGGATCACTCATGCTCATGGAATAACTCCTGTTCGTGCCCTGGGTACTGCTGAATTACCAGCTCGCCTTGACGACACCTGGGATGTCGCCACGGAAGGCCAGTTCACGAATCTTCGTACGGCCCAAGCCGAACTTGCGGAAGGTCCCACGCGGGCGACCCGTGATACCACAGCGCGCACGCAGGCGCGTCGGGTATGCATTTCGCGGCAACTGTTGCAGCGCAAGACGAGCCGCATAGCGCTCTTCTTCCGACTTGCTCTGGTCGTCAATGGTCGCCTTCAGCTCCGCGTACTTCTTGGCGTACTTGGCGACCAGCTTCTCGCGCTTTTCCTCGCGCTGTATGAGAGAGAGTTTTGCCACGTTACACCTCAGTTCTTGAACGGGAAGCGGAAGGCGGTCAACAGCGCCTTGCACTCGTCGTCGGTCTTCGCCGTCGTCGTGATGCTGATGTTCAGACCACGCAGCGCATCGACCTTGTCGTACTCGATTTCCGGAAAGATGATCTGTTCCTTGACACCGATGTTGTAGTTGCCACGACCATCGAAGGAACGACCCGAGATACCACGGAAGTCACGCACTCGCGGCAATGCGATGGTGACGAAGCGATCCAGGAATTCGAACATCCGGACACCACGCAGCGTGACCATGCAGCCGATCGGCACGTCTTCGCGGATCTTGAAACCGGCGATAGCCTTGCGCGACTTGGTGACCACGGGGCGCTGGCCGGCAATCTTGGTCAGATCGCTCACGGCGTGATCCATGACCTTCTTGTCGGAGACAGCTTCCGAGACGCCCATGTTCAGCGTGATCTTCTCGAAGCGCGGCACTTGCATGACCGACTTGTAGCCAAACTTCTCCACGAGCGACGGCACGACCGTCTCAAGATAGAAAGCTTGCAGGCGAGCTTGTTGTTGAGCCATTTCGAATCCCGCCTCAGGCCTTGATCTCTTCGCCACTGGACTTGAAGACGCGCACTTTCTTGCCGTCAGCCAGCAGCTTGATCCCCACACGGTCGGCCTTGCCGGACGCGGGGTTGTAGATCGCCACATTCGATTGATGAATCGGCATGGTCTTGTCGACGATGCCACCGGTCGTGCCCTTGAGCGGGTTCGGACGCACATGCTTCTTGACGACGTTCACGCCATCAACCAGCACATGATCTTCATCCACGCGCACGGCGATCTTGCCGCGCTTACCCTTGTCGCGACCCGTCAACACGATGACTTCGTCGCCTTTGAGAATCTTGTTCATGGCCTGTCCTTTTCGGTCGGCTTAGAGCACTTCCGGCGCCAAAGACACGATCTTCATGAACCGCTCAGTACGCAGTTCGCGGGTGACCGGGCCAAAGATGCGGGTGCCGATGGGCTCGAGCTTGGCATTGAGCAACACTGCCGCATTGCCGTCGAACTTCACGAGCGAGCCGTCCTGACGACGCACGCCCTTGGCGGTACGAACCACAACAGCGTTGTAGACCTCGCCCTTTTTGACGCGACCACGCGGCGCAGCATCCTTGATGCTGACCTTGATCACGTCGCCAATACCGGCATAACGACGCTTGGAACCGCCAAGCACCTTGATGCACATGACGGACTTCGCACCGGTGTTATCCGCGACATCAAGCCGCGATTGCATTTGGATCATGTCTATCCCCAACTTATCCCGCACCCCCAGCAGCACCAGGCTACCGTCGCGGTCAGTCTTGGGCCCGTCGTGAGACCCGAACTTGACGATCAGGTCGCAACTGGGGGCGAAACCGGGCTGCACTGCGCACTGCAAAGTACGCTTACAACCCAGATGAGTCGAAGATTATGGCACGCCACTCGCCGACGTGTCAACGCCTATCCAGGACAAAACTCAAGGCGCCGGCGGGACTCAGTCGTAGACCTCCGCATTCGGATCGGTCGCCTCAAGTTCGTAGCTTGCGGCCAGCATCGCCAGGCGCGCGATCACGCCGTACATGTAGAAGCGGTTGGGCGCACTGGCACCCGGCTTGACACCCGGACGCGCCAGGTGATGACTTTCGGCAAATGCCAGGGGCACGAACTGGGCGCCCGGAGCGTTCAGGTTCTCGTCGATGCCACGGTCGGCATGTACCCGATAGAAACCGCCCACGACATACCGATCCATCATGTAGACGACCGGCTCGGCCACCGCATCGTTCATCCGCTCGTAGGTCGGCACGCCCTCCTGGATGATGACCTCGGTGATCTCCTGGCCATCCTTGACCACGCTCATCTTGTTGCGCGTGCGGCGATTGAGCTCGTCGAGTTCCTTGGCATCGCGCACGGTCATGATGCCCATGCCGTAGGTGCCGTTGTCGGCCTTGACGATCACGAACGGCTTCTCGTTGATGCCGTATTCCTTGTACTTGCGACGGATCTTGCCCAGCAGCGCATCGGCGTTGCTCTTGACGCACTCGATGCCGGCACCCTCGCCAAAGTTCACTTCGCCGCACTGGGTATAGAGCGGATTGATCAGCCACGGATCCATGCCCAGGAGCTTGGCGAACTTCTTCGCCACCTCTTCGTACGACTGGAAATGATGGGTCTTGCGGCGCACCGCCCAGCCGGCGTGCAGGGGCGGCAGCAGGTACTGCTCGTGCAGATCCTCCAGCATCCCGGGAATCCCGGCGGACAGGTCGTTGTTGAGCAGGATCGTGCAGGGATCGAAGCCCTTCAGGCCGAGCCGGCGTGGCGTGCGCTCGAGCGGCTCGAGCACCAGTTCCTCGCCGTCGGGCAGCGTCAGCGTCGTCGGCGTCTCGATGGCCGGATCGAGCGTACCCAGGCGCACGTTCAGGCCCGCTGACGTGAAGATCGCCTTCAGCCGCGCGATGTTCATCAGGTAGAACGTGTTGCGCGTGTGCTTCTCGGGGATCAGCAGCAGGTTCTTGGCTTCCGGACAGATCTTTTCGATCGCGGCCATGGCGGCCTGCACGGCCAGCGGCAGCATCGCGGGGGTCAGGTTGTTCCAGCCCCCCGGGAAAAGATTGGTGTCGACCGGCGCGAGCTTGAAACCGGCGTTGCGGATGTCCACCGACGTGTAGAACGGCGGCGTGTGCTCCATCCACTCGAGGCGGAACCAGCGCTCGATCGCCGGCATCGACTCCAGCATGCGCGCCTCCAGTTCGTTGATCGGGCCGTTCAGAGCGGTGACGAGGTGGGGAACCATGCGAGTGTCCTGCCGGAGGCCTGTGATTGATCGATTCTAGGAAGCTCCACAGGTATGGGCGACGCCGCAAAGCAAAAGGGGCCGCATCAGCGGCCCCTCCGGATCGGACAGCGTCCGCGGGACTACGGATTACTTGTGGTAAGCCGTCTCGCCGTGCGAGCTGATGTCCAGACCTTCGCGCTCTTCTTCTTCGGTCACGCGCAGGCCGATGACCAGGTCGACGATCTTGAAGGCGATCACCGACACCACGGCCGACCAGACCACCGTCAGCATGACGGCCTTGGCCTGGATCCAGACCTGCGACGCGATCGAGTAGGCATCCGGAGCGATCATGCCCACGGTCACCCAGTCGGCGACGGCGCTCGGGCCACCCAAGTTCGGCGAATTGAACACGCCCGTCAGCAGCGCACCCAGGATGCCGCCCACGCCGTGCACGCCGAAGACGTCCAGCGAGTCGTCAGCACCGAGCAGCTTCTTCAGGCCGTTGACACCCCACAGGCAGGCGAAACCAGCCAGGAAGCCGATCATGATGCCGCCCAGGATGCCGACGTTGCCCGCGGCCGGCGTGATCGCCACCAGACCGGCCACCGCACCCGACGCTGCACCCAGCATCGAAGCCTTGCCCTTCATCAGCGCTTCACCCACGCACCAGGCCAGGACAGCGGCAGCCGTCGCGAACAGGGTGTTGATGAAACCGAGCGCGGCGAAACCGTTGGCCTCGAGCGCCGAGCCGGCGTTGAAACCGAACCAGCCCACCCACAGCAGCGAGGCACCGACCATCGTCAGCGTCAGCGAATGCGGGGTGAAGGCTTCCTTGCCGTAGCCCACGCGCTTGCCGATCATGAAGGCGCCCACGATGCCCGCGACGGCCGCGTTGATGTGCACCACCGTGCCGCCGGCGAAGTCGAGCGCGCCCCACTGCCAGAGCAGGCCGGCCTTGCTGGTCATCGCTTCGGCGACATCGGCGCTGGCGTAGGCGTCAGGGCCCATCCAGAACCAGACCATGTGCGCGATCGGCGCATAGCTGAACGTGAACCAGATCACCATGAACATCAGCACGGCCGAGAACTTGATGCGCTCGGCGAAGGCGCCGACGATCAGGCAGCAGGTGATGCCGGCGAAGGTCGCCTGGAAAGCGGCGAACACGATCTCGGGGATGTAGACGCCCTTGCTGAAGGTCGCCGCATTGGCAAAGGTGCCGGCCGCGTTGTCCCAGACCCCGTTCAGGAACAGTCGATCGAAGCCACCGATGAACGCATTGCCTTCGGTGAACGCCAGGCTGTAGCCGTAGACGGCCCAGAGCACGACGATCATCGAGAACGTGACCATCACCTGCATCAGCACCGACAGCATGTTCTTGGCGCGCACCAGGCCGCCGTAGAACAGCGCCAGGCCGGGCACCGTCATCAGGATCACCAGCAGCGTGGAGACCATCATCCAGGCGGTATCGCCCTTGTTCGGCACCGGGGCCGGTGCAGCGACTTCAGCGGCAGACGCCGCATCCGCGGCGGCCTCGACCGCAGCAGAGGCGGCCTCCATCACGGCCGCAGCCGCAACCGGCTCGGACGCAGCCTGAGCAAGGACAGCACCGGTAAAACCCAGCACCGCCAAGCCCAACGCGAGTTTGGCTAGAAATTTCTTCATGTTTGTCTCTGGGTGTGGAGGATCAAAGGGCGTCCTTGCCGGTCTCGCCGGTGCGGATGCGCAGCACCTGCTCGAGCGAGGTGACAAAGATCTTGCCGTCGCCGATCTTGCCGGTGCGAGCCGCACCTTCGATCGCCTCGATCACGCGGTCGACGATAGCGTCGTCCACGGCGGCTTCGATCTTCACCTTGGGCAGAAAGTCGACCACGTACTCGGCACCCCGATACAGCTCGGTGTGACCTTTCTGGCGGCCGAAGCCCTTGACTTCAGTGACGGTGATGCCCTGCACGCCGATGTTGCTGAGCGCTTCGCGCACCTCATCGAGCTTGAAGGGTTTGATGATGGCGGTGACCATTTTCATGGCGGTCTCCGGTTGGTTGAGATCAGATGGGCAGCGTTAGCTGGGTCTAGGACAGCTGCAGGCCTTTGAGCAGCTTCCATGCCAACGGTCACACCTGCTGACATTCCAGCCTCACGCCCCGCATTGGCGCCACGCATGCTCGACAAACAGGCGACACGCACCGCACTGAACGCATTGGCACCAATTCAGTGCAACCCCCAAAAGGGTGTGTCGATCGGCGTGACAAGGTGCGCAGAATCGACCCGGTCGCCACCCGATCCGGCATCCCACCGGCCCCGCTCATGTCGCTTGCCGTCGTCCACAGCCGTGCCCTGATCGGGCTCCAGGCACCCGATGTCACCGTCGAGGTGCATCTCGCCAATGGCCTGCCCAGCTTCACGCTGGTCGGACTGGCCGACACCGAAGTCAAGGAGGCCCGCGAACGGGTTCGCGCCGCGCTGCAGAACAGCGGCCTGGAGTTCCCGCACAACAAGCGCATCACCGTCAACCTGGCGCCGGCCGATCTGCCCAAGGAGGGCGGACGCTTCGACCTGCCGATCGCGATCGGCATCCTCGCCGCCAGCGGGCAGGTCAGCAGCGCCGGCCTCGACGGCCTGGAGTTCGCCGGCGAGCTCTCGCTCGCAGGCGACCTGCGGCCGGTGCGCGGCGCGTTGGCGATGGCCCTGGCGTTGCAGCGCTCGCCGACCGCGCGCTGCCTGGTGCTGCCGCAGTACAGTGCCCGCGAGGCCGCCCGCGTGCAAGGATTGCGGCTGCGTTGCGCCAGCCATCTGCTCGATGTCGTCGCGGCATTGCAGGACGGCGAACTCGCGCAACCCTTGTCCGAACCCAAGCCGTTCGAGACCGGCGCGGCACCGGCACTGCCGGATCTGCGTGACGTCAAAGGCCAGGCCGGCGCCAAGCGGGCGCTGGAGCTGGCCGCGGCCGGATCGCACAGCCTGCTGTTCGTGGGGCCGCCGGGCACCGGCAAGTCGATGCTGGCGCAGCGCCTGGCCGGCCTGCTGCCACCGCTCGACGAGTCCGAGGCACTGGAGTCGGCCGCCATCCTGAGCCTGGCCGGCCAGTTCGACGCCCGCCTCTGGGCCACGCGCGTGATGCGTTCGCCGCATCACACGGCGTCGTCGGTGGCGCTGGTCGGCGGCGGCTCGCCACCGCGGCCGGGCGAGATTTCGCTGGCGCACCACGGCGTGCTGTTCCTCGACGAGCTGCCCGAGTTCCCGCGAACCGCCCTCGAGGCGCTGCGAGAGCCACTCGAAAACGGCCGCATCACGATCTCGCGCGCGGCCCGCCAGGCCGAGTTTCCGGCCCGATGCCAGCTGGTGGCAGCGATGAATCCGTGCGCCTGCGGACAACTCGGCGCCAGCACCCGGGCCTGCCGCTGCTCGCCTGAACAGGTCCGGCGCTACCAGGCCCGGCTGTCGGGGCCGCTGCTCGACCGCATCGACCTGCGTGTCGAGGTGCTGGCGATCCCGCCGCAGGCGCTGTCGGCGATTGCCGATGGCGAACCCAGCGCCGTGATCGCCGAGCGGGTCGCACACGCGCGTGAACGCCAGATGCGGCGCCAGGGCTGCGCCAACAGCGCCTTGCACGCCGCCCAGCTCGACGAGCAGATCCGCGCCCTGCCCGCCGCACGCGAGTTCCTGGATGCCGCAGCGTCGCGCCTCGGCTGGTCGGGCCGCAGCCTGCACCGGGTCTTGCGCGTGGCCCGCACGGCCGCCGACCTGGCAGGCGCCGCCGACGTCCAGGTGGTGCACGTGGCCGAGGCGATCCAGCTGCGGCGCGCCCTGCCCGGCGTCTGAGTCCGGCGGCCACCCGACGCGCGCTGGGGCACACTGCGCTCCCGCGCCAGACCGCCAGACCCACCATGAGTGCACGCCTTTTCGTCGACACGCCCCTGCAGGCCGGGCTCGACCTGTCGCTGCCCGCCGGCGCAGCGCGCCACGTCCAGGTCCTGCGGATGCAGCCCGGCGAAGAACTGATCGTCTTCAACGGTCAGGGCGGCGAGTGGCGGGTGCGCATCGCGCGCATGGGCCGCAGCGAGGTGCAGGTGCTGGTGGAGCAGTTCGTCGACGTCGATCGCGAACTGGCGCTGCACGTCACGCTGGTGGCCGGCATGCCGGCCAACGAACGCTTCGACTGGCTGATCGAAAAGGCCACCGAACTCGGCGCCGCCGAGATCGTGCCGACGATGTGCGAACGCTCGGTCCTGCGCCTGAGCGGCGAGCGGGCGCAGAAGAAACGCGAGCACTGGCAAGGCATTGCCATCTCGGCAGCCCAACAGTGCGGCCGCACCCGCGTGCCCCACATCGCCGCGGTGCGCAGCCTGTCCGAGGAGCGGGCCGGCGAATCCGCCGACACCCCGGTGACCCAGCTGCTGCTGAGCCTGGCCGACGCGCAGCCGCTCGGCCGCCGCCTGGCCGCGCGCGCCGACACCGGTGCGCCGCTGCGGATCTACAGCGGCCCCGAAGGCGGATTCACCGAAGCGGAAGAGCGGCTGCTGCGCCAAGGCGGCGCGCAGCCGACCAGCCTGGGGCCGCGCGTGCTGCGCTCCGAAACCGCACCGCTGGCCGTTCTCAGCCACCTCGCGCTCGACACGACGAAACGCTGAGGTCGACCGGGGATTGACGCCCCCGAACTCCCGCCCTCCGTGAAAACCCGCCCCACCAGCCAGGGGTTTGGGCGGACGAATTGCACACCCTCCGCGCGACCAGCATTCGGTCATGCACAAAACGCATGTAATCGGTTTGTAATCGAACTCGCCGAGCCTCAAACTTGTTCAATGGGCATCCCGAAAGCACTGAGTCGCAGTGTTTCCGAGATGCTTTTTTAACCTCGGAGTCGATTCAATGAACCATCCCGCCATGGCCGGCGTGCACGTGAACGCACCGTCATTCGTCAAGAACGCCAAGCTGATCGCCTGGGTTGCCGAGATCGCCGCGCTCACGCAGCCTGCAGCGATCCACTGGTGCGATGGCAGCCAGGCCGAATATGACCAGCTGTGCCAGCAACTGGTCGCCGCCGGCACCTTCCGCAAGCTCGACGAGGCCAAGCGCCCGAACAGCTACCTCGCCTGGTCGGACCCGAGCGACGTGGCGCGCGTCGAAGACCGCACCTACATCTGCAGCGACCGCAAGGAAGACGCCGGCCCGACCAACAACTGGATGGAACCGGCGCAGATGCGCAGCCTGCTGGAAAGCGGCGACGCCGCGCTGTTCCGCGGCGCGATGCGTGGCCGCACGATGTACGTGGTGCCGTTCAGCATGGGCCCGCTGGGCTCGCCGATCGCCCACATCGGCGTCGAACTCTCCGACAGCCCGTACGTGGCGGTCAACATGCGCATCATGACCCGCATGGGCCGCGCGGTTTACGACGTGCTGGGTGTCGACGGCGACTTCGTGCCCTGCGTGCACACCGTGGGCGCACCGCTCGAAGCCGGCCAGAAGGACGTCACCTGGCCGTGCAACAAGACCAAGTACATCGTCCACTACCCGAGCACCCGCGAGATCTGGTCCTACGGTTCGGGCTACGGCGGCAACGCGCTGTTGGGCAAGAAGTGTTTCGCACTGCGCATCGCCTCGAACATGGGCCGCGACCAGGGCTGGCTGGCCGAGCACATGCTGATCCTGGGCGTGACCTCGCCCGAGGGCAAGAAGTCGCACGTCGCCGCCGCCTTCCCGAGCGCCTGCGGCAAGACCAACTTCGCGATGCTGATCCCGCCGGCTGCCCTGGGCGACTGGAAGGTCACCACCATCGGCGACGACATCGCCTGGATCAAGCCCAGCGCCGACGGCAAGCTGCGCGCCATCAACCCGGAAGCGGGCTACTTCGGCGTGGCCCCGGGCACCAACTTCAAGACCAACCCGAACTGCATGGCGTCGCTGAACCGCGACGTCATCTTCACCAACGTCGCGCTGACCGACGACGGTGACGTCTGGTGGGAAGGCATGACCGACGAGCTGCCCAGCCACCTGATCGACTGGCAAGGCAAGGACTGGACGCCCGAAACCGCCCGCGGCGCCGACGGCAAGCTGCGCCCGGCTGCGCACCCGAACGCCCGCTTCACGGTGGCCGCCACCAACAACCCGGCGCTCGACCCCGAGTGGGACAACCCGGCCGGCGTGGCGATCGACGCCTTCATCTTCGGCGGCCGTCGCTCGACCACCGTGCCGCTGGTGACCGAAGCGCGCAACTGGGTCGAAGGCGTCTACATGGCCGCAACCATGGGCTCGGAAACCACCGCCGCCGCTGCCGGCCAGATGGGCGTGGTGCGCCGCGACCCGTTCGCCATGCTGCCGTTCACCGGCTACAACATGAGCGACTACTTCCAGCACTGGCTGGATCTGGGCGCGCGCCTCGAAGCCGCCGAAGCCAAGCTGCCGGCGATCTATTGCGTCAACTGGTTCCGCAAGGGCGCCGACGGCAAGTTCGTGTGGCCGGGTTACGGCGACAACATGCGCGTGCTGCAGTGGATGCTGGGCCGCATCGAGGGCGAGGCCGAGGGCGAAGAACACGTCTTCGGTGTCAGCCCGCGCTACGACGACCTGTCGTGGGACGGCATGGAATTCAGCCAGGCCCAGTTCGAGAGCGTCATCGGCATCGACCACGCGGCCTGGCAGCAGGAGCTGGCGCTGCACGAACAGCTGTTCGAGCAACTCGCCCACAACCTGCCGGACGCGCTGCGCGCCACCAAGGCCCAGATCGAAGTGCGCCTGGCTCGCTGAGACCCGACACTTCCGGCCCCGAAGCCCGCCCGATGGCGGGCTTTTTTGCGTCCGTCGCGCCCGTCAGTGCGGGCGACGGATCTCAGTGCACGTGGTTCTGATGGTTCAGCGCAGCAGCACGCAGGTCGGCGGCGTAGGACGGCTGGGTGGCTTCATACTGGGCCGCCCATTCGAGCAGTTCTTCTGCCGTCTTGGGTTCGGTACGCACGTCGGCCGGGAACAGGTTCGCCACCGAACGCAATGCGCGGACCGTCACGGTACCGACGCGAGCCGCGAAGGCATCGAACGCGGATTCGTGATGGAAGGTCATGGTGGTTGCAGACATTTCTTACTCCTAAGGGGGTCAGGGTTAACCCCAGTGCCTGCAGTCTAGGGTAAACCCTCGATATAGACCAAGCAGCTTTTGTGAATCATCGGCATTCACGAAGGTGATATCTTGAGCGACCACCACCGGGCCGTCCGATGAACTTCCGCACCCTCGATCTGAACCTGCTGCGGGTCTTCGACACCGTGATGGCCGAGCGCAACCTGACGCGCGCCGCCGAGCAGCTGGCCATGACGCAGCCCGCCGTCAGCAACGCGCTGCGCCGCCTGCGAGAGAGCGTGGGCGAGGCGCTCTTCACCCGCAGCGCCTTCGGCGTCAGGCCGACCGCCCGTGCCGAAGCACTCTGGCCGACCGTGCAGTCGGCGCTGACCCAGTTGCGCGACAGCCTCGACCCCAGCATCTACGAGCCCCGCAGCCAGCCGCACACCTTCGCGCTGGCGATGGCCGACGCCACCGCGGCGCTGATCCTGCCGCGCCTGCTGGGACAGCTGCAGGCGGAACACGCGCTGGCCAGCCTGCGGGTGCAGCCGCTGGCCACGCGCGACCCCAGCCCGCTGCTCGAACAGGGCGAGGCCGATCTGGCGATCGGGCACTTTCCGGAAGTCGCGGCCCGGATGTCCGGCCTGGGCGCACAGGCGCCGCTGCTGCACCAGTCGCTCTACCAGACCGAATACGTCTGCGTGATGCGGCGCGGCCATCCGCTCGCCGAGGGCGAACTGAGCCTCGACGCCTACTGCGCCGCCGACCACCTGCTGGTGAGCTTCTCAGGCCGCGGACAGGGGCTGATCGACGAGGCGCTGGCCAGCGTGCAGCGGCGCCGCAGGCTGGTGCTCACGGTCAACCAGTTCTTCACCGCCGGTCGGGTGGTGGCGCAGACCGATCTGCTGACGGTGCTGCCCGATGCCTTCCTGTCGGTCACCGGCGCGCAGCAGGAGCTGGTCAGCCGCGCACTGCCGCTGCCGCTGGCCGCGCTGAATGTGCACATGCTCTGGCACCGGCGCCACGACCGCCATCCGGCCCAGCGCTGGCTGCGCGAGCAGATCACGCAAGCCGTCGGCGCCCCGCCTCGCAGCGCAAAACCTCAGTCCGCTGCCGAGCCCTGACCGAGCTGGGCCCAGAGATAGCTGTATTCCAGCGCCTGCAGGTGGGCGCGCTGTTCGTTGTCGGCCGCGCCACCGTGACCGCCGGCGACGTTTTCGTAATACAGCACCGCATGCCCGAGCGCCTGCAGCCGCGCCACCATCTTGCGGGCGTGGCCGGGGTGGACCCGGTCGTCGCGGGTCGAGGTGGTCAGCAGGACGCGCGGGTAGACCCGGTTGGCGCTCAGCTGGTGATAGGGGCTGTAGCGCCGGATCACGGCCCAGTCTTCAGGCTGGTCGGGGTCGCCGTATTCGGCCATCCACGAGGCGCCGGCGAGCAGGCGGTGGTAGCGCCGCATGTCGAGCAGCGGCACCTGGCAGACCACCGCGCCGAACAGTTCGGGCCGTTGCGTGAAGGTCGCGCCCACCAGCAGGCCGCCGTTGCTGCCACCCATGATGCCCAGCCGCGCCGGCCGGGTCACGCCACTGCGTTTGAGGTCTTCGGCCACGGCGATGAAGTCGTCGTAGCTGCGCTGCTTGTGGGCCTTGACCGCCGCCTGGTGCCAGGCCGGGCCGAACTCGCCGCCACCGCGGATGTTGGCCACCACCAGCACGCCACCGCGCGCGAACCAGGCCTGGCCGAACACACCCGAATACCAGGGCTGCAGCGAGACCTCGAAACCGCCGTAGCCGTACAGCAGCGTCGGGTTGTCGCCGTCGGCCATCGCACCGGCCGGCCAGACGATGAAGTACGGCACCTGCGTGCCGTCGGCGCTGCGGGCCAGGCGCTGCTCGACGCACATGCCGCTGGCGTCGAACTGCGCCGGGCGCTGCTTGAGCGTCTGCAGCGGCGCACCGTCGAGGCTGGCGAGCATCAGCCGGTCGGGCGTCAGGAAGTCGGTGTAGTGGACGAGGAACTGCTCGGCCAGCGGGTCGGCGTCGGTCCACGGATCGTTCAGGGCGACCACGCTGAGCGCGCCGGGCCCGGGCAGATCGACCGCCCGGCAAGCCCACGGAGCCTGATCACCGACGGCGTCCTCGCCCGGCAAGGCGCAGGCCTCGACCCGGTTGCTGACCTGGTCGAGCACGTTGAGCAGCAGCTGCGAACGGGTCCAGGCCCAGTGATCGAGCGAGCGCCGCTCGCCGGGCGTGAAGACGCGCTGCCAGTCCGCCCGGCCTGCGAGCAACGCATCCAGCTTCGCCACCAGCAGCGCGCCGCTGGGGTGCAGATCGGCACCGACGCGCCACGCGCTGCGCAGCTTCAGCGCCACCCAGTCGTCGTGCAGGTCGAGTTCGGCATCCTGCGGCTTGGGCAATTCGGTCAGCGTGCCGGGGCCGGCCTCGCCGCCGTCGAGCCAGAGCCAGGCGCGGGTGTTGTAGAAATCGACCGAGCGGCCGAGCAGCACGCGCCGGCGCTTCGGGTGCACTTCGACGCTGGACCAGGCCGACACGTCGCCGGGCTCGCCGGCAAACAGCGTCTGCGCCGAGGCCAGCGGCGTGCCGCGGCGCCAGCGCTTGATCAGGCGCGGATAGCCGGAATCGGTCAGTGTGCCCGGGCCGAAGTCGGTGCCGACCAGCAGCGTGTCGGCGTCGAGCCAGCTGACGTCGCTCTTGGCCTCGGGCAGCGCAAAACCGTCGGCGACGAACTGCAGCGCGTCGAGGTCGAACTCGCGCACGACCGTGGCGTCGGCGCCGCCGCGCGACAGTTGCACCAGCGCACGGCGCCAGCCCGGCGCCAGACAGGTAGCGCCTTTCCAGACCCAGTCTTCGCCTTCGGCGGCGGCCAGCGCATCGAGGTCGAGCAGGGTCTGCCAGGCCGGCTCGGGCTGGCGGTATTGCGCCAGCGTGGTGCGCCGCCACAGGCCGCGCTGGTGGCCGGCGTCCTGCCAGAAGTTGTAGAAGAACTCGCCGCGCCGCGTGACCTGCGGGATGCAGTCGCGGGCGTTGAGCACCGCCAGCAGGCGCGGGCGCAGTTCGGCGTAGCTGGGCAAGGCCGTGAGCTCGCTCTGCGACTCCCGGTTGCGCGCGCCGACCCAGGCCAGCGCGCGTTCACCGAGCACGTCCTCGAGCCAGAGAAAGGGATCTTCGGCGGACGGATCGGCAGACATCATGCCGCCGGCTCGGCGTACGGATCGTCGAAACCCAGCGCGGCCAGCACCTCGCGCTCACGCGCTTCCATGCACTCGGCGGCTTCTTCGTCGTCTTCGTGGTCGTAGCCCTGGGCGTGCAGCGCGCCGTGCACCAGCAGGTGGGCGTAGTGCGCGACCAGCGTCTTGCCGGCCGCCGCGGCCTCGGCCTCGACCACCGGCGCGCACAACACCAGATCGGCCGCCACCACCGGCTCGGCGCTGTAGTCGAAGGTGAGCACGTTGGTGGCGTAGTCCTTGCCGCGGTAGTCGCGGTTGAGGCCTTGCGCCTCTTCGGCGTCGACGATGCGCACGGTGAACTCGCCGGGCAGCTCGAGCGCGGCGCGGATCCAGCGCGCCACGTGGTGGCGCGGCAGCTGCGCCCGATGGCGCGGATCGGCGAACTGCAGGGACAGGCTCAGCGACGGGCGGGCCTTGGAGGCCTTGGAAACGCGTTGGGTCATGGGCATCCGGAATTCAGAAGACATCGGCGTCGACATCACGCCGGCCGCGGCTCGGGTCGGCCTCGTAGGCCTCGACGATGCGCGCCACCAGCGGGTGGCGCACCACGTCGATCGAGGTGAAGCGGGTGGTGGCGATGCCGCGCACCTGGGCGAGCACCTGGCAGGCGTCGACCAGCCCGCTCTTCTGGCCCTTGGGCAGGTCGATCTGGCTGGTGTCGCCGGTCACCACCGCACGGCTGCCGAAGCCGATGCGGGTGAGGAACATCTTCATCTGCTCGGGCGTGGTGTTCTGCGCCTCGTCGAGGATCACGAACGCATGGTTGAGCGTGCGCCCGCGCATGAATGCCAGCGGCGCGATCTCGATCTGGCCCTTCTCGAACGCCCTGCCGACCCGGTCCGGGCCCATCAGGTCGTAGAGCGCGTCGTAGAGCGGGCGCAGGTAGGGGTCGACCTTCTGCGACAGGTCCCCGGGCAGGAAACCGAGGCGCTCGCCGGCCTCGACCGCCGGGCGGGTCAGGATGATGCGCTGCACGGTGTTGCGTTCGAGCGCATCGACCGCACAGGCCACCGCCAGGAAGGTCTTGCCGGTGCCGGCCGGGCCGATGCCGAAGGTGATGTCGTGGCCGAGCATGTGGCGCAGGTATTCGACCTGGTTGACGGTGCGCCCGCTCAGGTCGCTGCGTCGCGTGCGCAGCACGATCTCGTCGGCCGGCGGAACGGCGTCGAGCGCCACGACGGCATCGCCAAGACCGTTGCGACGGCCGTTGTGAGCGGCCTGGGGCGAGTCGTCCTGCATCGCCTGCACCAGGTCGAGCTGCAGGCGGGCCGGCTCGATCGGCTGGGTGGCGCGGTCGTAGAGCTGCTGCAGCAGCGCCACCGCACGCTCGGCGCCGCGTTTGGCGCCCTCGATCCGGAACGACTCGTTGCGCCGCCGGATCGCCACGTCGAACGCGGCCTCGATGGTGCGGAGGTTTTCGTCCAGGGCGCCACAGACGTGGGCGAGCCGGCGGTTGTCGGGGGGGATGAAGGCGTGGCGCAGGATCAAGGCAAGCGTGTGATCTTTCGGGCTGGGCCCGGAAACGTCATTGTCGCGCCGCGCCGGCAGATGAGGCCGTCCACGAGAATCAAAAACCCGCATCGCCATGTCCGGCTGATGGACACTGCGCAGTCTCGTTTCTCGTCCCCGCCACGCTTCCCGCGACTTCCGTGAATTCTCTCCAAGCGCAAGCCCGCCTCGCCCTGCCTGCCAGCGCCACCCAAGTCGTTCTGCACAAGGCCAAGATGCGCGTGCGCGCGCTCGCACAAGCCTTGCATCCGGCGCGCTGGGGCCTGCTGCTGGTGGCCCTGGGCATCGTCGTGCTGTGGGGTTTCGAGGTGGCCGGCTCCGGCACCACACGCGGCAGCGTGCTGCTGCGCGAGGCCCAGGTGGCACGCGGGGTGGCGGGCAACGGCACCGAGTTGCCTGCCAACACCAGCCGCATCGTGCTGCCCGACGTCTGGGAACGCAGCCAGCGCCCGGACACCCACGCCTGGTACCGCATCGAGTTCGACCGCCCCGCCAGCGCCCCGGACACCCTGATGGCGGCCTACCTCGAGCAGGTCTGCGCCAGCTACGAGGTGCGCCTGAACGGCCAGCTGATCGACATGCGCGGCAGCCTGGTCGCACCCCGGCCGAGCGACTGCTACGAGCCCGCGCTGATGGTGCTGCCGCCCACGCTGCTCAAGCCGAGCGGCAATCGGCTGGATGTGCGCGTCGCCGGGCTGGCCTTGCCGCAGGTCGCGGCGCGCGAGCGGGCAGCGCAGCTGTCGGCGGTGCGCATCGGCGCGTTCACCGATCTCGAGCCGCTCCATCGGCACACGCGCAACTACAACCTCGGCGCCGCGCATGCGCTGGCCACGGTAGCCGGCGTGATCGGCCTGGCGGCGCTGGCGCTCAAGGCGCTGAGCCAGCTGCCCTACTTCGGCTACTTCGGCGCCGCCAGCCTGGGCTGGGCGGTGCTGTGCGGCCTGCTCACCGGCGCCGCGCTGCCGGTGCCGGCGCTCTGGACCGAGCTGCTGATCTGCACCCTCGCGCCACCCGTCGGCGTGGCTGGCATCCTGTTCCTGATGCGCTATTGCGGCCTGCGCGTGGTCTGGCTCGAAGTGGCGTTGGCGCTGCAGTGCCTGATGGTGCCGGCCAGTCTGGCGCTGGCGGCGCCCGAGCGCGTGCACAGCGTCGCGCTGCCGTGGGTGATCATCCTGACGCTCGAACTGGCGGCCACGCTGGCGGTGTTCCTGCGCCGCGCCTGGCGGTTCTCGCGGCCCGACTTCTGGATCGGCGCGGCCGCGACGCTGGCCTTCGTGCTGACGCTCGCCGGCGAGTGGCTGCTGCGCCCCGGCGTGCTGCTGCTGCCGGGCAAGCACGCCATCAGCGTGGCGGTGATCGTGATGTTCGCCGGCATGGTGTGGCGCATGCACCAGCTCTTCCAGGGCGCCATCGCGGCGGCCGAGCAGGGCCGCATCCAGGCCGAGCGGCGGGTCATCGACATCACCGCCGACATGGAACAGAACTACGGCCAGATGGCCGAGCTGCGGGTCGAGCAGGTCACCACCCGCGAGCGCAAGCGCATCGCCGCCGACCTGCACGACGACCTCGGCGCCAAGCTGCTGACGATCGTGCACACCAGCGAGAACGACCGCATCGCCACCCTGGCGCGCGAGGCGCTCGAGGAAATGCGGCTGTCGGTGCGCGGCCTGACCGGCCGGGCGATGCAGGTCGGCGACGCCATCGGCGACTGGCGCAGCGAAGTCATGAGCCGGCTCTCGCAGGGCGGCGTCGAGCTGACCTGGAACACCCCCGACGAGCTGCTGATGAGCGAACGCGCGATGAGCGCACGCGCCTACGTGCAGACCACCCGCATCCTGCGCGAGGCGGTCAGCAACGTGCTCAAGCACAGCGGCGCGAGCCGCTGCGAGGTCTCGATCCGGCAGGACCACAGCGACTTCGAACTCACCATCTCCGACAACGGCAAGGGCATCCCGATCGCGCTGGACGGCAAGCTCGATCGCGGCCACGGCATGTCGACGATGAAGGGCCGCGCCAAGCAGCTGCAGGGCCAGTGCCTGGTGGAGTCAGGCCCCGGTTACGGCACGACGATCCGGCTGACCTTGCCGCTGTGATGATTCCGGCCACAATTGCCGACGCAATCCCCCAGGCAGTGCATTCAACGGCCGGGCAATCCGTCGATACTGATCAGATCCAATAACTCGATCACTCGGCGGTGCCCGCCCGCCCTGTGGAGCGCCCATGAAACAGATTCTGCTGCTTGAAGACCTGCCCGAAATCCGCGCCTACCTGCGAGCGCTGGTGGTGCAGGTGTTCCCCGGTTCGACCGTCGTCGAATCGGCCCGCATCCACGACGCGCTGCAACAGGTCTCGGCCCAACGCTTCGATCTGGCGATGGTCGACCTCGGCCTGCCCGACGGTTCGGGCGTCAAGGTGGTGCAGGCGCTGCGCGACCAGCAGCCCGATGCGCAGAGCGTGGTCGTCACCATCCACGACGACGACGATCACCTGTTTCCCGCCCTGCAGGCCGGCGCCTACGGCTACCTGCTCAAGGAGCAGCCGCGCGAGCAGCTGATGGAGCACCTGCAGCGCATCAGCCAGGGCGAGCCGCCACTGTCACCGTCGATCGCGCGGCGCATGATTTCGTACTTCTCGGCGCAGGCCAACCGGCCGCAGGCCTATCAGCCGACCACCGACCAGCTGATGCCCAACGTGCAGCTGACCGAACGCGAACGCGAGGTGCTGCTGCGCGTGGCCAAGGGCTTCACGCTGCCCGAGATCGGCGTGCAGCTGGGCTTGAGCCGCCACACCATCGCCGACTACGTCAAGCAGATCTACCGCAAGCTCAACGTGAGCTCGCGCGCCGAAGCCGCGCTCGAAGCGCAGCGCCTGGGCCTGTTCCGGCGCTGATCAGGATCAAGCGCGCGGGCCGAGCGCCGGGCCGCCCCAAGCCGGCCCGCATCCCCTCGGGGGATCGCCCGGCGTAGCCGTCGGGCGCGGGGCCGTCACTTCATAATCGCGCCCCATGATCGGACGTCTCACCGGCACCCTGGCCGAAAAATCCCCGCCCCAGCTGCTCGTCGACGTGGGCGGCGTCGGCTATGAAGTCGACGTGCCGATGAGCACCTTCTACAACCTGCCGGTGCTGGGCGAACGCGTCACGCTGCTGACTCACTTCGTGGTGCGCGAGGACGCCCAGCTGCTCTACGGCTTCCTGACCGCCACCGAACGCGCCACCTTCCGCCAGCTGCTCAAGATCAGCGGCGTGGGCGCACGCACCGCCTTGTCGATCCTGTCGGGCCTGAGCGTGGCCGACCTGGCGCAGGCGGTCAGCGCCCAGGAGGCCGGCCGGCTGGTCAAGGTGCCCGGCATCGGCAAGAAGACCGCCGAGCGCCTGCTGCTCGAACTCAAGGGCAAGCTCGGCCCCGACCTGGCGCTGCCCGGCGCGGTGATCCGCAACGAGGCGCAATCCGACATCGTGCAGGCGCTGATCGCGCTGGGATACAACGAGCGCGAAGCCGCCGCCGCCATCAAGCCGCTGCCGGCGGACGTGGGCGTGAGCGACGGCATCAAGCTCGCCTTGCGCGCCCTCGGCAAGTGACCCCGGCGCGGCGACACGGTCGCGCACGACAAATTCAGCACTGTTGAAATAACCAGCCCGGTGCCAGCCTGCCGATAATCGGCCATGGCCATCCAGACCGATTCGTTTGCCGCCGCGCCGGCGCCCTCATCCGGCAGCACCCGCCGCCTCATCAGCGCCGCACCCACCTCGCCGAATGAAGAAGCGATGGAGCGCGCCCTGCGCCCCAAGCTGCTGCAGGAGTACGTCGGCCAGGCCAAGGCGCGCGAGCAGCTCGAGATCTTCATCGGCGCGGCCCGCAAGCGCAGCGAGGCACTCGACCACGTGCTGCTGTTCGGCCCGCCCGGCCTGGGCAAGACCACGCTGAGCCACATCATCGCCGCCGAACTGGGCGTGAACCTGCGCCAGACCAGCGGCCCGGTGCTCGAAAAACCCAAGGACCTGGCCGCGATCCTGACCAATCTCGAAGCCAACGACGTCCTGTTCATCGACGAGATCCACCGCCTCTCGCCGGTGGTCGAGGAGATCCTCTACCCGGCGCTGGAGGACTACCAGATCGACATCATGATCGGCGAAGGCCCGGCGGCGCGCAGCATCAAGCTCGACCTGCAACCCTTCACGCTGGTGGGCGCCACCACCCGCGCGGGCATGCTGACCAATCCGCTGCGCGACCGCTTCGGCATCGTCGCGCGGCTGGAGTTCTACACGCCCGAGGAGCTGGTGCGCATCGTCACCCGCTCGGCCGGGCTGCTCAACGTGCCGATCGACGCCGAAGGCGCGCTCGAACTGGCCTGCCGTTCACGCGGCACGCCGCGCATCGCCAACCGGCTGCTGCGGCGGGTGCGCGACTACGCCGAGGTCAAGAGCGACGGCCGCATCGTCAAGCGCATCGCCGAGCTGGCGCTGACCATGCTCGACGTCGACCCGCGCGGTTTCGACGTGATGGACCGCAAGCTGCTCGAGGCGGTGATCCACCGCTTCGACGGCGGCCCGGTCGGGCTCGACAACGTGGCCGCGGCGATCGGCGAGGACGCCGGCACGATCGAGGACGTGATCGAGCCGTACCTGATCCAGCAGGGTTTCCTGCAGCGCACGCCGCGCGGGCGCATCGCCACGCTGGCGGCGTATCGGCACCTGGGCGTGACGCCACCGCGCGGTGGCGCCGGCCCGGTCGGCAGCGACCTGTTCGAGGGCTGAACCCGGGCCGGCAGGATCGAGGCGATCAGGCCGCGCCGCCGTCGCTGCCTTCGTCGAGCGGGGGCGCCGCGGCGATCGCCGTGTGGCCTGCATGCGCGGAGCGGCTGTCCAGCGGCGCGTGGTCGCTGCCGTCGAGGTGCTGGGTGTCGCCCCAGCCGACCAGCGTGCAGCCGTCGTCGGTGAACAGCAGGCGGTTGATGCTGGCGTTGGCCACCGTCCAGGTGCGCGGCGCGTTCAGGCTCAGGCGGGTGGCGGCGCGATAGAGGCAATCGAGCACGCCGCCGTGGCAGACCACGGCAATCGTCTGGCCGCGGTGCGACGCGGCGATGCGTTCGATCGCGCTGACGCTGCGCGCAAAGAAGGCCTTCAGCACCTCGCCGCCGGGCGGGCCGAAATCCGGGTCGCGGCGGCGCCAGCGTTGTGCCAGCTCGGGCAGGTCGGCGTCGATCTCGTGGTAGGTGCGGCCTTCGAAATCGCCGAAATGGCGCTCGCGCAGACCCACGTCGGCCTGCACGACCAGGCCCTGCGCGGCCGCCACCGCCTCGGCGGTCTGGTGCGCACGCAGCAGGTCGGAGCTGTAGACCGCCGCCAGCGCGTCCTCGGCCAGCGCCTGCGCCAGGCTGCGGGCCTGGGCCAGGCCGGCGTCGTTGAGCGGGATGTCGATCTGGCCCTGGATGCGCGCGTCGCGGTTCCAGGCGGTCTCGCCGTGCCGGATCGCCAGCACGCGGGTCACGTCGCTGTAGGGCATCGGCGGCGTGTCCTCAGACGCCCCAGACGATCGGCGCGTCCTCGGCGTGGCAGCGTTTCATCATCTCGATCAGCGGCCAGGCGCGCTGGCGCAGGCTGACGTTGTCGCGGCCGGGCGGGGGCGGGCTTCTGGGCTCCGGGTCGGCGGCGGCTTCTGCTTCGGCGGCGCGGCGCAGGGCTTCATCGGCGACGATCGCGGCCTCGAGCGCGGCGATCGCGCCGGGCATCGCCTCGACCTCGAAGATGCCCTGGGCCGCAGGCTCGCGGTCGAGCAGGCGCAGGATGCGATCCCCGATCGGCGCGGTCATGATGACGTCGCCGGCAGCCTTGGACTTGAACTTGTAGAGCATGGCGCGGGGCCGGCCAGCGCCGGCACTCTGGAGAGAGAACTCAGCGGCGAGCCGCGTAGACCTCGCCGCGTTCGAACGGACGCCCAGATTGTGCGCCCCGCAGGCGGCGGATCAAGCCGGGCCTACCGGTTCAGCGTGGCCGCGATGCGCTCGCTCAGCACCCGCGCCAGGCTGCGCCGGTCCAGGCCGGCGGTTTCCTGCCGGGGCAGGACCTCGATGTGCACCCGCAGATCGCGCGCGCTGACCACCGACCACAGGCTCTGCACCAGCGTGGTGTCGCCGACAAACGCCACCGCCGGGCTGACCGGGTGGCCGGGCTGCGAAAAGCGCAGCACCAGCGGCTGCACCGGCGCGGCCTGGGCGATGGCGGCCTGCAGCAGGTTGGCGTGGAACGGCAGCAGCGCGTGGCCGGTGCCGGTGGTGCCCTCCGGGAACACCGCCACCGTGTCGCCCTGCTGCAGCGCCGCCGCCATCTGGTGCACCACGCGCAGCGCGTCGCGCTTGCTCTCGCGTTCGATGAACAGCGTGCCGGCCGCGCCGATCAGCCAGCCGAGCAGCGGCCAGGCCCGCACGTCGGCCTTGGACACGAAACGCGCCTGCGGGCAGACCGCGTGCACCGCCAGGATGTCGAGCCACGAGACGTGGTTGCTCACCAGCAGCTGCGCGCCGGGCTGGAACCGGCCGTTGACCGTGAGCTCGACGCCCAGCAGCCGCAGCAGCTTGGCCGACCACCACTGGATGTGAGCGCAGCGCACCGCCTCGGTGGCCGCACCGAATTCGCGCGCCGCCACCCACATGCCGTGCAGCACGTGCAGCGTGGTGCGCAGCAGGCGCCAGGCGCCCGTCACCGCACGCATGCGTCGGCGCGCAGCTCGTGGGCCACCGTGCCGGCCACCAGCGTGGCGCGCACGCGCCCGGGCAGCGCCATGCCGGTGTCGGCAAACGCGAACGGCGTGTGCTTGCCCTGGCTGCACAGCACGTCGGGCGTGACGGCCCAGGTCGCGGCCGGATCGAACACGCAGACGTCGGCCACGCCGCCTTCGACCAGCCGGCCGGCGCTCGACGACAGCGAGCCCAGCGCATCGCCGAGCACCCGCACCGGTTCGGACGTGACCCGCGCCAGCGTCGCCGGCAGGCCCAGGCCGGCGTCGGTGCCCCACTTGAGCGCCAGGCTCAGCAGCAGCTCCAGGCCGGTGGCGCCGGGTTCGGCTTCGGCGAACGGCAGCGTCTTGGCGTCGCCCTCGACCGGCGTGTGGTCGGACACCAGCGCGTCGATCGTGCCGTCGGCCAGCGCGGCGCGCAGCGCGTCGCGGTCGCGGCCCTGGCGCAGCGGCGGCATCAGGCGCATCGACGAGTTGAAGTAGCCGATGTCGATGTCGGTGAGGTGCAGCGAGTTGATGCTGACGTCGGCCGTCACGCGCAGGCCCTCGGCCTTGGCCGCGCGCAGCAGCGCCACGCCGGCCGCGCTCGACAGCCGGCACAGGTGCAGGCGCGCGCCGGTCACGCGCACCAGCTCGAACAGCGTGTGCAGCGCGATCGTCTCGGCCATCACCGGCACGCCCGACAGGCCCAGCCGCGTCGCCACGCCGCCGCTGGCGGCCACGCCCTTGCCGAGCCAGTAGTCCTGCGGACGCAGCCAGACGGTGAAGTCGTGGGTGGCGGCGTAGAGCATCGCGCGCTGCAGCGCGAGGGTGTCCTGCACCGGCACCTCGGCCTGCGAGAAGCCGACGCAGCCGGCCTCGGTCAGCTCGACCATCTCGGTCAGCACCTGGCCCTGGAGCCCGCGTGTCAGCGCGCCGAGCGGGAACAGCCGGCACAGGCTGAGCTTGCGGGCGCGGAACTTCAGCATCTCGACCAGGCCGGGCTCGTCGAGCACCGGATCGGTGTCGGGCGGGCAGACCAGGCTGGTCACGCCGCCGGCCGCCGCCGCGTTGAGCTCGCTCTCGAGCATGCCCTTCTGCTCTTCGCCCGGTTCGCGCAGGCGCGCCGCCAGGTCGACCAGACCGGGCGCGACCACGCAGCCGGCGGCGTCGATCACGCGATTGGCCTGGAACTCGGGCGAGATGCGCCCGATCGTGACGATGCGGCCGGCGGCGATGGCGATGTCGGCCAGCTCGTCGCGGCCCGAGGCCGGGTCGATCACCCGGCCGTTCTTGATGAGGATCTTCATGCCGGACTCCGCCGAGCCGCCTCAAGGAGGCCGGACGCCCCCTCGGGGGGCAGTGAACGAACGTGAGCGTGGGGGTGGTTCATGCGTCGTTACCCGCGATGATGGACATGACCGCCATGCGCACGGCGATGCCGAAGGTGACCTGCGGCAGGATCACGCTGTGCGCGCCATCGGCCACGGTCGACTCGATCTCGACGCCGCGGTTGATCGGCCCCGGGTGCATCACGATGCAGTCCGGCGCGGCCAGCGCCAGCTTGTCGGCGGTCAGGCCGTAGCTCTTGAAGTACTCGCCCGCGCTGGGCAGCATCGCGCCGCTCATGCGCTCGTTCTGCAGGCGCAGCATGATGATGACGTCGGCATCCTTGATGCCCTCGGCCATGTCGTGGCACACCCGCACGCCCATGTCGCGCAGGTCGCCCGGCACCAGGGTCTTGGGGCCGACGGCGCGGATGTCGGGCACGCCCAGCGTGGTCAGCGCGTGGATGTCCGAGCGCGCCACGCGGCTGTGCACGATGTCGCCCACGATCGCCACCCGCAGCCCGGTGAAGTCCTTCTTGTAGTGGCGGATCGTGTACATGTCGAGCAGCCCCTGCGTCGGGTGCGCGTGGCGGCCGTCGCCGGCGTTGACCACGTGCACGTGCGGCGCGCAGTGCTCGGCGATGAGATACGGCGCACCGCTCTCGCTGTGGCGCACCACGAACATGTCGGCGTGCATCGCGCTCAAGTTGGCGATGGTGTCGAGCAGGCTCTCGCCCTTGGCCGCGCTGCTCTTGGCGATGTCGAGGTTGATGACGTCGGCCGACAGCCGCTTGGCGGCGATCTCGAAGGTGGTGCGGGTGCGCGTGCTGTTCTCGAAGAACAGGTTGAACACGCTCTTGCCCCGCAGCAGCGGCACCTTCTTGACGTCACGGTCGTTGACCGACAGAAAGGTGCTGGCGGTGTCGAGGATCTGCGTCAGCACGGCGCGTGGCAGGCCTTCGGTCGACAGCAGGTGGATCAGCTCGCCGTGGTTGTTGAGCTGGGGGTTGCGACGCGAGAGCATCAACTTTCCTTGACTGAAAACTGGAACCGCCCGCCCTCGCCACGCGCGAGCGCGAGCTTCTGGAGCGGCGGCAGGACGATGCGGGCGGCGGCATAGGCCGCCTCGATCGGCAGCTGGCGCCCGCCGCGGTCGACCAGCACCGCCAGCGTGACGCTGGACGGGCGGCCGAAATCGAACAGCTCGTTGATCACGGCGCGGATCGTGCGGCCGGTGTGCAGCACGTCGTCGATCAGCAGGATCGGCCGGCCGTCGACCGAAAACGGCAGGTGCGTCGGGTCGGTGCCCGAGGCCAGGCCGCGCGCGCCGAAATCGTCGCGGTGCAGCAGGCTGGAGATCACGCCGTGCGGCGTCGCCAGGCCGAGGTCGCGTTGCAGCCGCTCGGCCAGCCAGGCGCCGCCCGACCACACGCCCACCAGCACGGCGTCGGCCATGCCCTCGGCGGCCAGCAGTTGGCGCACGCCGTTTCGCAGCTGCAGGTACAGCGCTTCAGCGTCCAGGCTCAGACTCATGTTTGCTCCTTGGCGGCGAGTGCCGCACGGTCGGATTCGTTGAAATATTGCTCCAGCAGCAAGGCCGCCGCCGCCGCATCGGCATCGCGTGCGCCGGCGGCCAGCACCTCGGTGGTGCTGTAGCGCTCGTCGACCTCGAACACCGGCAGGCGGAAACGCCCGTGCAGCTGGCGCGCAAACCGTTGTGCGAGGCGGGTGTTCTCGTGCGGCGCGCCGTCGGGGTGGCGCGGCACGCCGACCACCAGCGCGTCGGGCTGCCACTCGGCGATCAGGCGGGCGATGCGCTCGAAACGGGCATCGCCCTCGGCGGTGACGGTGGTCAGGGGCGTGGCCTGGCCGAACACCCGGTTGCCGCTGGCCACGCCGGTGCGCTTGCGACCGTAGTCGAAGGACAGGAAGGTCTGGGGCGCTCTGACCACGGCGGCTTGCGCGCGCGATGGCGTCATGCGTGGCCAGCGTCCTGCGACAGCATCATCGGATCGACCCCCAGCAGCAGCAGCGCACGGCTGTAGCGCTGCTCGACCGGGGTGTCGAAGATGATGTCGGGATCGGCGTCGACGTTGAGCCAGCCGTTGCGGCCGAGCTCTTCTTCGAGCTGGCCGGCGTCCCAGCCGGCGTAGCCGAGCGTGATCAGCACCTTCTTGGGGCCGGCGCCGTGCGACAGCGCTTCGAGCACGTCGCGGCTGGTGGTCATCTCGAGGCCGCCGGGGATCGACAGCGTCGAGTTGTAGCTGCCGGGCTCGTCGAGATTGCGCGGGTGCAGCACGAAACCGCGTTCGGTCTGCACCGGGCCGCCGAAGTAGACCGGCTCGTCGGCCAGATCGGCGCGGTCGAGGCTGAGGTCGACGCGCTCGAACAGGTTCTTCAGCTTGATGTCGATCGGCCGGTTGATCACCAGGCCCAGCGCACCGCGTTCGGTGTGCTCGCAGAGGTAGACCACCGCACCGGCAAAATGGTCATCCATCATGCCGGGCATGGCAATCAGGAACTGGTTCGTCAGGTTGATGGCACCGGCCTCAGGCATGTCCGAGATTGTAGCGATCGCGCACACTGCGCCCCCTATGCCAGCCTCCTTTTCTCCCCTCGCACCGTCCGCTCCCGCCGCTGCGGCTCACCCGCATCGCCAACCGGCCGTGATCGACACGCCGGTCGACGCCGCGCTGGTCTGGCTGCGCCGCGACCTGCGGCTCGACGACCACGCCGCGCTGCATCACGCGCTGCGCAGCGCGAAGAAGGTCTGGTGCGCCTTCATCTTCGACACCACGATCCTCGATGCGCTGCCACGCGCGGATCGGCGGGTCGAGTTCATCCACCACGGCATCGTCGAGCTCGACGGCCTGCTGCGCGCCCACGGCAGCGGCCTGATCGTGCGTCACGGCGACCCGCTGCAGGAGATCCCGGCGATCGCCGGCGCCCTGGGCGTGCAGGCGGTGCACATCAACCGCGACTACGAACCCGCCGCCGTGGCGCGCGACGCCCAGGTGCGCGGCGCGCTGGCGCACGCGGGCATCGCGCTGCACAGCCACAAGGACCAGGTGATCTTCGAGACCGACGAGATCCTGACGATGGCCGGCTCGCCCTTCAGCGTCTTCACGCCCTACAAGAACGCCTGGCTGAAGAAGCTCGACGGCTACTACCTGCGCGCCTACCCGGTGCAGCGCCACATCGGCGCGCTGGCGCCGGTGCCGGCGGCGCTGGACCGCGGCGTGCCGACGCTCAACGACCTCGATTTCCTGCCGACCGACATGGCCGCCCGGCTGCATCCGGGCGCCTCGGGCGGCGCGACGCTGCTGCTCGACTTCCTGGAGCGCATCGACCGCTATGCCGACACGCGCGACTTCCCGGCGATCAAGGGGCCGAGCTACCTGAGCGTGCACCTGCGTTTCGGCACCGTCTCGATCCGCCAGCTGGCGCGGCTGGCACACGAGCGCATGGTGGGCGGCTCGCGTGGCGCCGAGGTCTGGCTGTCGGAGCTGATCTGGCGCGACTTCTATCACCAGATCCTGCACCACCACCCGCGCGTGGTGACGCACTGCTACAAGCCCGAATACGAAGCGCTGCGCTGGGAACACGGCAAGCACGCCGAGCAGCTGTTCGCCGCCTGGTGCGAGGGCCGCACCGGCTATCCGATCATCGACGCGGCGATGCTGCAGCTCAACCGGACCGGCTACATGCACAACCGCCTGCGCATGGTGGTGGCGAGCTTCCTGACCAAGGATCTGGGCATCGACTGGCGCCGCGGTGAAGCGTATTTCGCGCTGCAGCTCAACGACTACGACCTCGCCGCCAACAACGGCGGCTGGCAGTGGGCGGCATCGACCGGCTGCGACGCGCAGCCGTATTTCCGCATCTTCAACCCGATCAGCCAGAGCCTGCGCTTCGACGCCGAGGGGCGTTTCATCCGCCGCTACCTGCCGCAGCTCGCCGACCTCAGCCGCGCGGCGATCCACGCGCCGTGGCAGGCCAAGCCGCTCGAACTGCAGGCGGCGGGCGTCAAGCTCGGCCGCGACTACCCGATGCCGGTGGTCGAACACGCCGAGGCGCGCGAGCTGACGCTGGCGCGCTTCGCAGCGGTCAAGGGGGCGGCGGCTCGATGACCGCCTGCCCCGGCGCCACGCCACGCACGCGGCGCAGCAGGCGCAGGCCGAACTGCACCGCGTCGTCGACATAGGTGTAGACCACCGGAATCACCAGCAGGCTCAGCACCGTGGAGGTGATCAGCCCGCCGATCACCGCGATCGCCATCGGCGCACGAAAGCTCGGATCGGTGCCCCAGCCGAGCGCGATCGGCAACATGCCCGCGCCCATCGCGATGGTCGTCATGACGATCGGTCGAGCGCGCTTGTGGCAGGCGTCGAGCAGGGCCTCGCGGCGCGGCATGCCGGCGCGGCGCGCCAGGATGGCGTAGTCGACCAGCAGGATCGAGTTCTTGGTGGCGATGCCCATCAGCATGATCAGGCCGATCAGCGACGGCATCGAAAACGCGCTGTTGGTCGCCAGCAGCGCGACGAACGCGCCACCCAGGCTCAGCGGCAGCGCGGCCAGGATCGTCACCGGCTGCATCACGCCCTTGAACAGCAGCACCAGCACCAGGTAGATGCACAGCACGCCGGTCAGCATCGCCAGGCCGAAGCTGGCGAACAGCTCGGCCATCACCTCGGCGTCACCGAGCGTGGCCTGGCTGACACCGGCCGGCAGCTGCTGCAGGCTCGGCAGGGCAGCCACCTCGGCCGCCACGTCGCCGAGCGGACGGCCGTTGAGCTCGACCTCGAAGTTGATGTTGCGCTGGCGGTCGTAGCGGTCGATCTGGGCCGGCGCGCTTTCCATGCCGAAGCTCGCGACCTGTGACAGCGCGATCGGCTGGCCGCCCTTGCCCGGCACGGTGAGCTGCTGCAGCAGCGCCAGGTCCTGCCGCGCCGACTCGGGCAGGCGCACCACGATCGGCACCTGGCGCTGGCTCAGGTTGAGCTTGGGCAGGCTGGCGTCGAAGTCGCCGCTGGTGGCGATGCGCAGCGTGTCGGCTATTCGCCCGGTGGTGACGCCGGCCTCGGCGGCGCGCGCCACGTCCGGCCGCAGCACCAGCTCCGGGCGCACCAGGCTGGCGGTCGAGCTGATGTTGCCCAGGCCGGGAACGCGGCGCAGGTCCTGTTCGACCGCGCGCGCGGCCTGCAGCAGGGTGGCGCCGTCGTCGCCCGACAGCACCAGCACGTACTTCTCGCCCGAGCCGCCCAGGCCGACCGTCACGCGTGCGCCGGGCAGCTGTTTCATGGCCTCGCGCAGCTCCATCTCGATGGCCTGCTTGCGCACGCCGGGACGGTCTTCGCGGGCGGTCAGGTTGAGCGTCAGGCTGGCCTTGCGCACTTCGGCCGCGCCGCCACCGGCAAACGGATCGCTGCCGGTCGCACCGCCGCCGATGGCGGTGTAGATGCGCGTGACGTGCGGGTGCGCGCCGACGATCGCACGCGCCTGCTCGGCCGCGGCATAGGTGTCGTGCAGCGTGCTGCCGGGTGGCAGCTCGACCGTGACCTGGCTCTGGCCGAAGTCGTCGGGCGGGATGAAGCCGGTCGGCAGCAGCGGGATCAGCATCAGCGAGCCGACAAAAAACGCCGCCGCGCCCAGCACGGTGACGATGCGGTGCCGCACCGACCAGGCTGCCATGCGCAGATAGGTGCTCATCACGCGGCCGTCGCGCTCTTCGCCGCTGACGACGATCGGCTTGAGCAGGTAGGCCGCCATCATCGGCGTCAGCGCCCGCGCCACCACCAGCGAGGCGAACACCGCCAGCGACGCGGTCCAGCCGAACTGCTTGAAGAACTTGCCCGGGATGCCGGCCATGAAGGCGGTCGGCAAAAACACCGCGATCAGCGTGAAGGTGGTGGCGATCACCGCCAGGCCGATCTCGTCGGCCGCCTCCATCGCCGCCTGGTACGGGCTCTTGCCCATCTTCAGGTGGCGCACGATGTTCTCGATCTCGACGATCGCGTCGTCGACCAGGATGCCCACCACCAGCGACAGACTCAGCAGCGTCACCACGTTGACGCTGAACCCGAGCGCCCACATGCCGATGAAGGCCGGGATCACCGACAGCGGCAGCGCGGTCGCAGCCACCAGCGTGGCGCGCCAGTCGCGCAGGAAGAACCAGACCACGATCACGGCCAGGATCGCGCCCTCGTACAGCAGCGCCAGCGAGCCGTCGTAGTTCTCGATCACCGGGTCGACCAGGTTGAAGGCCTGCTCGAACTGCAGGTCCGGGTGCGCCAGCCGCAGCTGATCGAGCACGCGCTGCACGCCCTGCGCCACCTCGACCTCGCTGGCGCCGCGGCTGCGGCTGATCTCGAAACCGACCACCGGTTTGCCGTTGAGCAGCGCCGCGCTGCGCGGCTCGGTGACGGTGTCGAGCACCGTGGCGATCTGGTCCAGGCGCACGTGGCGGCCGTCGGCCAGCGCGATCTCCAGCCGCGCCAGCTCGTCGGCCGACGCCACGCTGGCGAGCGTGCGCAGCGCCTGCTCGGCGCCGCCCAGGTCGGCGCGGCCGGACGCGGCGTCCTGCTGCACCGCGCGCAACTGGCGCGACACGTCGGCGGCGGTGGCGCCCAGCGCCAGCAGCCGTGCCGGATCGAGCTCGACCCGCACCTCGCGCGTGACCCCGCCCACCCGCGCCACCGCGCCCACGCCGTTGACGCTCAGCAGCGCCTTGGTGATGGTGTTGTCGACGAACCAGGACAGGCCCTCTTCATCGAGCCGCGACGTCGCCACCGTGTAGGTCAGCACCGGCGCGCCGGCCAGGTTGAGCTTGCTGACGGTGGGTTCGCGCAGCTCGCCGGGCAGGTCGGAGCGCACCCGGTTGACGGCATCGCGCACCTCGTCGACCGCCTCCTGCGTCGGCTTCTCGAGCCGGAACTCGGCCGTGATGGTGGCCGTGCCGTCCTGCAGCTTGGTGTAGATGTGCTTCAAGCCCTGCAGCGTGGCCAGCGCGTTCTCGATCTTGCGCGCCACCTCGGTCTCGAGCTGCGACGGCGACGCGCCGGGCAGGCTGGCGACGATGCTGACGGTGGGCAGTTCCAGATCCGGGAACTGCTGGATCTTCATGGCGTGGAAGCTCGCCATGCCGCCGAGCGTCAGCAGCACGAACAGCAGCACCGCCGGCAGCGGGTTGCGGATCGACCAGGCGGAAACGTTCATTTCGCGCCCCGCGGCACGGCCGCCGGCACGATCGTGGGCACCGCGCCGACCACCTTGACGCTGTCGCCATCGGCCAGGAAGGCCGCGCCGGTCGCCACCACCTGGGCCTCGGCCGGCAGGCCGGCGACGGCGATGCGTTCACCCAGGCGCTGGCCGACCGTGACCTTGGTCTGGCTGACGCGGTGGTCGGCGCCCAGCCGCATCACGACATGGAAACCGTCGCGCAGCAGCACCGCCGCAGCCGGCAGCGTGAGCGCCTGCTGGCGCCCGAGCGCGAACTCGCCGCGCGCGTACATGCCCGCGCGCGCATCGCTGCCGGGCGAGAGGTCGACGTAGACCAGCGCGTTGCGGCTGCTCAGGTCGACGGTCGGGGCGATGCGGCGCAGCTTGCCGGCCACCCGCTGGCCGGCCGGCGTGCTCAGCTGCACCGCCATGCCCGGCTGCAACCGCGCCAGATCGGCCGAACCGACCTCGGCGCGCCACTCGAGGCGGCCCTGGCGGATCAGCCGGAACAGCTCCTGGCCGCTCTGCACGACGCTGCCGACGCTGGCCACGCGGGCCGAGATCACCCCGTCGTCGGGTGCGGTCAGTTCGGTCTTGCGCAGGCGCAGCTCGTCGACCTGTAACCGGGCACGGGCCGATTGCAGCCGGGCGGCGGCGGTCTGTTCGGCGGTCAGCACCTGGGCGGTCTGCTGCGCGCTGATGACGCCGCTGGGCGCGAGCGAGCGGGCCCGGTCGGCATTGCCACGCGCCTCGGCCAGCGTGGCCTCGGCTTCGGCCACGGCAGCGCGCGACTGCGCCAGCTCCGCCTTCACGCTGTCGCCGTCGAGCCGCGCCAGCACCTGGCCACGCCGCACGCGGTCGCCCACCTCCACCGCCACCTCGGTCAGCACCAGGCCGCCGATCTCGGCCCCCAGCACCGCCTCCTGCCAGGCCGCGACGTTGCCGTTGGCGACCAGCGTCTGCGGCCATTCGGCCGGCTGCGGCGTGACGGTGGTGACGGTCAGCGCCGGCCGCGTCGCCGCCTTGTCGGCCTGCGCGAGCAGCGCCTGCGGCAGCAGCAGGCCGGCCAGCAAGGCGGGCATGGCGGCCTGGCGGACGACCAGGCGAACAAGCCGGCCGGCAGCACGGGTCGGACAGGCCATCGACGGGGCGGAGCGGACGCTTTTCATCGGCACGCAGTCTAGGCGCCGACGAGCCCGGATGCCGCGCGGACATGCCGGCGGCGCGGTCAACGTTGCATCGACGCCGCAGACCCGGAACAGGCTCTCGAGGAAACGCCGGGCCGTCGCCAGGCGGCGGCCGCGGGGGTGCTCAGAACAGCTCGACGTCGCTGCTGTCGCTGCTCTCGCTCAGCAGGCCCGCGGCCACCAGCTCGCGGTATGAGCAGACCTGGTTGCGGCCGTTTTCCTTGCCGTGGTAGACCGCCTTGTCGGCCCGGTCGAACGCGGCTTGCGGCGTGTCGCCGGGGCGCACGTCGCTGTAGCCGGTGCTGATGGTCACCCGCCCGGCGCGCGGGAAGACGAAGTTCTCGAGGTTCAGGCGCAGGCGCTCGAAGGCGGCGCCGGCAGCCTCGTCGTCGGGCGCCGTCAGCAGCACGACGAACTCCTCGCCGCCGAAGCGGTAGAGCCGGTCGTCGTAGCGGAAGGTGCTGCGCATGATGCGCGCCACCAGCACCAGCACCTCGTCGCCGATCAGGTGGCCGTAGTCATCGTTGACGCGCTTGAAGTGGTCGATGTCGATGACACCGAGAAAGTGATGGCGCAGGCCGGCGTGGCGGCGCGGATCGGCGTCGCTGGTGAACAGCCGCTCGGCCTCGAGCACGGTGGCCTTGAGGAAGGTCTCGTCGAAGCTCTTGCGGTTGAGCAGGCCGGTCAGCGTGTCGCGCTCGCTGTATTCGAGCAGGCTGAGGAAGTTGCGGTGGATCTTGAGCACGCTGCGCGCCAGGCGTTCGCCCTGCGCATCGAGCGGGGCATCGAGCCACAGCTCGACCACGCCCTCGACCTCGCGTTCGCTCGCCATCGGCACCAGCACCTGAACCCCGTCGGGCAGCGGCTCGGTGAGCATCTGCACCGAAGCGAAACAGCGCGCATGGGCCGGCATCGTCGCGAACGCGGGCGGCTCACCCTGGTCGCCCAGCTGCAATTCGGTGGCCGGCACCAGATCGCCCCGATCCTGCCGGCCGCAATGCAGCCACTGCTGCGGCTGGCCGGGCTCGCCCAGCACGCGCCAGAGCAGGACCCGCCGCGTGCTCGGCAGCAGGTCGAGCAAGGCGGTGAGCAGCGAGGCGTCGACCAGTTCGCGATCACGCGAGCGGGTCAGCTCGACCATGTGCTCCAGTGCCGTGGACACGCCCGGAACTCCTCGATCGCCCGGCGATGCGGCCGCTCAGGCAACCGCGCGGCGCTGCGCGCCGGCGTGCTGGCGCAGCAGGCCCAGCAGTTCTTCCTCGCTGTAGGGCTTGCCGAGGTAGTGGTTGGCGCCCAGTTCGGTGGCGATGTCGCGGTGCTTCTTGGCGATGCGCGAGGTGATCATGATCACCGGCAGCGAGGCCAGTTCGGCGTCGCCGCGGATGTTGCGCAGCAGGTCGAAGCCGTCCATGCGCGGCATCTCGATGTCCGACAGCACGGCCACCGGCCGCTCGCCCGACAGCGCATCGAGCGCCTCCAGCCCGTCCTTGGCCAGCGCGACGCGGTAGCCCTCGCGTTCGAGCAGGCGCTTGGTGACGCGCCGCACCGTCAGCGAATCGTCGACCACCAGCACCAGCGGCGCCGGGCGGATGGTCTCCTGGCCGGGTTGCGTCGGCGCATTCGCCGGCATCGCCGACGCCAGCTGCATCAGCCGCAGGGCCGATTCGCCGTAGACGCTGGCCAGCGCCACCGGGTTGTAGATCAGCGCCACCGCCCCCGACGCCAGCAGCGTCATGCCCGCCAGGCCCGGCAGGCGCGAGAGCTGCGGCCCGAGGTTCTTGACCACCACTTCGTGGCTGCCCTGGATCTCGTCGACATGCAGCGCCACCCGCTGCTGGGCCGAGCGCACGATCACCACCGGCAGCGTGCGGCCGGTCTCGACCCCGCGCCCGCTCGACTCGAGCAGCGCGCCGAGCCAGAAGAACGGCAGCTGCAGGCCGCCGTAGCTGTAGCGGCCCTGCTGGTAGGCCTGGTCGATCGCACCCGGCGCGGCACGCTGCACCAGCTCGACCAGGTTCGACGGCACCGCGATCGAGCGCGCGCCGGCGCGCAGGATCACCACCTGCGTGACCACCGTGGTCAGCGGCAGCACCAGCTTGAAGCGGGTGCCGCGGCCGGTCTGGCTGCGGGTCTCGATGCGTCCGCCCATCGCGTGCACGTCGGATCGCACCACGTCCATGCCGACACCGCGCCCGGCCAGCTCGGTGACGACCACCATGGTCGACAGCCCCGGCGCCAGGATCAGGTTGGCGAGCTCGTTTTCGGACAGCTCGGCACCGGACGTGATCAGGCCCATCGCGACAGCGCGTTCGCGGATGCGCGGCAGGTCGAGGCCGGCGCCGTCGTCGCGGATCTCGACGCTGACCTCGTTGCCCTCCTGCTCGAGCGACACCACGATGCTGCCGGTCGGGTCCTTGCCGGCGGCGACCCGCTGCTCGGGCGCCTCGATGCCGTGCGTCACGCAGTTGCGCAGCAGGTGCTCGAAGGCCGCGGTCATGCGGTCGAGCACGCCGCGGTCGACTTCGATCGAACCGCCGACGATGTCGAAGCGCACCTGCTTGCCGGTCTCCTTGGAGGCCTGGCGCACCACGCGGTAGAGCCGCTCGGACAGGCTCTCGAACTCGACCATGCGGGTGCGCAGCAGGTCGCCCTGCAGCTCGCGGGTCAGGCGCGCCTGCACCGCCAGCTCGTCCTCGGCCGCCTGCACGGTGCGCTGCATGGTGCTGCGCACGGTGGCGACGTCGTTGACCGACTCGGCCATCATGCGGGTCAGTTCCTGCAGCCGGGTGTAGCGGTCGAGTTCGAGCGGATCGAACTCCTGCGAGGCCGCACGCGCCGCCTTCAGGCGCGACTCGAGCTGGGTCTCGGCCTGCAGCGTGACGTCGCGCAGCTGCTGGTTCAGGCGTTCCAGGTTTTCGGTCAGGTCGGTCATCGAGGCGCGGATCGAGCCGACCTCGGCTTCGAGCCGCGAGCGCGTGATGCTGACCTCGCCGGCCAGGTTGACCAGCCGGTCGAGCAGCGCCGCACGCACCCGCACCGGCTGCACGCTGGTCGGCGCGCGGTCGGGCGTGTGCAGGGGCAGCTGCTCGGCATCGCCGAGAAAGCGCGACCAGTCGATCGGATCGGAGCCGTCGGCATCGGCCGACAGGGCCGAGAACGCCGACGCCAGGACCGCCGGCCGGGTGCTCGGCGGGCCGCCATCGGCCATCTGGTCGATGTTGAAGCCGGTGTCGCTGCCACGCCCGGTGTCCAGCGGCGACAGGCCCGACAGCGACGCGAATTCGCTGCGGTGCTCCGACAGCGGCACCGGCCGGGTGCCCCAGGCGCCCGACACCGACGGCGGCGTGAGCAGGCCCAGCATGCTGGCCGGCGCGGCGCCATGGGCGGCGCGCACGGCATCGAACGCGGCGCTGAGCCCGTCGGCGCGGCGCTGCAGGTCGTCGAGATCGGCCGCCGCGACCGGGCCGTGCCCGATCAGGCGCTCGATCGCCGACTCGAAGCGGTGCGCCAGCTCGCCCAGCCGCATCGCGCCGGCCAGCCGGGCGCTGCCCTTGAACGTGTGCAGGGTGCGCATGCAGGCGGTCGCCGCACTCGGGTCGGCCGGGGCCCGCTGCCATTCGGCCACCTGGGCCGCCAGCTGCGGCAGCAGCTCCTGCGCCTCCTCGTCGAAGATCGGGAACAGCTCGGCGTCGACCTGATCCTGCTGATCGATGTCGGCGTCGATCTCCTCGTGCAGCCCGTCCAGCGGCAGCGGCTTCGAGGGCACCGACCACGGCAGGTCGAGCGGCAGGTCGACCGCGGCCGGCATCGCGCCGTAGACGCGCTCGTCCGACGGCTGCGACAGCGCCTGCAGGTCGATGTCGGCCGACTCGGCCGCCAGCGGCCAGACCGTCATGTCGGCGTCGAGCAAGGTCGGTTGCAGCACAGGCTCGTCGGCTGGCAGCGCCGGCGCCAGGGCGTCGGCAGCCGCAGGCGCCTCGTCGATGCCGTCCGTGGCGATGGCGTCCGACGCGGCGACTTGCGCAACCGGCTCGTCCAGCGTCAGATCGAGCACGTCGCCGGACTCGAACACCGGTTCGGGCGCGGCATCGAAGCCGGCCTCGCGCTCGCCGAGCTCCACCACCAGATCGGCGGGCGAGTCGGTGGGCAGCTCGAAGTCGAGGCTCATCACGTCGATCGCCTCGCCGGCGGCGATCAGTTCCTGCGTCGGCAGCGCATCGAAATCGCTGACGGCCCCGGAGGCGTCGAGGGTGGAGTCGCCACTCGACGTCTCGGGCGGACGCACCGGCAGGCGCTGCGCGGCAGCCTCCTGCCAGGCCTGCAGGCGCTCGTGCAGGCCGGGCGCCGGTGTCTGCAGGAAACCGGCCGCGAACTGGTGCAGCAGACGGCGGATCTCGTCGGCCACGCCGATGAACAGCTCGGCATCGGTCTCGTCACCGGCCCCGAGGTACTGGGCACGGCCGAGCGCGTGCTCGAGCTCGCGCGCCAGCTGCGACAGATCGGCAAAACCGACCGTGGCCGAGCACCCGGCCAGCGAGTGGGCCAGCGCGCCGGCGGTCTCGCCGACCGGGCGATCGAGTTCGAGCGACCACAGCGCCAGCTCGTTGTTGAGCCGGCGCGACAGCTCGTCGGCCTCGTTGAGGAAGATGTTGAACAGCGGGATCTGCAGCCGCAGCGGACCGACCACCTTGATCTGCTCGTCGGCACGGCGCTCGTCGGGCGCGATCGGCAGCGGCGCGCTGGGGCGGAAATCCTCCAGCCGGAACACCGCGGCGCCGGTGCGGACCGGCGCGGGCGGCTCATCAGGCTCGTCGGATGCGACCGCATCGACCTGATCGACGATTTCCAGCGGCGCGTCGACAGGCTCCGGCGCAACGGGCGGCTCGACCCAAACGTCGTCCGGCGCGACCGGCACGTCCGGCGCATCAGGCGGCAACTCGGCCAGCACGTCGGCGGGCCTCTCGTCGAACGGTTCGACCGACAGCACCGCCGGCTCGTCGGCCGGCTGGCCGGTCTCCGACAGGTCGATGTCGGCGTGCGGCTCGCTCGGCGGCGCCTGCACGAACTCGGGCGCAGCGAAATAGGCGGCGGCCTGTTCGTCGCTGAGCACCGGGAGTTCGGGTTCGACCGCCACCTCGGGGATCTCGAGGGCATCGACCTCGGCCGGCACCGCGCCGAAATCGGCGACGGTGGCCACCTCGTCGAGCACCGGCAGATCGTGCGGCAGCAGCGCGGCGGCGTCGACCGCGTCGAACAGGGGCTGCGGCTCGATCACCTCGGTGAGCAGCGGCGCCTCGGTTTCGGTCGGCCAGACCGGCGCATCGGGCACGTCGGCCAGCGCATCGAGCGGCGCCACGACGGTGAATTCGGCGTCGAGCAGGGACGGCGGCTCGGCCGACCAGCGGGTGTCGGCATCGGCCTGACCGTCGAGCTCGGCTTCGAGGGCGGCGGCGTCGGGCGCCTCGGTATCGGGCAGGTCGAAGTCGGGCGGGCCCGCATCGGGCCGCTCGGCGTCCGCCACCTCGGCCGGCGGCAGGCCGATCTCGATCGGCTCGATCAGCGGCGGCTCGGCGACGGGCTCGAACGACTCCGGCGCGGGGGCGGTGGACGCCCAGACCACCTCGTCGGCGGTTTCGTGGGCGGGCAGCTGCGGCGGCTCGGGCAAGGGCGCGTCGACGTCGAAATCGAGCACCAGGTCGACATCGACCGGCGCGGCGATCTCGGGCGCCAGCCGGAACATCGGTTCGCCCACCTCCGGCGACCCGATCGGCGGCAGACGCACGGGCTGGGTGGCCTGCAGGGTCTCGACCACCGGCGCACCGGTGTCGCCGAACGGCACCTCGAGGTCGATCAGGTCGGACAGCGGCCCGTAGTCGCTCTGCGGCGGCGACGACGGCGCCTCCTCGCCCGGCAGGTGCACGCGCATCAGCTCGCCGGCCAGGCGCAGGGTGTCGGCCGCGGCCATCACCGGGTCGGGGGTGAAACGGGCCTCGGTGCCATGACCGATGGCCGAGATCCAGGCCGCGAAATACGCCAGCGCGTCGCCGGTGAAGGTGCGCAGGTCGGCGCTGGCGGGCGACTGCTCGGCCAGCGCGTGGTTGTAGAGCTGCTCGCAGGCCCAGGCCGCTTCGCCGAAGGCGGCGAAGCCCACCATGCGCGAGCTGCCCTTGAGGGTGTGGAAGGCGCGCCGCGTGGTGATCATGGCCGACAGGTCGGACGGCGACACGTTCAGCTCGGCCAGCGCGGCCTGGGCGTCGGCCAGCACCTCGGCCGACTCTTCCAGGAAGACTCCCCGCATCTCGTGGTCGTCTTCGAGGCCGGTGGGCGCGAACGCCGGGGTGTCTTCCGGGCCGAGCTCCATCGGCCGCGAGATCATCGGCAGGCCGATCGGGTCGAGCCCCATCGGGCTGGTGGCGGTGGCGACGAAATCGTCCATCGCCTGGGCGACGTATTCGCGCGCGGCGCCTTCGGTGTCGCGGCCTGCCCCCGCTTCGGCGGCCTGCGACAGCGCGGCCTGCGCCGAGCTGAGGCTGGCGGCCAGCGCCGGCTGGTCGTTGACCGTGGCTTCCTGCGACAGCGACGCCAGTTCGGCCGACACCTGCGCCAGCGGCACCTCGTTGCGGCGCACCGCGTCGGCGATCGCCTGGGCGCGGTCGACCAGATCGGGCGCCATCGCGCTGCGCCCCATCACCGGCGCGAGCACGCCGTTGAGCATGTCGAAGCGGAACAGCTGCTTGGTCATCTGCGGCTGCACGCTCAGCATGTCGATCAGGAATCCGAGCGCGCCCAGGTTGCCGGCCAGGCGCTGGAAGCTCGCCAGGGTGGCCTGGCTGCGCGGGTCGGCATCGACGTGGAGCAGCTGCTCGACATCGCTGCGCATGCGCGCGACCGCCTGCATCGCCGGCGCGATGGCAAGCACCGAGAACACGCCGCGCATCGACGCCAGCTGATCGGGCACCGCCGCCAGCAGGCCGCTTTCGGACGGGCTGCGGAAGAACTGGTCGATCTGGCGCTCGACCTCGGACAGCGAGGCGCGCAGTTCCTGCACCACGCTGCCCATGGTCTGGCGGTCGGAGACACGGCGGTAGAGTTCTTCCATCCAGGGTTCGAGCGGTTCGGCCGCGGCGCCCGCCGTGACCCGCTCGATGCGCTGGGCCAGGCGTTCGGCCCGCTCGGCCTGATCGGGGTGATCGAATTCACCTTCGTCGAGCGCGGCTTCCAGGTACAGCAGGCTGGTGGCGACTTCCATCGCCAGCTGCGGCGCCGGTGGACGGGCCTGGCGCGCGGTGACATCGGCCGCCGCCGCCAGCGCGTCGGCCAGCCGGCCGCCACCGGCGTAGAGCTTGCGCATCGAGTCGCCGACCAGGCCGAAGGTCTCGCCCAGGTTGGCCAGCCGCTGCGGCTCGGTGCCGGCCACGCCGTTCCAGGATTCCTTGGCGGACACGACGCGCTTGCGGGCCTGCTGGATCAGCGACGGATCGTGGCGGCCGAAGCGCGGCTCGGTGTAGTCGGGCGCCGGCTCGTCGGCGAGCTGGTAGGCCGTGCGCACGGCCGCCAGATGCGGCGCCGGCGCGTCGGGCGCGGGCACCGCACGCTCGCAGAAGAACAGCAGGTCCTGCGCCAGGCGCTCGGAGACGTCGGCATCGCCGCGCACCCGCGCGCGCATCGCCGCCATCGCCCGCGAGGCGGTGCGCTTGAGGAACAGGTCGGGCACCAGCAGGCCGCGGCCCCAGGCCTCGAAGAAGCCGGCGGCGATCGACCACAGCGTCGCCTCCTGCAGGCTGACCGGCGCGGCCGCCAGGGCCACCGCACCGAACGCCCGCGTCAACGCGGCCGCAGCCTCGGGCGAGTTCTGCTTGACCAGCGCCAGCATGCGGCGCTCGACATCGGCCAGCAGCGCGGCATCGGCCGCGTGCGGCACGCTCGCCAGCGCCGGCACGGCGCGCCAGCGCCAGTCGTGCGGCCAGAGGTCGGCCGGATGGATGCGCTCGGCGGCATTGAGCTCGAGCAGCACGCGCAACTGCGGGAACAGGCCCACCGCCGGCGCCGGCTTGCCCGACAGGCGCCGGCCGAGGTAGTCGAGCAAGGCAAAAGAGGCCCGCTCGACCGCCTCGACACCCTTCATGTCCATGCGCTGCGGCTTGGCGACGTAACGCTGCACCGCCGCCTCGCTGGCGCGCAGCAGCAGCGCGCCCTCGGGCACGTTGACGAGCTGCAGCGCACCGACACCTTCATGCAGATGTTGCCGGGCGTTGCGCAAGATCGTCGGCTCGACGTCGTCGAGATCCGAATGGGCGCTCGCCTCGACCTCGCGCAGATAGCGCCGCAGGCCCTTGTGGGCCTGTTCGAGCGTCTTTCGCAACTCCTCGTGCACCCACGCCAGGGCGCTGAGGTCATCGGCGACAGGAGTGGCGGCGGTGGTGTGTTGCGGATCCATCTGCATAGGCTACCTGAGGACGGCGCGGCCCGGCATCAGCTGATCTTGAAGCGCGCCACCGACTGGCGCAGCTCCTCGGCGATGCGCGAGAGCTGCCGCACCAGCTGGGCGGTCGAGCGGGTGCCCTCGCCGGTCTGTTCGGTGACGGCGAAGATGTGCTGGATGTTCTGCGCCACCACGGTGGCGCCGTCGGCTTCGCGACGCGCCTGCGAGGCGATCTCCTCGATCAGCTCGGCCAGCTGGCGCGAGATGCGGTCGATCTCGGCCAGCGCGGTGCCGGCGTTGTCGGACAGCTTGGCGCCCTCGACCACGCCTTGCGTGGAGCGCTCCATCGCCGCCACCGCGTCGGCGGTGTCGGTCTGGATGGTCTTGACCAGCACGGCGATCGCGCGGGTGGCGTCGCCGGAGCGTTCGGCCAGGCGCTGCACCTCTTCGGCCACGACCGAGAAGCCGCGGCCGGCCTCCCCCGCGGACGCGGCCTGGATGGCGGCGTTGAGCGCCAGCACGTTGGTCTGCTCGGTGATGTCGGAGATCAGCTCGGTGATCTCGCCGATCTCCTGCGACGACTCGCCCAGGCGCTTGATGCGCTTGGAGGTGTCCTGGATCTGGTCGCGCAGCGTGTTCATGCCGGTGATGGTGTCGAGCACCGCGGTCAGGCCCGAGGTAGCCGCCATCAGCGATTCGCGCGCCACGTCGGCCGACTGCTGCGCCTGGCCCGAGACGCGCTGGATGCGCCCGGCCATCTGCAGCACCGCCTCGCCGGTCTCGCGGATCTCGCGCAGCTGCTCGTCGGACGCCGCCAGCAGCTCGGTGGACGTGGCCTCGACCTGCTGGGTGGTGTCGGTCACGCGCGCGGCCGTGCCCTGCACCTGCGAGACCAGGTTGCGCAGCTCCTCGACGGTGTAGTTCACCGAGTCGGCGATCGCGCCGGTGATGTCCTCGGTGACGGTGGCCTGCTGGGTCAGGTCGCCTTCGGCGACCGACTGCAGCTCGTTCATCAGCCGAAGAATGGCGGCCTGGTTGGCGTCGTTGACGCGCTTGGCCTCGCGCTCCTGGCGCTCGGCTTCGTGGCGCTGGGTGTCGGCCATCATCGCGCGCTGACGCTGGTCGTGCGTGAAGACCACCAGCAGGCCGAGGCCGCCGATCACGCCCAGCAGCAGCGACGCGCCGATCAGCAGCACGTTGAACCAGCCCATGCCGCCTGCGGCGGACAGCGCACCCTGCACTTCCTCGAGCCCGGCGCGCAGCGTCTCGCTGTCGGCAATGATCGCGGTCTGCGCTTCACGCGCCGACACCAGCCCCTGCAGGTTGCCGACGATCACGCCGGCCTGGGTGCGCAGCTGCTCGTGGGCGCGCAGCAGCGCCTGCAGGCGATCGCGGGTGGGGGCGTCGCGGCTGGAGGTCAGGCGCAGTTCGGGGCTGCCGTCGAGCAGGCCGCGGGTCAGGTCGTGGAAGGTGTTGAGGTCCTTGCCGAGCAGGAACACCGCCTCGGGCGAGACACCCTGCACGGTCAGCGACTCGCTGGCCGACTTGCCGATGCGCTGGGTCAGCATCACCAGCTGGCCGGCGGCGGAGATGTCGGTCGGCAGGGCGTCCTGCTGGACCTTGAACGCGGCCACCGCCTCGGCGGTCTCGAGCAGCTCGGTCGACTGCTTGCCGATGGCGCGCAGCGCGGTGCCGACCTGGGTCAGCACCTGCTCCTGGGCGAGCACGATCTTGGCGTTCTTCTCGGCCTTGTCGACCAGCGGCAGCAGCGGCTCGAGCAGGGGCTGGGCGCCGAGCGGCGCGGCCTCGAGGCCGGGCACGCTGCCGCCGTCACGCAGGCCGCGCACGTTGCGCGCCAGCACGTCGGCGGCGTTGCGGACCTCGGGAAACGCCGGCGGGTGGCCGACCATCGCCTGCAGCACCGATTTCGCCAGCCGCTGCGACTGCATCAGCGCCTGACCGGTCGCACCGACCTGCGCTGCGCTGCCACCGGCCGAGCGCACCGCCAGCACCGACGCCAGCACCAGCCCCAGCACGCCGACCGCCAACACCGAGCCGAGCAGCCGCTGCTGCTGATCCGACGACAGATGGCCGATCAGCGGCAGGCGCACCCCGCCGCCGGGCGCGGGCGCGTGGCCGGGCGAATCGCCGGCCGGCATGCGGGTATTGAGATAGCGCGAGGCGCCGCCCGAGGGCGACGCCTCGCTGATGATCGCCGCGTCGGGCACGGCGTGGGTGGTGTGCAGGCCGATGTCCTGGACGGTATCGCGCATCTCGGTGCTGTCGTCGGCGATCGAATAAGCGTCGACATACGACACCTCGTCGGCCAGATCCGCATCGTTGTTGCGTTTGCCAAAGCCCTTGAGCTTGTCGAGAAAACTCATTCCCGCCTCTTGATCAGGTTCCGCACACGGGTCGCGCCGGGTGCCAGAAGAACATCACGCACCCTTGACGATGCGAAGAAAGCGCTCGTCGCGGGCCAGCACGGCCAGCCGCAACTCTTGCCAGACCCGACCGCCGGCGTCGTGGTAGCGACCGCCGACAAAGCCGGGCTGAGCATGCACATCGACCGCCTCGGGCGTGAGCTGAGTCTGGTTGCGCAAGCCCGCCAGCCGATCGACCTGCAAGGCGCCGTTGATCTCGAGTGTCGGGTTGAAGGCGACGACCCGTGCCTGATCGCGCTCGCCTTCGGGCAGCCGGGAGCGCAATCCGAGAAATCCTGCCAGATCGACCACCCCTGCAAGCACGCCGCGCAGGTTGGCAACACCCAGAAACCACGGTAGCGCGTGCGGCACCGACAGCAGCGCGCCGGGCTGGAAGATCTCGCCGGCCTCGGCCAGCGGCAACAGGAAGCCGTGGCCTCCGGACTCGACCGCCAGCCAGGAGAGCGTGCGCTCCTGGGTCTTGACCTCGTGCAGGCGCTCGGCCAGCCGGCCTTGCAATTCGCGCAGCGCTTCCTTGTTGGCCATCAGCTTGCGGCCTCCTCAGCCGAAGGCTCGGATCTTCTGCATCAGCTCGTCGGGATTGACGGGCTTGACGACGTAGTCACGCGCCCCCTGGCGCATGCCCCAGACCTTGTCGGTCTCCTGGTTCTTGCTGGTGCACATGATCACCGGCACGTCGGCATATTGCGGATCGCGCGTGATCGTGCGGGTGAGCTGGAAGCCGTTCAGGCCCGGCATCACCACGTCCATCAGGATCAGGTCGGGTTTTTCCTCGGCGATGCGGCGCAGCGCCTCGTCGCCGTTTTCGGCGGTGCGCACCTTGAAACCCTGGCGGCTCAGCAGATCCGACAGAAAGTACAGCTCGGTCTTGGAGTCATCCACCAGCAGGATGTTGTGGATCGCCATTGCGCAGTGTCCTCGCAGCAGTGTCAGGGAAGCGCCGGCATCTTGCGCAGGGCGAACGATGCGGACAGACCGCCGGATCTCAGGCCGGCACCCGGCGATGCAGATAGACCGCCTGCAGCAGCTGATCCTTGGTGAAGGGCTTGGTGAGGTAGTCCTGCGAGCCGACCATGCGCCCGCGCGCCTTGTCGAACAGGCCGTCCTTGGACGACAGCATGATCACCGGCACCGCGGCGAACTCGGGGTTGCGCTTGATGATCGCGCAGGTCTGGTAACCGTCGAGGCGCGGCATCAGGATGTCGCAGAAGATCACGTCGGGCCGGTGATCGCTGACCTTGGCCAGCGCATCGAAGCCGTCTTCGGCCAGCACCACCTCGCAGCCGCCCTGCTTGAGAAAGATCTCGGCGCTGCGCCGGATGGTGTTGCTGTCGTCGATGACCAGCACGCGAATGACCTGGGGATCACGCACGGCCCCGGAGGGTTGGGACGGTAGTTGCACGACAGCTGCTTCCTCGCTCATGCCGATCGACGCGTGATCACATCACACCTGCACCATCTCGAAGTCTTCCTTGCGGGCACCGCATTCCGGGCAGACCCAGTTCATCGGCACATCGGCCCAACGGGTGCCGGGCGCGAGATCGTGATCCGGGTCGCCAGCTGCCTCGTCATAAATCCAGCCACAGATCAGACACATCCAAGTTTGCGAAGTGCTCACGCCACGTAATCAGCTTGTCTACAATGATCGAAGATTGTAGCGACAGGCCTTGGACGAAAAGCCAGTCTGCGTGGGCACCTACACAAGATTTCTCAGAAACTCCTGGAGCTTTTCTGCCCACCCCAGCGCAGTCGAGGCCCACCTCGATCGAAGGGCAGACACGGCCGGGAGAGACCAGCGAACCCAGCCCTGATGAACCCAACCGCCACCGACACCCCCACCGAGTCACCCGAAGACCTCGCGCCCGGCCCCGTCTGCGTGATGTGCTTCAACGCCAGTGACACCACCGGTGCCGGCGGCGTGCCTGGCGACGTGGCCACGGTCGCCGCCATGGGCGGCCACGCCGTGCCGGTGATCACCACGATCGTGATGCGCGACACCGCCGAGGTGTTCGACCAGAGCCCGATCGACCCCGACACGGTGGTCGAGCAGGCCCGCAGCGTGCTCGAAGACCTCACCATCTCGGCCTGGAAGGTCGGCTTCCTCGGCACCGCCGAAACCGTCGGCGCGGTCGCCGAGGTGCTGACCGACTACCCCGACGTGCCGCTGGTCACCTATGTGCCCAACCTGTCGTGGATCGACGACGAGGACGCCGCACAGTCCTACCACGATGCCCTGCGCGAGCTGGTCCTGCCGCAGACCGAAGTGCTGGTCGGCACGCAGAAGACGCTGACCGATTTCCTGCTGCCCGAGTGGGACGCCGAGCGCCCGCCGTCGGCGCGCGAACTGGCGGTGGCGGCGGCCGAACACGGCACCAGCTACGTGCTCGTCACCGGCGTGCAGCTGCCCAACAACTTCATCGACAACGTGCTGGCCTCGCCGCAAGGCGCCATCACCGGCGAAAAGTACGAGCGCTTCGACGCCGCCTTCGTGGGCGCGGGCGACACCCTGTCGGCCGCGCTGGCCACGCTGCTGGCGTCCGGCCAGGAGCTGCACATCGCCGTCTCCGAAGGCCTGGCCTTCCTCGACCAGGCGCTCGACGCGGGCTTCCGGCCCGGCATGGGCAACGTCATCCCCGACCGTTTCTTCTGGGCCGTGCCGCCCGATGAAGAAGACGAAGAAGCGCTCGATGGCGAAGACACCCCCGACGCCAACAGCCCGCCGACCTCCCGCAACATCCACTGACAACACTGGCGCGCCAGGTGCCCGCACCGGCGCCAGAACCTTGGCGACACCCGTGAGCAGCAACGCAGAACTCTTCGAACGCGCCCAGCGCTCGATCCCCGGCGGCGTCAATTCGCCGGTCCGTGCCTTCCGAGCCGTGGGCGGCACGCCGCGTTTCATCGCGCGCGCCCAGGGCGCCTACATGTGGGACGCCGAAGGCAAGCAGTACATCGACTACATCGGCTCGTGGGGCCCGATGATCCTCGGCCACGGCCACCCGGCCGTGCTCGCGGCGGTGCAGAAGGCCGCCACCGAAGGCTTCAGCTTCGGCGCGCCGACCGAGCGTGAGGTCGAGCTCGCCGAGACCATCCTCGCCCTGGTGCCGAGCTGCGAGCAGATCCGCCTGGTCAGCTCGGGCACCGAGGCGGCGATGAGTGCGATCCGCCTGGCGCGTGGCGCCACCGGCCGCAGCAAGCTGATCAAGTTCGAGGGCTGCTATCACGGCCACGCCGACGCGCTGCTGGTCAAGGCCGGCTCGGGCCTGGCCACCTTCGGCAACCCGACCTCGGCCGGCGTGCCGCCCGAGGTGGTGCAGCACACGCTGGTGCTGACCTACAACGACATCGAGCAGCTCGAAGAGGCGTTCAAGATCCACGGCCCCGAACTCGCCTGCGTGATGATCGAGCCGATCGCCGGCAACATGAACTTCGTGCGTGCCACCGTGCCGTTCATGAAGCGCATCCGCGAGCTGTGCACGCAGCACGGCGCGCTGCTGGTGTTCGACGAGGTGATGTGCGGCTTCCGCGTCGCGCTCGGCAGCGCGCAGAGCCTGTATGCGCAGGCGATCCCCGGCTTCGCGCCCGACGTCAGCGTGTTCGGCAAGGTGATCGGCGGCGGCATGCCGCTGGCCGCGTTCGGCGCCTCGCGCAAGATCATGAGCCTGCTGGCGCCACTCGGCCCGGTCTATCAGGCCGGCACCTTGAGCGGCAACCCGGTCGCGACCGCCTGCGGCCTGGCGACGCTGCGCGAGATCAGCCAGCCCGGCTTCTTCGAGGCGCTCGGCGCCAGGACCCGCCGCCTGGTCGACGGCCTGAGTGCTGCGGCGGCTGACGCCGGCGTGCCCTTCGTCGGCGACTGCCAGGGCGGCATGTTCGGCTTCTTCTTCCCGCGCAACCGCGGCGAAGGCCTGCCGCAGAACTACGCCACCGTGATGGCGACCGACCAGGCGCGCTTCAACAGCTTCTTCCACGGCCTGCTCGACCGCGGCGTCTACCTCGCGCCGGCGCTCTACGAAGCCGGCTTCGTCAGCGCCGCCCACAGCGACGCCGACATCGACGCGACCGTCGCTGCCGCGCGCGCCGCCCTGCAGCCCTGAGCCCACCGCGCAGCGGGTGCCGCGGCGCCTGCTGCGACGCACCCGACCATGACCGAAACCTCTCCCCAACCGCGCGCCCACCAGCGCACCGGTCCGTGCCAGTTCGAAGGCCAGAGCGCCGTGCACCTGCGCTCGCCCGCCGGCGCCCAGGCCACCGTGCTGCTGCATGGCGCCACCCTGGTGTCGTGGCAGCCGGCTGGCGACGAAGAACAGCTCTACCTGTCGCCGGCGGCCGTGCTCGACGGCAGCGCGCCCGTGCGCGGTGGCGTGCCGGTGATCTTTCCGCAGTTCAACCAGCAGGGGCCGCTGCCCAAGCACGGCTTTGCACGCGACCACGCCTGGACGCTGCAGGAGGCGACGGTGCGCGGCGAACACGCCTTCGCGGTGCTCACGCTCAGCGACAACGAGGCCACCCGCGCGCTCTGGCCGCACGCCTTCACGCTTGAGCTGACGATCAGCATCGACAGCCACCGCATCGACATGGAGCTGGCGGTGATCAACAACGGCGAGATGCCGTTCGAGTTCCAGGCCGCGCTGCACACCTACCTGTCCACCACCGACGTGCGACGCGCCCAGCTCGAAGGCCTGATCGGCCAGAACTACCAGGACACCGTGCTCGACCAGCCGCGCCAGCAGTGGATCGACGTCGTCACGATCGCCCAGGAAATCGACCGCATCTACTGGCAGGCGCCGGCCGAGCTGACGCTGCGCGACACGGGCCGCCGGCTGGCGATCGTCAGCCGCGGCTTCGAGGACTGCGTGGTCTGGAACCCCGGCCCCGAGCGCTCGGCCAGCCTTCCCGACCTGCCGGACGACGGCTGGCTGACGATGCTGTGCGTCGAGGCCGCGCAGATCGGCAACCCGGTGCGGCTCGCCGCCGGCGAGGAATGGTCGGCAATCCAGAGCCTGGTCGTCGCCAAATAAGTCAACCCTGACCCAGGCAGACGCCGATCTGCCGCGCGCACACCAGCAGCGGGTGGTCGGTCGGCACGGTGCGGTTGCGGCCAGCCACGCTGGCGAGATCGACGCTCGTCATCGCGCCGTGCTGCAGCGTCACCATGCGGTTGTATTCGCCGCGCAGCACCAGCTGGGCGGCGGCGTTGCCGTATTGCGTGGCCAGCACGCGGTCGAACGGCGTCGGGCTGCCGCCGCGCTGCACGTGGCCGAGCACCGTGGCGCGCACCTCGGCCTCGATCAGCGGCTGCAGCTGCGCGCGCAGCACATGGCCGACGCCGCCCAGGCGCAGCGGATCGGGGCTGTCGGCCACGGTGCGCTCGATGGTCATGCCGCCACCGGCCACCGCGGCGCCTTCGGCGATGCAGATCACGGTGCAGCGCCGAGCGCGCGAGCGCTCACGGCAGACCGCCGCGATCGCCTCGACGCTGTAGGGCAGCTCGGGAATCAGGATCACGTCGGCCGCCCCGGCCATGCCGGCCTCCAGCGCGATCCAGCCGGCGTAGCGGCCCATGGTCTCGACGATCATGACCCGACCGTGGCTCTGGCCGGTGGTCTGCACGCGTTCGAGCGCCTCGGTCACGGTGGCCACCGCGGTGTCGAAACCGAAGCTGCGCTCGTTGTGGGCGATGTCGTTGTCGATCGTCTTGGGCACGCCGACCACCGGCAGGCCGCGCTGCGCCAGGCCGTGCGCCATCGTCATGGTGCCGTCGCCGCCGATGGCCACCAGCGCCTGCAGGCCGAGCTCGCGAGCGTAGGCGAGCACGGCCTGCGACACGTCCTGGCCGTGCCAGGCGAACGGGCTGGCGGTGTTGCTGGTGCCGAGCACCGTGCCGCCGGTGGCCAGGATGTCGCTGACCGAGCGCCAGTCGAGCGGGCGCACGCGGTGTTCGATCAGGCCCAGGAAGCCGTCCTCGACGCCGATCACCTCGGCGCCGCACTGGTAGATCAGCGATTTGGTGACCGCGCGTATCACCGCGTTCAGTCCCGGACAGTCGCCGCCGCCGGTCAGCACGCCGATGCGCGGGGCGGGGTTCTGGGAATCTGTTGTCTGGCTCATCAAGCGCTCCTCTGGCTGGATCGGAAGTCTAGCGAGCCACTCCTAGAATCGCCCGATGCACATCCACATTCTCGGCATTTGCGGCACCTTCATGGGCGGCCTGGCGGCGCTGGCGCGCGAGGCCGGCCACCGCGTCACCGGCTGCGATGCCAACGTCTACCCGCCGATGAGCGACCAGCTGCGCGCACTCGGCATCGAGCTGATCGAGGGCTGGGGCGTCGACCAGCTCGCGCTCGCGCCCGACCTCTACGTGGTCGGCAACGTGGTGAGCCGCGGCAACCCGCTGATGGAGGCCATCCTCGACGCCGGCGCGCCCTACACCAGCGGGCCGCAGTGGCTGGCCGAACACGTGCTGCAAGGCCGTCACGTGCTGGCGGTGGCCGGCACCCACGGCAAGACCACCACCACCTCGATGCTGGCCTGGATCCTCGAAGCCGCCGGGCTGCAGCCGGGTTTCCTGGTCGGCGGCGTGCCGCAGAACTTCGGCGTCTCGGCGCGGCTGGGTCGGATCGGGCGCCCGAGCGCCGCCGGGCCGTCCCAAGGCGCGAGCGCCCCCGCGGGGGGCAGCGAAGCGCACGCAGTGGCGAGCGTGGGGGCTCCTTTCGTCATTGAAGCGGACGAATACGACACCGCCTTCTTCGACAAGCGCAGCAAGTTCGTGCACTACCGGCCGCGCACCGCGATCCTGAACAACCTCGAATACGACCACGCCGACATCTTTGCGGACCTGGCGGCGATCGAGACCCAGTTCCACCACCTCGTGCGCACCGTGCCGGCCAAGGGCCGGCTGGTGGTGAACCAGCGCGAGGACAGCCTGCGGCGCGTGCTCGAACGCGGCTGCTGGAGCGAGGTGCACTACTTCGGCGCCCGCAAGGAAACCCCCGGCGCCTTGCGCTCGCGCGGCGAGCCGCATGCGTTCGACGTGCTGCGCGGCAGCCTCAAGGTGGCCCGCGTCGAGTGGGGCCTGCTCGGCGAGCACAACCAGCTCAACGCGCTGGCCGCGATCGCCGCGGCCGAGCACGTGGGCGTCAGCCCGGCCGACGCCGGCGCGGCTCTGGGCCGCTTCGAGAACGTGCGCCGCCGGCTCGAGCTGCGTGGCGAGGCGAGTGGCGTCAAGGTCTACGACGACTTCGCGCACCACCCGACCGCGATCCACACCACCGTCAACGGCCTGCGCCGCAAGGTCGGCGTGGCGCGCATCCTGGCGGTGTTCGAGCCGCGCTCCAACACCATGAAGCTCGGCACGATGGCCTCGCAGCTGCCGTGGGCGCTGGAAGAAGCCGACCTGTCGTTCTGCCACAGCGGCGGGCTGGGCTGGGACGCCGCCGCGGCGCTGGTGCCACTGGGCGAGCAGGCGCAGGTGCACGACAGCATCGAGCGCCTGGTCGCCGCCGTGGTGCGCGCGGCCCGGCCGGGCGATCACATCCTGTGCATGAGCAACGGCGGTTTCGGCGGCGTGCACGCCAAGCTGCTGGAAGCGCTCGCCGCACGCGCGTGACGATGGCATCCGGAGGGGCCGACGCCTGCGCGGTCGGCGTGACGCACCTGCTGTATCTGCACGGCTTCCGCTCGTCGCCGCAGTCGTTCAAGGCCCGGCGCATGGCCGACTGGATGCGCACGCACCGGCCCGACGTGCAGTGGTGGTGCCCGCAGCTGCCGCCCTCGCCGCAGGCGGCGGCCGAGCGGCTGCTCGACGGTGTCAAAGACTGGCCGGCCGACCGCAGCGCCGTGATCGGCAGCTCGCTCGGCGGCTTCTACGCCACCGTGCTGGCCGAGCGGCTGGGCTGGCCGGCGGTGCTGATCAACCCGGCCGTCGAGCCGGCGCGCGACCTGGCGCGCCACATCGGCGAGCAGACCAGCTGGCACGACCCGCAGGATCATTTCTTCTTCCGCGCCGAATTCATCGACGAGTTGCGCGCCCTGCGCCCCGCCGCGCTGAGCCGCCCGCAGCGCTACCTGGCCGTGATCGCAAAAGGCGACGAGGTGCTCGACTGGCGCGAGATGCAAGCGCGTTACGCCGACACGCAGATCCGCCTGATCGACGGCAGCGACCACGCGCTGAGCGATTTCGACATCCACCTGCCGCAGATCCTGCAGTTCCTCGGGCTCGATCGCGCCGCCTGAAGGGCGAGCCGAGCCCACCGTTCCCGTCCCACCACCCTTGCGTTCCCACACCATGCGATTGAAAAACAAGGTTTCCATCATCACCGGCGCGGCCCAGGGCATCGGCCTGGCCACGGCGCTCAAGTTCGCCCGCGAAGGTGCGATCGTGATCGTCTGCGACCTGCGCCAGGCCGCGGTCGATGCGGCAGTGGCCCAGTGCCGCGAGCTGGGCGCGTTGGCCGACGGCTTTGCGCTCGACGTCACCGACCGCACGGCGGTCGACGCGATGGTGGCCGCCGTCAAGGCCCGCCACGGCCGCATCGACACGCTGGTCAACAACGCCGGCATCACGAAGGACGCGCGGCTGCAGAAGATGACGATCGAGCAGTTCGACGCCGTGATCGACGTCAACCTGCGCGCGGTCTTCCACTGCGCGCAGGCGGTGGCAGATACGATGGTCGAGCAGGGCGCGGGCGTGATCCTGAACGCCAGCAGCGTGGTCGGCATCTACGGCAACTTCGGCCAGACCAACTACGCGGCCACCAAATTCGGCGTGATCGGCTTCACCAAAACCTGGAGCCGCGAGCTCGGCCCCAAGGGCGTGCGGGTCAATGCGGTGGCGCCGGGTTTCATCGAGACGCCGATCCTCGCGACCATCCCCGACAAGGTGATGGAGCAGATGCGCCACGACGTGCCGCTGCGCCGCCTGGGCAAGCCCGAGGAGATCGCCAACGTCTACGCCTTCCTGGCCAGCGACGAGGCCAGCTACATCAACGGCACCGTGATCGAGGTGGCAGGCGGGCTGACCGTCTGAGCCGGCCGGCGGTGCGCGCCCTGCGACAATCCCGCCCCTATGGCCCAGAACCCTCCACAGCACTCAGCCCAGCATTTCGCCCTGTTTGACGAAGCCGGCAAATTCCTCGCCGGCCGTGTCCTGTCCGAAGCCGAAAGCTCGCTGCAGATCGAGCTCGACTCGGGCAAGCGGGCCAAGGTCAAGGCCGTCAACGTGATGCTGCGCTTCGACAAGCCCGCGCCGGCCGAGCTGATCGCCGAAGGCCAGCGCCTGGCCGAGCAGATCGACCTCGACCTGGCCTGGGAATTCGCGCCCGAAGAGGATTTCGGCTTCGCCGATTTCGCGCGCGACTATTTCAACGCCAGCGCCGGCGTGACGCAGCAGGCCGCGGCGCTGTTTCGCCTGCACGGCGCGCCGCACTACTTCCGCCGCGCCGGCAAGGGCCAGTTCCGCAAGGCGCCCGAAGAGATCGTCAAAGCCGCGCTGCTGGGCATCGAGCGCAAGGCCCAGCAGGCCGCGCAGATCGAGGGCTGGGTCGGCGAGCTGGTGGCCAGGACCTGCCCGCAGCCGGTGCGCGAGCAGCTCTACAAGATCCTCTTCAAGCCCGACAAGAACGCGCCCGAATACAAGGCGGTGGTCGACGCCGCCCGCCGCGCCCAGCGCGCGCCGCTCGACCTGCTGCTCGACGCCGGCGCGATCGACAGCCCCTACCAGTTCCACTGGCGGCGCTTCCTGTTCGACCAGTTCCCCAAGGGCACGAACTTCCCCGCCGGCCTGGCTGCGCCGGCCATCAAGGACGAGCTGCCGCTGGCGCCGGTGCGGGCGTTTTCGGTCGACGACTCGTCGACCACCGAGATCGACGACGCGCTGTCGGTGCAGGGCCTGGGCAGCGGCACGGTGATCTTCGGCGTGCACATCGCCGCGCCCGCGCTGGCGGTTCAGCCCGACTCGGCCGTCGACAAGGTGGCGCGCGACCGTTTCTCGACCGTCTACATGCCGGGCTGGAAGCTGACCATGCTGCCCGACGAGGTGGTGCAGTCGTACACGCTGATGGAAGGCCGCGATTGCCCGGCCGTGTCGCTGTACGTCACCTTCGACGAGGCCACGCTGGAGGTGCGCGGCAGCGAGACCAAGATCGAGCGCGTGCCGATCGCCGCCAACCTGCGCCACGACCAGCTCGACGCCGTCGTCACCGAAGCCGCGCTGACCGGTGCGGCGCCGGCCGAGTTCGCCTTCGCGCCCGAGCTGAGCTTCGCCTTCCGGCTGGCCCGTCACCTGAAGGCCGGGCGCGAGGTGGTGCGCGGCAAGCCGGAGAACTTCAACCGGCCGGACTACAACTTCAAGCTGGTCGACGCCGAGGGGCTGTCGATCGCCGAGCTGCCGGCCGGCCATGAAAAGATCGTGATCAGCGAACGCCGCCGCGGCGCGCCGCTCGACACCATCGTCGCCGAGGCCATGATCCTGGCCAACAACACCTGGGGCGGCTGGCTGGCCGAGCTGGGCGTGCCGGGCATCTACCGCAGCCAGGCCAGCATGGCGCCGGGCATCAAGGTGCGCATGCAGACCCGGCCCGCGCCACACGCCGGCATGGGCGTGGCGCACTACACCTGGGCCACCTCGCCGCTGCGCCGCTACGTCGACCTGGTCAACCAATGGCAGATCATCGCCTGCGCCCGCCACGGCCGCACCGCCGCGCTGGTGGCGCCGTTCAAGCCCAAGGACACCGCGCTGCTGGCGATCATCAGCGGCTTCGACGCCGCCTACTCGGCCTACAACGGCTTCCAGAACGGCATCGAGCGCTACTGGACGCTGCGCTGGCTGGAGCAGAACGACGTCACCGAGATCGACTGCTCGGTGATGAAGGACGGCCTGGTGCGCGCCGACAGCCTGCCGCTGGTGCTGCGCGCCATCGGCGCCGAGCAGATGCCGCGCGGCGCGCATGTGCGCGTGCGGCTGGGCCGCCCCGACCTGCTGACGCTCGACATCGGGGGCAGCGTCTCGACCCGCCTGGATGATGCGGCCTGCGCCGAAGCCGTGCCCGAGGACGAAGGCGACGACGCCGCCGAGGCCGCGCCGCTGGCGCTGGCGATCGACCTGGGGGACGCGGATGCAGGCGCCGATCCGGGAGCCGACGCCGGCACCACGGCCGGCGCCGACAGCGTGCCCGCCCAAGGCTGAGCACGGGGCGTGACGTGAACGCGAAATCCGTCCTGCAACGCCTGCGGCAACTGTCGACCCTGCAGGTGGCGCTGCTGGTCAGCCTGGCCGTGCACGCGGCCTTGCTGACGGTGCGCTTCGTCGACCCCGAAGGTTTGCGGCGCATCCTCGAAGACACGCCGCTGGAGGTGGTGCTGGTCAATTCCAGCAGCGCCACCGCGCCGCCCAACGCGCAGGTCATCGCCCAGCGCAACCTGGCCGGCGGCGGCGATGCGGCACAGGGCCGGGCGACCTCGCCGCTGCCGCCGATGCCGACCACCCAGGCCGGCGATTCGTTCGAGGACACCCGCCAGCAGATCGCGCAGCTGCAGGCGCAGCAGATGCTGCTGCTGGCGCAGGTCAAGCGCGAGCTGGCCAGCCTGTCCACGCCCGAGCAGCGCCAGAGCGGCAACCCGACGCTGCGTCCGGCCGAGGAGCAGCGCCGCCGCCAGCTGCTGGCCCTGCTGGCGCAGATCGAGAAACGCATCCAGCAGGAAAACGCCCGGCCGCGCCGGCGCTTCGTCAGCCCGGCCGCGCGCGAGGGCGTGCACGCGCTCTATTACGACAGCCTGCGCCAGCGCGTCGAGGACGTCGGCACCCGCAACTTCCCGGAGGTCAACGGCCGCAAGCTCTACGGCGAACTGACGATGCTGGTGGCAGTGGGCGGCAGCGGCGAGGTGGTCGAGGCCGACATCGTGCAGTCGTCAGGCAACAAGGTGCTCGACAAGCGCGCCCTGACGATCGTGCGCGGCGCCGCGCCCTACGGCAACTTCACGCCGGCGATGCTGGCGCAGTTCGACCAGCTGGTGTTCGTCTCGCGCTTCCGCTTCACGCGCGACGAGGGCCTGAAGGCGGCCGTCGAGGACGCCACCGGCGCGCGACCCTGAACCTTCTGAAAAGTCCTCCGACGCGATGAAAGTGCTGAAGTCGCACGCGGTGCGCCTGCTCGTGCTGCTGGTGCTCAGCGGCCTGGCGCTGCAGCTGTTCTTCCTGGCGCGCATCACGGCGATGCGCTGGATCGACCCCGAGTCGACCGCCTTCCAGCGCAGCGAGATCTGGCGCCTGGTGAGCGAGCAGCATCAGCTGAGCTGGAGCCAGCGCTGGGTGCCGTACGAGCAGATCGCCGACTCGCTCAAGCGCGCCGTGATCGCCAGCGAGGACGCCGGTTTCGTCGATCACAGCGGCGTCGAATGGGACGCGATCGAGAAGGCCTGGACACGCAACCAGCAGGCCGAGGCGCGCGCCGAGAAGCTCAACGAGGCGCGCCTGCGCCGCGAGGAACAGGCGGCGGCGCGCCGCAAGTCCGAGGCGGCCGCCAGCGCGCGCTCGCCCCGGCTCGTGCAGCCCAAGGTGGTCGGCGGCTCGACCATCAGCCAGCAACTGGCCAAGAACCTGTTCCTGTCGGGCGAGCGCACCACGCTGCGCAAGGGCCAGGAGCTGCTGATCACGCTGATGCTGGAGACGGCGCTGCCGAAGGCGCGCATCCTCGAGATCTACCTGAACAACGTCGAATGGGGCGAGGGGCTGTTCGGCGCGCAGGCGGCGGCGCGGCACTACTTCCACATCGACGCCGCCCGGCTCGGCGCCTACCAGGCCGCGCGCCTGGCGGTGATGCTGCCGGCGCCCAAGCGCTTCGAGAAGCGACCCGATTCGGCCTACGTGCTGGGTCGATCGTCGACCGTCGCGGCGCGCATGGGGGCGGTCGAGCTGCCCTGACCGGCCGTCTGCGCGCCGGCGACGGGCTGCCTAGAATCCTGCTCATGACATCCGAGCTGACCCTGGAAATCGCTGCCGTGGCCGCCGGCCTGGTGGTCGACGAGGGTCTCGAATACGGCCCGGCCAAGCGCCGCGCCGCGCAGCAGGTCGGGCGGCGCACCACCCGCGCCGCCGATCTGCCCGACAACGAGACGCTCGAGGACGCCGTGCGCGAGCACATCGCGCTGTTCTGCGCCGACACCCAGCCCGCCGAACTCGCCGCGCTGCGCCAGGTGGCGGCGCTGTGGATGGCGCGCCTGGCGGCGTTTCGTCCGCACCTGTGCGGCGCGGTCTGGCGCGGCACCGCCACCCGGCTGTCGGTGGTGCACCTCGAACTGTTCTGCAACGACAGCAAGGAGGCCGAGATCGCCTTGCTCGATCGGCAGGTCGATTTCGACATCGGCAGCGTGACGGGGCCGCGTGGCCGCCCGATCGACGTGCTGGTGATCGACCACCCGTGCCGCGAGCTGGGCGAGTCGGTCAACGTGCAGCTGACGGTGCTCGACCACGACGACCTGCGCGGCGCCCTCAAACCCGATGCCCGCGGCCGCAGCCAGCGTGGCGATCTGGCCGCGCTGCAGCGGCTGATGCAACACTCCGCCCAGACGCGGACACCCGAAAGCGCTCCATGAACCGTCGCAAGCTCACCCTCGGCGTCGTCGCCGGCACCGCCCTGGCCGCGGGGATCGGCTGGTCGCTGCGCCGCGGTGCCGGCACGCCGCCGGCCACCCCCGACACCGCCAACCCGAGCGCAGCCCGGGCCCCGGCCGGCGCCGATGCGGCATCGGCCGGCGCCGCACCCGATCTGTGGAGCCTGCGCTTCGATCGCCCCGAGGGCGGCGAGGTGGTGATGGCGAGCCTGCGCGGCAAGCCCCTGCTGATCAACTTCTGGGCCACCTGGTGCCCGCCCTGCGTGCGCGAGATGCCGCTGCTCGACAGCCATGCACGCGAGTTCGGCCCACGCGGCCTTCAGGTGCTGGGCCTGGCGGTGGACGGGCCGTCGCCGGTGCGCGAGTTCCTGCTCAAGACGCCGGTCAGCTTTCCGATCGGCTTGACCGGTTTTGCCGGCACCGAGCTGGCGCGCTCGCTCGGCAACACGACCGGCGGTCTGCCGTTCACGGTGCTGTTCGACAGCGCCGGCACCGCCGTGCAACAGAAGCTGGGCGAGACCCATCTGGCCGAGCTGCAGGGCTGGGCCAAGTCGGTCGGGCTCTGATCGGCGGCCCCCGCTTCGCGCGGTGGGCTGCAAACCACGAGCCTGTCAAGGGTCTTCGTGAGCTCAAAACGGCGTAAAGTCGGGGGTTTGTCTTTCAAACCCTCAGCTTTCATGCACATCATCGCTTTCCTTGACCGCGGTCGCGAAGCGCGGCACCGCCCGGCACGGCCCGGTCAGTCAGCTGCGCCGACGACCTGCACCGAGGTCGGGGCTGGGGTGTCCACGCTGCGCCCAGCGGTGTCGGCCATGACCGACACCGCCCGGCGGTGCATTGACGGGTCGGCCTGCTCATGAGCAAGGCACCCAAGGTATCGGCCGAAACGGTCGCTGACTCCCCCACCACAAAGAACCATGGAGCTCCCCGCATGGACCTTCGCAAGCTCAAGACCCTGATCGACCTGGTTTCGGAATCGAACATTTCCGAGCTGGAGATCACTGAAGCCGACGGCAAGGTCCGGATCGTCAAGACCGCACCGGTGGCCGCCGTGGCAGCGCCGGTCTATGCCGCAGCGCCCGTGGCCGCTCCGGTGGCGGCCGTGGCCGCGGCCCCGGTGGTCGCAGCCGTGGCCGAAGCGCCAGCCTTCACCGGCCATGTCGTGAAGTCGCCGATGGTGGGCACCTTCTACCGCGCCTCCAACCCCGGCGCCAAGCCGCTGGTGGATGTCGGCCAGCAGGTCAAGGAAGGCCAGGCGGTCTGCATCATCGAAGCCATGAAGATCATGAACGAGATCGACAGCGACAAGGCCGGCACGATCAGCAAGGTGCTGGTCGAGAACGGCCAGGCGGTCGAGTACGGCCAGCCGCTGTTCATCATCGAATGAGGTCTTCTTGATGTTCAAGAAAATACTCATCGCCAACCGAGGCGAGATCGCCCTTCGCATCCAGCGCGCCTGCCGCGAGATGGGCATCCGCGCGGTGGTGGTCTATTCGGAGGCCGACCGCGACGCCAAGTACGTCAAGCTGGCCGACGAATCGGTCTGCATCGGGCCGGCCGCGTCGACGCTCAGCTACCTCAACATGCCGGGCATCATCGCCGCCGCCGAGGTGACCGACGCCGAGGCGATCCACCCGGGTTACGGCTTCCTGTCGGAGAACGCCAACTTCGCCGAGCGGGTCGAGAAAAGCGGCTTCGCCTTCATCGGCCCGACGCCCGAGTCGATCCGCCTGATGGGCGACAAGGTGTCGGCCAAGGACGCGATGGTCAAGGCCGGCGTGCCCACCGTGCCGGGCGTGCCCGGCGCCCTGCCCGAAGACAGCAAGGAAGTGATCCGCATCGCCCGCGAAGTGGGCTACCCGGTGATCATCAAGGCGTCGGGCGGCGGCGGCGGGCGCGGCATGCGCGTGGTGCACACCGAAGCCGCGCTGCTGACGGCGGTGCAGACCACCCGCGCCGAAGCCGGTGCGGCGTTCGGCAATCCGGCGGTCTACCTCGAGAAGTTCCTCGAGAACCCGCGCCACATCGAGATCCAGGTGCTGGCCGACACGCACGGCAACGCGGTCTGGCTGGGCGAGCGCGACTGCTCGATGCAGCGCCGTCACCAGAAGATCATCGAGGAAGCGCCGGCTCCGGGCATCCCGCGCAAGGTGATCGAGAAGGTCGGCGAACGCTGTGCGGCGGCCTGCAAGAAGATCGGCTATCGCGGCGCGGGCACCTTCGAGTTCCTGTTCGAGAACGGCGAGTTCTACTTCATCGAGATGAACACGCGCGTGCAGGTCGAGCACCCGGTGACCGAGCTGGTGACCGGCATCGACATCGTGCAGCAGCAGATCCGCATCGCTGCGGGCGAGAAGCTGTCGTTCACGCAGAAGCAGGTGCCGGTGCGTGGCCACTCGATCGAGTGCCGCATCAACGCCGAGGATCCGTACACCTTCATGCCCTCACCGGGCCGCATCTCGATGTGGCACCCGCCGGGTGGCCCGGGCGTGCGCGTCGACTCGCATGCGTACACCAACTACTTCGTGCCGCCGAACTACGACTCGATGATCGGCAAGGTGATCGTGCACGCCGACACGCGCGACCAGGCGCTGGCGCGCATGCGCAGCGCGCTGAGCGAAACGCTGGTCGAAGGCATCTCGACCAACATCCCGCTGCACCGTGAACTGATGGCCGACGCCGCTTTCATCGAAGGCGGCACCAGCATCCACTACCTGGAAGGCTGGATGGAACGGCGCAACAAGGCGCGCTGATCCGCAGTCAAGGAACGGACCCGATGGTTGAACTGATGCTGCTGGCCCCGGCCGGCGAAGTGGAGCGCATTTCCGATGCGCTGATGGAACTCGACGCGCTGGCGGTGACGGTGGAAGACGCCGATGCCGACACGCCCGACGAGGCGCCGATCTTCGGCGAGCCCGGCATGCCCGCCACCTTCGGCGAGCAGATCCGCGGCTGGCGGCATTCGGTGCTGAAGGCCCTGTTCGAGAACGAGACCCTGGCCACCGAGGCGGCCACCGTGCTGCTGGCCGAAGAAGGCTGGAGCGACCTGCACGTGCAGGGGCTCGCGCCGGTGGCCGAGCAGGACTGGGTGCGGCTGACGCAGTCGCAGTTCGATCCGGTGCGCATCACCGACACCTTCTGGATCGTGCCCTCGTGGCACGAACCGCCGGCGCAGGCCCGGCGCGTGATGCGGCTCGATCCCGGCCTGGCCTTCGGCACCGGTACCCATCCGACCACCCGCATGTGCCTGCGCTGGATCGCCGGCCATGCCGATGTGGCGACGCCGTGGCCGCGCGTGCTCGACTACGGCTGCGGCTCGGGCATCCTCGCCATCGGCGCGGCGCTGCATGGCGCGACGGGCATCGATGCGGTCGACATCGACACCGCCGCGGTCGAGTCGACCCTGGCCAACGCCCAGGCCAACGGCGTGACGCTGCACGCCGGCCTGCCCGATCAGGCCAACGGCAGCTATCCGGTCGTGCTGGCCAACATCCTGTCGGCGCCGTTGAAGCTGCTGGCGCCGCTGTTGTGCGGCCATGTCGAGGCGGGCGGATCGCTGGTGCTGGCCGGCATCCTGGAGCGCCAGATCGACGAGCTGACCGAGGCCTACGCGCCGTGGATCGCCCTCGAGGTCGGCGACCGCGAAGACGGCTGGGTTCTGCTGACGGGCCGCCGCGCCTGATCGCCGGCCGACCGTGTCCGCATGAGCCTGGCGACCTCCTGCCCATCGTGCGGCACGATCTTCAAGGTCGTCGAAGACCAGCTCAAGGTCTCCGAAGGCTGGGTGCGCTGCGGCCACTGCCACGAGGTCTTCAACGCGCTCGAGGGCCTGTTCGACCTGGCCGGCCGCCAGCGGCCGCAGTTTTCGCCACGCCCGGCAGCCGGCGCCGACACGATGCCACGCCGCAGCGGCACGGTCCCGGCACCGGGCCCGGCAACCCCACCGCCCAGAGCCGATCAGCGGCACCCCGACAACCCGGCCGACTGGATCGAAACGCGGCCGGCGATGTTCTCAGACGTCGAAGCCCTGCGCGCGCAGCAACTGGAACGCGATGCGCGGCGACTCAGTCGGCTGGCCGCACAGGACGCGGCGACCACGGCCACCGGGGCGACCGCACCACCGGATGACGCGCCACCCGAGGTCTCGACGCCGTCACAGCCCGGGCCGCTGGCGGTGCCGGAGACGGATCAGGCCGAGTTATCGTCCCGATCGGAGACGGCCCGTGCCGGCCCGGCGATCGAGTTCGCCGCCGCCGACGAACCCGACCGGATCGAGGCCGAGGCTCGGCAGACCGAATGGCCGGCCGGTTCAGAAACCGAGTTCATCGATCTCAGCGCGGCAGACACCGTCTTTCAGCCGCACGAACAGAACAGCCTTTTCGGCGACAACCTGACCGCCTACGACGCCCTGCCGCCCGTCGCCGACGAGGCCGAGGCCGGTAATCGGTCCGCGGCCGCACCTGCGGTCGACGCGGCGGCTGCGGCCCTGGCAGCCGATGCGGCATCCGGCACGGCGGCGTTGCCAGCCTTCGTGCGTCAGGCCGATCGCGCCGCCTGGTGGCGCAAGCCGACGGTTCGCCTGCTGCTGGCGGCGGGCTGTGCCTGTGCATCGGCCACCTTGCTGCTGCAACTCGCGCTGCACCATCGCGACAGCCTGGCCGGGCGCTGGCCTGCGCTGCACCCGCCGCTGACCGCGATCTGCGCGCAGATCGGCTGCACCGTGCAGGCGCCTCGGCAGCTCGACGCCCTGGTGGTCGAGAACACGGCGCTGACCCGACCGGCGGGTGTCGACGGCTACCGCCTGCAGGTGCTGCTGCGCAACCGGGTCGATTTCGAGATCCGTGCGCCGCACCTCGAACTCAGCCTGACCGACGCCGCCGGTGCCGTGATCGTGCGTCGCGTGCTGAGCCCCGCCGACTTCAGGCAGGCCGAGACCTTGGGCGCCAGCGCCGAAGGCAACTGGCAGCTCGAACTCAGCAGCAGAGACAAGCGCATCGCCGGCTACACCGTCGCCGCGTTCTATCCCTGACCTGAGAAACACCTCTCGGGTGCCGGCCAGCCGGTCGACAGACCGGACCGGCGGCCTCTTGCGGTCGATTCAGGAGGTCAGGCGGCAGCCTGACGCAGCATCGTCTGTGCGTCGCTGACCTCGAACTTGCCGGGGGCTTCGACGTTGAGCGTCTTGACCACGCCGTCGACCACCAGCATCGAGTAGCGCTGCGAGCGCAGGCCCATGCCACGCGCCACCAGGTCGAGCGTCAGGCCGGTCGCCTGCGTGAACGTGCCCGAACCGTCGGCCATCATGCGCACCTTGCCCGCCGTGCCTTGATCGCGGCCCCAGGCGCCCATCACGAAAGCGTCGTTGACCGACAAGCACCAGATCTCGTCGACACCGGCCGCCTTCAAGGCATCGGCCGCCTGGACATAACCCGGCACATGCTGGGCCGAACAGGTGGGGGTGAAGGCACCGGGCAAAGCGAAGATCGCGACGGTCTTGCCGGCGGTTTCTTTCGTCACGTCAAAGCTGTTGGGACCGAGCGAGCAGCCATTGCCCTCGACCTCGATGTACTCATTGAGCGTGCCCGCGGGCAGCTTGTCTCCGACCTTCAACATGTGGAATCTCCAGGGTGGGTGAAAAAAAGAAAACCAGACGAGAAACAAAAAAACCGGCAGCCAGTATTCCAGCGTGCCGGTTCAAGTGCAGCCGGAGTCGAGATGACCCCGGAAGCAGGATGTTATGGGTATCTTGACGGTCAGACCGCGCGGGCCTTTTCGACCAGACGCGTGACGACCCAGTTCTTGGTCTTCGAAAGCGGACGGCTCTCGGAGATCTCGACCACGTCGCCCATCTTGTAGTCGCCGTTTTCGTCGTGCGCGTGGTACTTGCGCGAGCGGGCAACGATCTTGCCGTACAGCTCGTGCTTGGCGCGACGCTCGACCAGCACCGTGACGGTCTTGGCGCGCTTGTCGCTCACCACCTTGCCGACGAGGGTACGGGTGTTCTTGACAGCAGGCGCGGCAGCCGCAACTGCGGTTTGGGCTTCGCTCATCACGCAGCTCCCTTCTTCTTCTCGGTCAGGATCGTGCGGGCACGCGCGATGTCGCGACGGGTCTGCTTGATCACCGAGTGGTTGGTCAGTTGTTGCGTGGCCTTTTGCATGCGCAGACCGAAATGGGCCTTCAGCAGATCGCTGATTTCCTTTTCGAGAGCTGCGACGTCCTTGGCGCGGAGTTCAGAGGCTTTCATCAGATTCTCCTGGCTCAGGTGCCGAACATGCGCGTGACGAAGGTCGTGCGCAGCGGCAGCTTGGCAGCTGCCAGCGTGAACGCTTCGCGAGCGAGGTCTTCAGGCACGCCGTTCAGTTCGTAGAGCACCTTGCCGGGCTGGATCTCGGCGACGTAGTACTCCGGATTGCCCTTGCCGTTACCCATCCGGACTTCAGCAGGCTTCTGCGAAATCGGCTTGTCCGGAAAGATGCGGATGAAGATACGGCCACCGCGCTTGATATGGCGCGAGATGGCACGACGGGCTGCTTCGATCTGGCGAGCAGTCAGACGACCACGCTCGGTGGCCTTCAGGCCGAACTCGCCGAAAGAGACATTGGCACCGCGGGTGGCGACACCCGTGTTGCGGCCCTTTTGTTCCTTACGGAACTTGCGACGCGACGGTTGCAACATTCCTTATTCTCCTTTTGCCGCCGGGGGTGCAGCGCGCACGACGCGCTTCACGCCAGGCTTGGCATCACCAGACGGTGCAGCCGATGCGCCATCAGCCGGGCCGCGACCGGCACCCGGGCCGCCACGACCAGCACCCGGACCACGACGGTCACCCGGACGGTCGCCACGCGGGTTGCGGCGGCGACGATCGTCTTCCGGACGATCTTCACCACGCATCACCGGCGCATCGCCGTTGGCCAGGCGATCGCCACGATAGACCCACACCTTGACGCCGATGACGCCGTAGGTGGTCTTCGCTTCGGCGGTGCCGTAGTCGATGTCCGCACGCAGGGTATGCAGAGGCACGCGGCCTTCGCGATACCACTCGGTGCGAGCGATTTCGATGCCGTTCAGACGACCGGCCGACATGATCTTGATGCCCTGCGCGCCCAGGCGCATCGCGTTCTGCATCGCGCGCTTCATGGCGCGGCGGAACATGATGCGCTTTTCGAGCTGCTGGGTGATCGATTCGGCGATCAGCTGCGCATCGACCTCGGGCTTGCGCACTTCCTCGATGTTGACGGCGACGGGCACCTTCAGCATCTTGGCCAGTTCGAGCTTCAGGTTCTCGATGTCCTCGCCCTTCTTGCCGATCACCACGCCCGGACGTGCCGAGTAGATCGTGATGCGGGCGTTCTTGGCGGGACGCTCGATGGTGACGCGCGAGACAGCGGCGTTCTTGAGCTTCTTCTTCAGGAACTCACGGACTTCGATGTCTTCGGCCAGCATGCCGGCGAAGTTGCGGTTGTTCGCATACCAGCGTGACGACCAGTTGCGCGTGACCGGCAGGCGGAACCCGGTAGGGTGGATTTTCTGTCCCATGGATTTCTACCTGCCTTGTCAGTTGCCAACGGTCACGTAGATGTGCGCGGTGGGCTTGCTGATGCGATTGCCACGGCCCTTGGCCCGGGCAGAGAAACGCTTCAGCGTGGCACCTTGCTCCACGTAGATCGAGGTGACGCGCAGTTCATCGATGTCTGCGCCGTCGTTGTGTTCGGCGTTCGCGATGGCGCTTTCGAGCGCCTTCTTGATGATGCCGGCAGCCTTCTTTTGCGTGAAGGTGAGGATGTCGAGCGCGAGACCGACCTTCTTGCCACGGATCAGATCCGCGACCAGACGGCCCTTGTCACATGACAGACGAACACCACGGACGATTGCTTGGGTTTCCATTGCATCGGCTCCTTAGCGCTTGGCTTTCTTGTCCGCGGGGTGACCCTTGAACGTACGGGTCAGCGCGAACTCGCCCAGCTTGTGGCCGACCATCTGGTCGGTCACGTACACAGGCACGTGCTGCTTGCCGTTGTGCACGGCAATCGTCACGCCGATGAACTCGGGCAGGATGGTCGAGCGACGCGACCAGGTCTTGACCGGCTTCTTGTCCTTGATGGCAACCGCCTTCTCGACTTTGGCGAGCAGGTGATGGTCGACGAAAGGACCCTTCTTGAGTGAACGAGACATTGCAGCGTTCCTCTCTTATTACTTCTTGCGACGCGAGACGATGAACGTCTGCGTGCGCTTGTTGTTGCGGGTGCGGTAGCCCTTGGTGAGGGTGTTCCACGGAGACACCGGCGCCTGACCTTCGCCGGTGCGGCCTTCGCCGCCGCCGTGCGGGTGGTCCACCGGGTTCATCGCCACGCCGCGAACGGTCGGGCGGATACCCAGCCAACGCTTCGCACCGGCCTTGCCGTACTGGCGCAGGTTGTGCTCTTCGTTGGAGACTTCACCGATGGTGGCACGGCAGTCGATGTGGATCTTGCGAACCTCACCCGAGCGCAGGCGAACCTGGGCGTAGATGCCTTCACGGGCCATCAGCGTCACCGAGGTGCCAGCCGAACGCGCGATCTGCGCACCCTTGCCGGGCATCATCTCGACGCAATGGATGGTCGAGCCCACGGGGATGTTGCGGATCGGCAGCGTGTTGCCGGCCTTGATCGGCGCTTCGGCGCCGTTCAGGACCGTCTGACCCGCTTCCAGGCCACGCGGCGCAATGATGTACGAACGCTCGCCATCCGCGTAGCAGATCAGCGCGATGTGCGCCGTGCGGTTGGGGTCGTATTCGATGCGCTCGACCTTCGCGGGGATGCCGTCCTTGTTGCGACGGAAGTCCACCACGCGGTAGTGATGCTTGTGACCGCCGCCCTTGTGGCGAACGGTGATGTGACCGTTGTTGTTACGGCCAGCGTTCTGCATCTGGGGCTCGAGCAGCGACGCTTCGGGCTTGCCCTTGTGCAGGTGCTTGTGCACGATCTTCACCACGCCACGACGGCCTGGCGAAGTCGGTTTGACCTTGACGACAGCCATTACGCGGCCTCCCCGGAGAAGTTGAGTTCCTGACCCGCCTTCAGAGAGACATAGGCCTTGCGCAGGTGGTCACGACGGCCGGTACGGCCGCCGAAGCGCTTGGTCTTGCCCTTCTGGTTGAGCACCTGGACCGACTCGACCTCGACCTTGAACATCAGTTCAACGGCGGCCTTGATCTCGATCTTGGTGGCGTCCTGCAGCACCTTGAACAGCACTTGATTGTGCTTTTCGCCGATGCTGGTGGCCTTCTCGGAAATGATCGGTGCGACCAGAACCTGGGCCAGGCGGCCTTCTGTAAACGTGCGACTGATGGGTGCGCGGCTCATGCGAACATCTCCTGCAGCTTGTCGATCGCAGCCTTGGTCACCAGGATCTTCTTGTAGAAGACCAGCGACAGCGGATCGGCATAACGCGGCTCAACCACCAGCACGTTGGCCAGATTGCGCGAGGCGAGAAACAGGTTCTCGTCGACCTCGTCGGCAATCACCAGCACGTGATCGAGGTTCATGGCCTTCAGCTTGGCGGCCAGCAGCTTGGTCTTGGGTGCGTCGAGCGTGATCGAGTCGATCACGGCCAGACGGCCTTCGCGAGCCAGCTGCGAGAAGATCGACGCCATGCCGGCGCGATACATCTTCTTGTTGACCTTCTGGGTGAAGTTCTCGTCCGGGCTGTTCGGGAAGATCCGACCACCGCCACGCCACAGAGGCGAAGACGTCATACCGGCACGAGCGCGGCCGGTACCCTTCTGGCGGAACGGCTTCTTGGTCGAGTGGTGAACCTGCTCACGATCCTTCTGAGCGCGGGTGCCTTGACGGGCGTTGGCCTGGTAGGCCACCACGATCTGATGGATCAGCGATTCGTTGTAGTCACGTGCGAACACGGTGTCAGGAGCATCCACCTTGGCGGTGGCCTGGCCCTGCTCGTTCAGGAGCTCGAGCTGCATCAGTTGGCCCCTTTCTTGAGCTTGACCTTCACGGCCGGACGCACGGTGACAAAGCCACCCTTGGCACCCGGGACCGCGCCCTTGACCAGCAGCAGCTGGCGGGCTTCGTCGACGCGCACGACATCGAGGTTCTGGGTGGTGACGGTGTCGTCACCCAGGTGACCGGACATCTTCTTGCCCGGGAACACGCGACCCGGGTCCTGCGCCATCGAGATCGAGCCCGGCACGTTGTGCGAGCGCGAGTTGCCGTGGGAGGCACGCTGCGAGCCGAAGTGGTGACGCTTGATGGTGCCGGCGAAGCCCTTGCCGATCGTCGTGCCTTGCACGTCGACCTGCTGGCCGGCCTGGAACATCGCGATCGGCAGTTGCGAGCCCGGCTTGCATTCAGCAGCCACTTCGGCGCTGACGCGGAACTCTTGCAGCAACTCGCCGGATTCGACACCGGCCTTGGCCAGGTGACCGGCCTCGGGCTTGGTCACGCGCGATGCCTTGCGAGCACCAAAGGCCACCTGAACGGCGCTGTAGCCGTCGGTTTCCACCGTCTTGATCTGGGCGACCCGGTTGTTGGACACGTCGAGCACGGTCACGGGCACGGCATCGCCGTCGTCCGTGAAGATGCGCATCATGCCCACCTTGCGGCCCAGCAAACCGAGGCGTTGGCCCGGATTGGGGGTAGTCATGGTTTTTCTCCAATGCCCGACATCGATTGGCCGGGCTGACTGATGAGTCCCGCTCTGATGCAACTCGACCGATCACCGACCGGCTGCACCATCACGAGACGCCTGAACTGGACGCAGGTTATCCCACGTCCGGGAAAGCTCGCGATGCTAGCACAAGCCGCAGCCTTACCACAAGATTCAGCCCAGAGCCCAACCTGCGACCGCCCACCGGAATGCCCGACAGAACCCACGAGCCCCACTCGATGACCCGAACACGAGGCACACCAGCCAAGCACCCGAGCATCGGGCGCCCCAATACAAAAAGCCCCGAGCACCAAAGTGCGCGGGGCTTTTCGTCATGAAAAACGTGTGGAGCGGGATAAGAGACTCGAACTCTCGACCTATACCTTGGCAAGGTATCGCTCTACCAACTGAGCTAATCCCGCACGCTGATCACAGCATTCAATCTTTGGTGGCCTGGGGCGGAATCGAACCACCGACACGCGGATTTTCAATCCGCTGCTCTACCAACTGAGCTACCAGGCCGTCGAGCCAGCTACTATAACACCAACTTCTGCTTGTTCAACAAAAATGCGTCAATTGCCGCCACGCTTGTTGCGGCTGAGGTCCACGCCCAACTGCTTGAGCTTGCGATACAGGTGCGTGCGCTCAAGGCCGGTACGCTCGGCCACCCGCGTCATGCTGCCGTTTTCGCGGGCGAGGTGGAACTCGAAATACGCCTTCTCGAAGGCATCTCTGGCCTCGCGCAGCGGCCGGTCGAGAGAAAAGTTCTGGTCCGACTGGGGGCCGCTGGACAGCACCGATATCACCGGCTGAGGCACCGAGTTCAGCATCGGCTGCAGATCGATCGAGCGGTAGTCGCGATCGTTGCGCATGGGCACAGGCGCCGGCATCGTTGCCGCGAGCGGGGCCATCGATCGCTGCGGCGGCGGGACCGGTTTGGCCAGGCCCTGCTCGACCGCACGCAGCAGTTTCTGCAAGGTGATCGGCTTCTCGAGGAACGCCATCGCCCCGTATTTGGTCGCCTCGACCGCGGTATCGATCGTGCCGTGACCCGACATCATGATCACCGGCATGCCCAGTTGCGCCGTGGTGCCCCACTCCTTGAGCAGCGTGATGCCGTCGACGTCGGGCATCCAGATGTCGAGCAGGACCAGATCGGGTCGCAGGCGCTCGCGCGCGGCACGCGCCTGGACGGCGTTCTCGGCCAGTTCGACGAAGTGACCTTCGTCGGTGAGGATTTCTTGCAGCAGGGCGCGAATGCCCATTTCGTCGTCGACGACTAGGATGTTGGCCATTGATGGATCAGGACACGCTCACGATGGGGGGCGGGATTCGGCCACGGGCGGCCCGGGGTTCGGATGGCTGCGGCGCACTCGCCGCCCAGCGCGAAAATGATATCGAAACTTGTGCACCGCTCTTTGCGCCGGCACCTGTTGACGCTGTCGCGGCATCGGCCAGATTGCTCAGTCGGATGCGGGCTCCGTGCTCGTCGATGATCTTCTTGACCACCGCCAGCCCCAAGCCGGTACCGCGAGACTTGGTCGTGACATAGGGCTCGAAGGCTCGCTTCAGCAATGCCTCGCTGAAACCGGGGCCATTGTCGAGCACCTTGAGCTGCACGCTGCGCAGACTGCCGTCGTCATCGCGGAAAGTCGCCTCGGTGCTGACGGTCACGTGGCCCTCGCTGCGATCGGCCACCGCGTCGAGGCCGTTCTGGACCAGGTTGTGGATGACCTGCCGCAACTGGCTTGCGTCACCCAGCAAGGCAGGCAACGCGGCGCCCAGCCGAGCCTCGAGCCGGCCGGACTCCTGCTGCACCGCGTAGAGCCCCAGCACCTCGGCCACCAGCTCGTTGAGGTCGAGCGGCGCCAGCTGGGCGGACGGCAGGCGGGCGTAGTCGCGGAACTCGTTGACGATGGTCTTGAGCGCTTGCACCTGCGCGACGATGGTAGCCACCGAACGCGCCAGCATCTGCTGGTCGGCCGGTTCGGCGAGCTTGGCCTCGAGCTTGTGCTGCAGGCGCTCGGCCGACAGCTGGATCGGCGTGAGCGGGTTCTTGATCTCGTGCGCCACCCGCCGCGCCACCTCCGCCCAGGCGACGCTGCGCTGGGCCGACACCACCTCGGTGATGTCGTCGAACACGATCAGCCGGGTGCCGTCGGGCAGCAGCGCGCCGCGCACCAGCAGCGTGAGATCGGCCGTCAGCACCGGACCGAGCTCGAAGGTGTCCTGCCACTGGCCGTGTTCGGGGCCATCGGACTCCTGCATGGCCTGCAGGAAATGCTGATCGATCGCGCGCGAGAACGCCTCGAGCCCCGGCACCTGGGCCAGCGCATGACCCTGCCATGCCTGCATCGGCACGCGCAGGATGCGCGCCGCCCCCGGATTGACGGTGTCGATCCCACCGCGCCCGGTGAACAGGATCACGCCGGTGGTGAGGTTGTCGAGAATCGTCTGCAAGTGCCGCTTGGCGTTCTCGGCCTCGGCCAGCGTGGTCTGGACGAGCGCACGCGCGTCGGCCAGCTGCTGGGTCATGTCGGCAAACGAGCGGGTCAGGCCGCCGAGCTCGTCGCGCGAGCTGAACACCTCGGTGGGCGTGAGATCGCCGCGCGCGACCTGCCGCACACCCTCGGCCAGCACCACCAGCGGCCGGGCCAGCTGATGGCCGAGCACCGCCGCCATCAGCAGGGCGCTGAACACGCCGAGGATGAGCGCCAGCGTGAGCGTGCCGATGTACATCTTGCGCAGGCCGACCCGGCCGAGCGAGCGCTGCTGGTACTCGCTGAACGCCGACTGCACCCGCAGCGCGTTGGCCGCCAGTTCGGCCGGGATCAGCTGCGTCACCTGCAGGAACCGATCCTCGTTGCCGAGGCTGTAGTCGCTCGACGGCACCCAGGCGATCGCCCTGACGCGGGCACTGGATGCGATGGCCGGATTGGCCCGGCCGGCCGGTTCCTCATCCAGCCCCTCGAGTAGCGAGATCACCCGGGCGCTGCGGGCCTGGCGCAGCATCGAAGTGGTGGGTCGGTCCGGCAACGGCGCCCCCGCGATCGAGCCGCCGGCCGAATACAGCACCTTGCCGCTGGGCGACAGCACCGCCACGCTCTGTGCGGCGAGCTGTTCGCGCAGGCGCTCGAGCGCCAGGACCTGCATGCGGTCGGGCGCGTCGGCGGCCCGCTCGGCGGCCACGCGGGTCTTGCCGGCCAGGTCGTTGACGAGGATCTGCAGCGTGCTGCGCCCGAGGTTCAGCCCCGCTTCGAGCGCGCCGTCGACCTCGACGTCGAACCAGCTCTCGATGCTGCGCGAGACGAACTGGTACGAGACGCCGTAGATCACCGCCCCGGGAAACACGCCGACAAACGCGAAGATCGCCGCCAGCTTGAACAGCAGCTTGCTGCCGAACTTGCCGTGCCGCATGCGCCGGGCCAGGTGCAGCACGGCCAGCACGATGACCACGCCCAGCGCCGTGGCGACGCCGATGTTGACCCACAGCAGCCAGCCGAAATGGCGCTCGTAGAGGGCCCGGTTGTTGGTCGCCACCGCCAGCAGGAAGGCCAGCACCAGCACGGCGGCACCGGTGGCGATCAGGGCGACCAGCAGTGTCCAGCGCAGGGAACGGCGGCTCATGGTGGAAGGCGGATGCGCTGGCAGCGCTCAACGCGTCTGCGGCAGCAGTCGAATCGTACGCTCGATGCGCAGCGCCCATTCGGGCTGGCTGCCGATCGTGATCTGCAGCGGCCGGGGCAACTGATCGACATCGAGCCGGTAGCGGAAGTCGACGTACTCGGCGTCCTCGCCATCACCGAGATCGGCGATGCGCCAGCGATTGAGGCGCTGCAACGAACGCAGCGCATCGCTGAGCGTGGAATAGGTCTGCGACAGCCCGCCCAGGCTGACGCGGTAGCTGAAGGTCAGCGGCTGGTAGCTCAGGCGCCAGGTGCGGCTGGTGCGGGCGATGCGCTTGTCGGGCCAGTACCAGCGCTCGCGCATCACGTCCGCCTCGGCGACGAAATGCAGCGCCACGCCCTTCTGCAGCGCGCCCTCGACCCCCTGCGGCAGCTCGAAGCGGGCCTCGAAATCCAGCAGCACGCCCTGCTCGGTACGCACCGCCTCGAGGCGCGTCAGCTCGATCACGTCGGACGCGGCATGCGCCCCGGCGCCCCATCCCGCCCCCAGCGCCAGCAGCAACGCCGCAGCACCGATGCGCCGCCGGCTCACGGACATCGACGGGCACGACGACACCTCATCGGCATGGCGGCAGGCAGGGCGTTCTTCGGTGACGACAGGGGGCACGGCAGCGGCGGGCGGTGGCGACGTCGCCCGGCCTGGCTGCGCACCAGGCCGCATCCGGTCCGGACGGCCACGCAACCCGCTCTGCGACGCATCGGTTCACATCGATTTGTCCAGCCGGGCATAAAAAAAGCCGTCGCCAGCGACGCTGGCAACCTCCCCGGCCTGGGCCGGATTGTCGACGACACCCAGCAGATGACCGGGCGACGGCCTGGCGATCGCACCGGGTGTTCGTTGTAAAAACGCAGCAACCTGGCCCGAACCCTCGGCCCGGAACACCGAACACGTTGCGTAGACGAGACGCCCGCCCGGCTTGAGCAACCCCCAGAGGGCATCGAGCAGGCGCGACTGGGTGGCCGCCAGCGCCTTGATGTCGCTGGCGCGACGCAACCAGCGCACGTCGGGGTGACGGCGCACGATGCCCGAGGCGCTGCAGGGCGCGTCGAGCAGGATCGCGTCGAACGGCTGCCCGTCCCACCAGCGCGACGGCTCGCCGGCATCGGCCACCGCCAGCGCGGCACGCAGGCCGACACGCTGCAGGGTCTGCTCGACGCGGGCCAGGCGGGTGGCATCGACATCGAGCGCCAGCAGGTCGAGTTCGGCCAGTTCGAGCAGATGGGCGGTCTTGCCACCCGGCGCGGCGCAGGCATCGAGCACGCGCGCACCCGGCGCCAACCGATCCGGCCCGCTGCCGATCAGCAGCGGCGCGGCCACCTGGGCCGACAGATCCTGCACCGACACCCGCCCGCGCTCGAACCCGGGCAAGGCCTGCACCGGCGCCGGCTTGTGCAGCACCAGCGCATGGCTCGACACGACCTGCGCCTCGATGCCGATGGCCGCCAGTTCGGCCCGGTAGCCCGCCGCGTCCGTCTGGCGCGCGTTGACGCGCAAGGCCATCGGCGCGTGCTGGTTGGCGGCGCCGAGCAGCGCCTGCCATTGTTTGGGCCAGTCGCGCTGCAATTGATCGATCCACCAGCGCGGGTGCTGATGGCGCACCACCGGATCGGCGGCCTCCCAGCGCGGCACGAGCGCGTCGCGCTCGCGCAGGAAACGTCGCAGCACCGCATTCACGAACGACGCGCTGGCCGGCGCCCGGACGTGTGCGCAGGCCACCGCCTGGTCGACCAGGGTGTGCGGTGCATAGGGCTGCGGCTCACGCGGCCAGAGCAGCGCGAGCGCGCTTAACAACAGCGAATGGACCGGCGGCGGCGGCATGCGCGCGGCCAGGTGCGCACGCGCCGCCTGCGCGCCGCCCAGGCAGCGCAGCACGTGGAAACTCAGGGCCTGGCAGCCCGGCCGGGCCGGCGCCGGACAGGCGGCGAGCGCCTCGTTCAGCGAATGGCCGGCCAGCACCAGCGCGACGGCGTCGGCGGTGTGGCCGAGCAGGCGATGCAGAGGCAGGGACTGAGGTGACGGGGCGGCGCCGATCGGCGGCTGGGGGGCGGGTGGGGCAGGTTTCACGGCCGGCAGTCTACGGCCGCGGCACCGCTACCCGTGATCGGGCAACTGATTGAAGTGGCGCGCCAGCTCGGGCGGCATCGGCGTGTCGAGCAGGCCACAGGCCAGCCGCAGCGCTTCGGCGCCGTCCAGGCTCAGATCGACGCCGGGCTGGGCCGCCTCGACCCAGGCACGCGCCAGCATCGGACGGCGCATCCAGTCGAGCGTCTGCAGGGTGCGCAGCCCCTTCACCAGCGCGTCCGGAGCCGGCACCTGGCAAGCCGGCGGGTGCGGCGCTGGGCCCCAGACCGACAGCACCACCGCACGGTGCCAGGCCGCACCGGCGGCACCGACCACGGCATGCGGGTCGGCCGCCGGCACCAGCCGCGCCAGATAGGCGCTGAGTCCGGCGATGGCCTGGCGCATGGCCAGCGGCAGGCCGGCGAGTTCGCCGGCGTCGCGGGCCCCGCCCCGATGCAGCGGCGCCGGGCCGTTGAAGCGATGCCGCACCAGCAGCAGCGCCAGCCGATCGAGCGGTCGCACGCGACCGTCGGCGCACATCACGCGGCGCACCGCCATCAGCAGGGCCTGACGCTCGGCCAGCGGCGACTCGGCGCACTGCGCGAGCACCGCCTCGAGGGCCGACAGGCGCGCGGCAGCCGGCAAGGTCTGCACCAGGCGGCGCCCCCCCTCGGCCGTCATGACGCCGTGGCATTCCTCGACAAAGGCCTGACGCTCGCGCGCGCTGCCGGGCGTGAGCAGCAAGGCCAGCAGCAGCGCGCGCTGCTCGCCCGGCCCGCGCATGCGCCGCAAGCGCGCCCACGCCTTCAATTCGACCTCGTCGAGCAGGCGGGGCGCCAGGTTTGCCGCGCGGCCGGCGGGCAGGCCCTGCCACTCGGCACGGGCCGGCCGCCCCGCGGCCGCGCCTTCGGCGAGCGGCACGGTGTCGGGGTCTGCTGGAGGAATCTCGGGTCGATGCATCACGCTGCCAAGGGGTACGGCGGAATCAGGGGTGCCGGGCGGCATCAGGTCGGGCAATTCGTGTGGGGCCGATCGTCCGCGCGCGGCCCGAGCTTGTCCAGCCGCAAGTTGTATCGTGCATCGGGCCGGCGCCGGCCGCCTCAGATCGGCGGGAACTCGGGCGCGGCATGGAAGCCGAACAGGCCGGCCACCAGCGTGGTCGGAAACAGGGCCACCGCGCGGTTGTATTCGTCGGCCGACTGGTTGTAGACCAGCCGCGAAAAGGCGATCTGCTCCTGCAGCGCATCACGCTGGCGCAGCAGGTCGCTGACGACCGGGTCGGGGCCGATGCCGGACGTGAGGTCCTGCAGGGCGTGGCCGAGCTCGTCGAGCGCGGCCACCAGCACCTCCTCGGCAATCGCCAGCTGCTGCAGCACGTCGCCGCGCAGGGGGCGCTGCTGGACGTTGTCGCTGGCGCGACCGGCCTGGCTGGCGGACGTCAGCGTGGCTTCGATCAGCGCTTCATCCTGCGGCTCGGTGATGCGGGTGCGCGAGACCTCGGCCAGCGTCAACGCCACGGCATGGCGCTGCCGCAGCTGGCTGGCCAGCGGCGCAAACGCCGTGCGCATGCTGTTGCGCAGGCGCACCAGGCGGTTGTAGGCGCCGAGTGTCCACAGACCCAGGATCGTCGCCAGGACGATCAGCACGAGACGCGATGGCAAACCCGCTGCTCCGATCCGACGCGGCGCAGCTCAGCGCCCGCCCAGCCACGCGGCATGGCCGGCGTGCCTGAGTTCGCAGGCCGGGCAGTGGCCGCAACCGTGACCCCAGGCGTGGCGCTGGCCGCGCTCGCCGAGGTAGCAGGTGTGGGTGTGTTCGGTGATCAGCTCGACCAGCGGGGCACCGCCGAGGTCTTCGGCCAGCGTCCAGGTCTGCGCCTTGGTCAGGAACATCAGCGGCGTCTCGATCGTCATCGGCGCGGCCAGGCCGAGCGAGAGCGCCACCTGCAGCGCCTTGAGCGTGTTGTCGCGGCAGTCGGGATAGCCGGAGTAGTCGGTCTCGCACATGCCACCCACCAGCACGCTGGCGCTGCGCCGATAGGCCAGCGTGGCCGCCATGCCGAGGAACAGCAGGTTGCGGCCGGGCACGAAGGTGTTGGGCAGACCGTTGGCCTGCAGCTCGATCTCGCGCTCGGTGGTGAGCGCGGTGTCGGAGATCTGCGCCAGCAGTGACAGGTCGAGCAGGTGATCGGCGCCGAGCCGCTCGGCCCAGTCCGGGAACTGCTCGCGCAGCTGCGCCAGCACGGTCAGCCGGCAGTCGAGTTCGATGCGGTGGCGCTGGCCGTAGTCGAACGCCAGCGTCTCGACATGGGCGAAACGTGTCAGCGCCCAGGCCAGGCAGGTGGTCGAGTCCTGCCCACCCGAAAACAGCACGAGCGCAGTGCGCGAATCGCGGTTCATGGCGACTCCCCGGCGCTCAGCCGCGCACCTCGCCCTGGCCGAGCACGATGTATTTCAGCGAGGTCAGCCCCTCCAGCCCGACCGGGCCGCGGGCGTGGAACTTGTCGGTGCTGATGCCGATCTCGGCGCCCAGGCCGTATTCGAAGCCGTCGGCGAAGCGGGTGCTGGCGTTGACCATCACGCTGGCCGAATCGACCTCGCGCAGGAAGCGCATCGCGTTCGGGTGGCTGGTGGTCAGGATCGCCTCGGTGTGGTGCGAGCTGTAGCGGTTGATGTGGGCGATCGCGTCATCGAGCGAATCGACCAGCTTGATGCTGATGATCGGGGCCAGGTATTCCTCGGACCAGTCGGCCTCGGTGGCGTCGACCAGCTTGGCACCCGGCACGGCGGACAGGATGGCCTTGGCGCGCGGGCCGCAGCGCATCTCGACACCCTTGGCCGCAAAGATCGCGCCGATGCGTGGCAGAAAGGCCTGTGCCTGCTCGACGTGCACCAGCAGCGACTCGGTGGCGTTGCAGGGGCTGTACTTCTGCGTCTTGGCGTTGTCGGTGACGACCAGCGCCTGCTCGATGTCGACCTGGGCGTCGATGTAGGTGTGGCAGTTGCCGTCGAGGTGCTTGATCACGGGCACCTTGGCTTCGGCGCTGATGCGCTCGATCAGGCCCTTGCCGCCGCGCGGGATGATCACGTCGACGTACTCGGGCATCGCGATCAGGCGGCCGACGGCGGCGCGGTCGGTGGTCTCGACCAGCTGCACCGCTTCGGCCGGCAGGCCGGCGTCGGTCAGCGCGGCCTGCACCAGCTTCCAGAGCGCCAGGTTGGAGTGCAGCGCCTCGGAGCCACCACGCAGGATGGCCGCATTGCCGCTCTTGATGGCGAGCGAGGCGGCCTCGATGGTGACGTTGGGCCGGCTCTCGTAGATCATGCCGAAGACACCCAGCGGCACGCGCATCTGGCCCACGCTGATGCCGCTCGGGCGCTGGCGCAGGTGCAGGATCTCGCCGATCGGGTCGGGCATCGCGGCGAGCTGCTCGCAGCCTTCGGCGACGGTGGCGATGGCCTTGGCGTCGAGCTTGAGGCGGTCGAGCATCGGGCCGGCCAGGCCGGCGGCCTCGGCGGCGGCGAGGTCACGCGCGTTGGCTTCGGCCAGCGCCGGGCCGGCTTCGCGCAGGCGGCGCGCCAGCGCCAGCAGGGCGCGGTTCTTGGCGGCGGTGGTGGCCGCGGCCATGCGGGCCGAGGCGCTGCGCGCGGCAGCGCCGACGTGGGCCATGTAGGCGGAAATGTCGAGCACGTTCATGCCCGAATTGTCGCAGAGCAACCCCGCGCTGCGGGGCATGCGGGATCAGGCCGACAGCGACTGCCCGACCACCGGCGCGTAGCCCTGCGGGTTGCGCGATTGCCAGCGCCAGCTGTCGGCGCACATCGCGTCGAGACCGAGTTCGGCCTGCCAGCCCAGCAGCTCACGCGCCAGGGCCGGGTCGGCATAGCAGGAGGCCACGTCACCCGGGCGCCGGGCGACCGTCTTGAACGGCACGGCACGGCCGCTGGCGCGCTCGAAGGCGCGGATCACGTCGAGCACGCTGTAGCCCTGGCCGGTGCCGAGGTTGACGGTGAGCGACTGCTTGCGCTCCAGCAGATGGCGCACGGCGGCAACATGGCCGGCCGCGAGGTCGACCACGTGGATGTAATCGCGCACGCCGGTGCCGTCGGGGGTGTCGTAGTCGTTGCCGTAGACCTGCAGGAACGGCCGCTTGCCCACCGCCACCTGCGCCACGTAAGGCATCAGGTTGTTCGGGATGCCGCGCGGGTCTTCGCCGATCAGGCCACTCGAATGTGCGCCCACCGGATTGAAATAGCGCAGGTAGGCGATCTTCCAGCGCGAGTCGCAGCGCTCGAGTTCACGCAGCAGCTGTTCGCCCATCAGCTTGGTCAGGCCGTAGGGATTGGTCGCCGACAGGGCCGAGTCCTCGCGGATCGGCAGGGTTTCGGGCTGGCCGTAGACCGTCGCCGACGAACTGAAGACGAGCGAGAACACGTCCTGCGCGGCCATCGCCTGGCCCACGCTGACCAGCCCGCCGAGGTTGTTGCGGAAATACTCGAGCGGCTGTTCGGCCGACTCGCCCACCGCCTTGTGCGCGGCGAAATGCACCACCGCCTGCACGCCGTGCGCGGCGATGATGCGCTCCATGGCCGCGGTGTCGTTGACGTCGGCCTCCTCGAACGCCGGGGCCTCGCCCAGCAGACCGGCCAGGCGATCCAGGACCTGCGGGGAGCTGTTGGCGAAGTTGTCCACCCCCAGGACACGGTAGCCCGCCTTGTGCAGGGCGAGCCAGGTGTGCGAGCCGATGTAGCCGGTGGCGCCAGTGAGGAGGACAGTGGTCATGGTGTGCGCTTCCGCTGAAGCAAGGCCGACCACGAATGCGGACCGGTCACCCTGCTCTGAACATTCTGGCAAAGCAGGTCGGCGTCGAGCCCGGTGCGACATCGAGCATTCGTGAACTGCCTCCTACAATCGCCAGATGTTTCAAGCGCTGCTCGAACCGCTGGGGCGCGAAGCCCTCGCGCGGCTCACCCTCCTGCTCAATCACGTGATCTCGGCCGAGCCCGAAGCCATGCGCCGTCTGGTCGGCCAGGCCGGCGGCAGCATCGGCATCGAATGGCAACGCTGGCCGGCCCTGCTGCCACCGCCGCCGCCCGCGGCCTGGCGCATCACGCCCGCCGGCCTGCTCGAGCTGGACGACGGCAGCGTCGCGCCCGCCAGCGGTGCCGCGCTGCTGGTCGGCCTGGATCACCAGGCGCTGTTCGGCTGGCTGCTCGGCGGTGCGCGTGGCCGCCCGCCGATGGATGTTCATGGCGACGTGGCCCTGGCCGCCGAGGTGAGCTGGCTGGCCGAGAACCTGCGCTGGGACATCGAGGACGACCTCGCCCGCGTGATCGGCGATGCGCCGGCACACCAGCTGGCGCAGGTCGGCCGCGCCATCGCGCAGGGCGTGCAGGCCCTGGTGCAGCGCGTGCGCCCGGCGGCACCCGACGCGTGAGCACCCGCTCAGCGCGCCCGGCGGCATCGCCGGCCCGACCCCGAGCCTGACGCCATGAAAAACTGGCCTCGACTGGCGTTCATCGCCTGGGTGCTGCTGCGCCAGGGCATGGATCAGCTCGTGCTGAGCCACATGCCGCACGCCAGCCTGCGACTGCTCGCGCGGCTGATGTCGATCGGCCGCACCCACCACGAACCACGCGGTGTGCGACTGCGCATGGCGCTCGAGCGCCTCGGGCCGATCTTCGTCAAGTTCGGCCAGGTGCTCTCGACCCGCCGCGACCTGATCCCGCACGACATCGCCAACGAACTGGCCAAGCTGCAGGACCGCGTGCCGCCGTTCCCGAGCGACGTCTCGCGCGCGGCCGTCGTGCAATCGCTGGGCCGGCCGATCGAGGAGGTGTTCGCCAGCTTCGACGCCGACCCGGTGGCCAGCGCGTCGATCGCGCAGGTTCACTTCGGCGTGCTGCACGACGGCCGCGAAGTCGCCGTCAAGGTGCTGCGCCCGAACGTGCTGAACATCATCGAGGCCGACCTGGCGCTGCTGCGCGTGGCCGCGGCCTGGCTCGAGCGGCTGTCGCCCGACGGCCGCCGGCTGCGTCCGCGCGAGGTGGTGGCCGAGTTCGACAACTACCTGCACGACGAGCTCGACCTCGGCCGCGAGGCCGCCAACGCCGCCCAGCTGCGCCGCAACATGGGCGGGCTCGACCTGATCATGCTGCCCGAGATGATCTGGGACCTCTCGAGCGCCGAGGTGCTGGTGATGGAGCGCATGCACGGCGTGCCGATCAGCCAGATCGAGACCCTGCGTGCCGCCGGCATCGACATCCCCAAGCTGGCCCGCGACGGCGTGACGATCTTCTTCACGCAGGTCTTCCGCGACGGTTTCTTCCATGCCGACATGCACCCCGGCAACATCATGGTGTCGACCGCGCCGGCCACCTTCGGGCGCTACATCGCGCTCGATTTCGGCATCGTCGGCACGCTCGATTCGCGCGACAAGGAATACCTGGCGCAGAACTTCCTGGCCTTCTTCCGGCGCGACTACCGGCGCGTCGCCGAGCTGCACATCGAGTCCGGCTGGGTGCCGGCCAGCACCCGGGTCGACGAACTCGAGGGCGCGGTGCGCGCGGTCTGCGAGCCGCATTTCGACCGCCCGTTGAAGGACATCTCGCTCGGCCAGGTGCTGCTGCGGCTGTTCCAGACCTCGCGGCGCTTCAACGTCGAGATCCAGCCGCAGCTGGTGCTGCTGCAGAAGACGCTGCTCAACGTCGAGGGGCTGGGCCGCCAGCTCGACCCCGAGCTCGACCTCTGGCAGACCGCCAAGCCCTTCCTCGAACGCTGGATGAACGAGCAGGTCGGCTGGCGCGCGCTGCTAGGCTCGATCAAGGACGAGGCGCCGCGCTACGCCAAGCTGCTGCCCGAACTGCCGCGCCTGCTGCACGATGCACTGCAGGCCCACGCCCGGCCGCAGCGCCCGTCCGACGAACTGCTGCTGGCGCTGCTGCATGAACAACGGCGCACCAACCGGCTGCTGCTGACGGTGTTCTATCTGATCGGCGGCTTCGTCGCGGGCGGCCTGTTTGCCCACTGGATCCTGCCCGGGCTGCTGCACCTGTTGTAAGCGACCGCTCGCACACTTGTGCACTGCCGCATGCGGCCACCCGATCTGCGCGGGCCGCAGCACCAAGGCAGCGCTGGCACCTATAATTTCGCGTTTTGAATCAACGGTTTAGCCTTCCATGCCGATTTACGCTTACCGCTGCAGCGCGTGTGGACATGCCAAAGACGTGCTGCAGAAGATCTCCGACCCGGTGCTGAGCACCTGCCCGGCCTGCGGCGCAGAGTCTTTTTCGAAACAGCTGAGCGCGCCGGGCTTCCAGCTCAAGGGCTCGGGCTGGTACGCCACCGACTTCCGCAACGGCGGTGCCGCCACCACGGGTGCGGCGGCGGCGGCCACCGCGTCCGACAGCAGCGCAGCCGCGCCGGCCGGCGACGCCGCCAGCCCGGCCTCCGGCTCCGCCACCTCGCCGCCAGCGGCTTGCGGCGGCTCGTGCGCCTGCCACTGATGCACCGGCACCGCCCCTCCCCTCCAACACGCGTCAGAGTCCAGTGAAGAAATACATCATCGCGGGCCTGCTCGTCTGGCTGCCCCTGGCGATCACGATCTGGGTGCTCGCCTGGGTGGTCGGCCTGCTCGACGGCGTCTTCCAGGCGCTGCTGGCACTGGCCGGTGCGGTGCTGCCGGCCGGCGCCGGCGAGGCGCTCGACCGCCTCGCCCACGTGCCCGGCCTGGGCGTGCTGCTGCTGGTGCTGACAATGCTGCTGACGGGCATGTTCGTCGCCAACTTCGTCGGCCAGTGGTGGCTGCGCCAGTGGGACCGCATCCTCGGCCAGATCCCGATCGTCAAGTCGATCTACAACTCGGTCAAGCAGGTTTCCGACACGCTGTTCTCGAGCAGCGGGCAGGCCTTCCGCGAAGCCGTGCTGGTGCAGTACCCGCGCCAGGGCATCTGGACGATCGCCTTCGTGACCGGCAAGCCCGGCGGCGAAGTGGCCGCTCACCTGAGCGACGACTTCGTCAGCCTCTACGTGCCGACGACGCCCAATCCGACCTCGGGCTTCTTCCTGATGGCCCCGCGCGCCGACGTGCGCGTGCTGGCCATGAGCGTCGACGAGGCGCTGAAGTACATCATCTCGATGGGCGTGGTCGGCCCCGACGGCAACGGCAGCCCGTCGATCCAGCCGATCCCGGCGCCGGTGCAGAACTGACCGGCCGTCCGACCCCCCTCACAACCCCAGACGGGGCCGCCTCGCGGGCCACATCGCGCCAGGCAGGCCACCCCGCTTTCCCGGAGATTTCCCATGCGCAGCAGCTATGCCGGCCAGGTCAGCGAAAAGCTGATGGGCCAGACCGTCACCCTGATGGGTTGGGCCCACCGTCGCCGTGACCACGGCGGTGTCATCTTCATCGACCTGCGCGACCGCGAAGGCCTGGTGCAGATCGTCTGCGACCCCGACCGGGCCGAGATGTTCAAGACCGCCGAAGGCGTGCGCAACGAGTTCTGCCTGAAGATCGTCGGCCTGGTGCGCGCGCGCCCGTCCGGTACCGAAAACGCCAACCTGGTGAGCGGCAAGGTCGAGGTGCTGTGCCATGAACTCGAGGTGCTGAACCCGAGCGTGACGCCGCCGTTCCAGATCGACGACGAGAACCTCAGCGAAACCACCCGCCTGACGCACCGCGTGCTCGATCTGCGCCGCCCGCAGATGCAGAAGAACCTGATGCTGCGCTACCGCGTGTCGATGGAGGTGCGCAAGTTCCTCGACGCCAACGGCTTCATCGACATCGAGACGCCGATGCTGACCAAGAGCACGCCCGAAGGTGCGCGTGACTACCTGGTGCCCAGCCGCGTCAACGACGGCCATTTCTTCGCGCTGCCGCAGTCGCCCCAGCTGTTCAAGCAGCTGCTGATGGTGGCGGGTTTCGACCGCTACTACCAGATCACCAAGTGCTTCCGCGACGAAGACCTGCGCGCCGATCGCCAGCCTGAATTCACGCAGATCGATATCGAGACCTCGTTCCTGAGCGAGGAAGAGATCCGCGGCATGTTCGAGGGCATGATCCGCACCGTCTTCCGCAACACCATCGGCGTCGACCTGCCCGGCTACCCGGTCATGACCTACGCCGACGCGATGCACAAGTACGGCTCCGACAAGCCCGACCTGCGCGTCAAGCTGCAGTTCACCGAGCTGACCGACGTCATGCGCGACGTCGACTTCAAGGTCTTCTCCGCGCCCGCGCAGAGCAAGAACGGCCGCGTCGTCGCCCTGCGCGTGCCGGGCGGCGCCGACATGAGCCGCGGCGAGATCGACGGCTACACCGAGTTCGTCAAGATCTACGGCGCCAAGGGCCTGGCCTGGATCAAGGTCAACGACGTCGCCAAGGGCCGCGAGGGCATGCAGTCGCCGATCGTCAAGAACCTGCACGACGCGGCCATCGCCGAGATCATCGCCCGCACCGGCGTGTGCAACGGCGACCTGATCTTCTTCGGCGCCGACAAGGCCAAGGTGGTCAATGACGCCATCGGCGCGCTGCGCGTGAAGGTCGGCCACAGCGACTTCGGCAAGAAGAACGGCCTGTTCGAGGACAAGTGGGCGCCGCTGTGGGTGGTCGACTTCCCGATGTTCGAACACGACGACGAAGGCGACCGCTGGAACGCCGTGCACCACCCGTTCACGGCACCGAAGGACGGCCATGAAGACTACATGGACACAGACCCGGGCAAGTGCATCGCCAAGGCCTACGACATGGTGCTCAACGGCTGGGAACTCGGCGGCGGTTCGGTCCGTATCCACAAGGCCGAGGTGCAGAGCAAGGTGTTCTCGGCGCTGAAGATCGGCAAGGAAGACGCGCAGGTCAAGTTCGGCTTCCTGCTCGACGCGCTGCAGTACGGCGCGCCGCCGCACGGTGGCCTGGCCTTCGGCCTGGACCGGATCGTCACGATGATGACCCGCGCCGAGTCGATCCGCGACGTGATCGCCTTCCCGAAGACCCAGCGCGCCCAGTGCCTGCTGACCGGCGCGCCCAGCCTGGTCGACGAGAAGCAGCTGCGCGAGCTGCACATCCGGCTGCGCAACGCCGGGGCGGCCGGCAACGCCTGAGTTCGACGCACCCACCGCGGCCTGTGCGCCGCGCGCTCGTTGCACAAGGCCGGTCGATTGACCGGCCTTGTTCGTTTATGGCCCGTCACAGATACCCCCGGCCGCATGCCCGGATCTTGATCGAGAGCAAGTTCGCCGCGCCACGATCTGCGACCCTCGGCGCATGGACTTCACACTTGCAAGACGTTGGGTGGCAGCGACCCGGCCCGGTTTTCTGGTCGTCACGCTGCTGGGCGTGCTGCTCGGCAGCGCGGTGGGGATGGCCTGCGGCGGCCCGGGCGACTGGATCGGCGGCGCGGCCGCGCTGCTGCTGGCGCTGCTGACGCACGCCGCGATCAACCTGCACAACGACTGGGGCGACGCCCAGATCGGCTCGGACGCCATCAACACCGGCCGCATCGGGCCGTTCTCGGGCGGCTCGCGGGTGGTGCAGGACGGCATCTTCAGCGTCGAACAGCTGCGCGACGCGGTCCAGATGCTGGGCGTGATCGTGATCGGCGGCGGCATCCTGCTGACCGCGCGGGTCGGCCCGGGCCTGCTGCCGATCGGCCTGGCCGGGCTGGTGATCGGTTACGCCTACTCCCACCCGCGGCTGGCGCTGATGTCGCGCGGCGTGGGTGACGTGGCGGTGGCGCTGAGCTGGTGGCTGGTGGTGCTGGGCGCCGACTACGTGCAGCGCCGCCAGTTCGACGTCATGCCGGCGATCGCCGGCGTCAGCCTGGCCTTGATGGTGGCCGGCATCCTGTGGGTGGCCGAGTTCCCCGATGCCGCCGCCGACGCGCAGGCCGGCAAGCGCACGCTGGTGGTCCGCCTCGGGCCGCTGCCCTCGGCCTGGGTCTATCTGCTGCTCGTGGTGGTGGCGCATGCCTGGGTGGCGTGGTGGTGGGCGATCGAGTGGCTGCCGACGTCGGCCTGGTGGGCGCTCGGCTCGGCGCCGCTGAGTGCCGCCGCCGCGGCGAGCCTGCTGCGCCACGCCCGCCAGCCGCAGCGCCTGCGGCCGACCCTGGTGCTGACGCTCGCCGCCACCGTGCTGCACGGCATGCTGCTGATCGCCGCCTACGTCGCCGTCGTGCGGCTGCGCTGACGCCGGCACGCCCCCGCCGGCACGGCCTGCCGCTATGCTGGCAGGCATGACCGACAGCCCCCGCCCGCCCAAGATTCCCGAGTCCGTGCTGGTCGTGATCCACAGCCCGGCGCTCGACGTGCTGCTGATCGAGCGGGCCGACAAGCCCGGTTTCTGGCAGAGCGTGACCGGCTCGAAGGACCACCTCGACGAGCCTGCCGCGATGACCGCCCGGCGCGAGGTCGCCGAGGAAACCGGCATCGTGATCGGCAGCGCCGCCGTGCCCGACGACGCGCTGGTCGACTGGGCCCTGCGCAACGTCTACGAGATCTACCCGGTCTGGCGCCACCGTTACGCGCCGGGCGTGACGCACAACACCGAACACGTCTTCGGCCTGACGGTGCCGCGTGACACCCCGGTGGTGCTGGCCCCGCGCGAGCATCTGCAGCATGTCTGGCTGCCGTGGCGCGAGGCGGCCGACCGCTGTTTTTCGCCGAGCAACGCCGAAGCCATCCTGCAACTGCCGCGTCTGAGGAAAGCGCCATGAACATCCGATCGGCCTCGCGGCGAGCCGCGGGCGCGCTGCACGCACCGCCGCCCGCCCGCGCCGACAAGGACGGCTCGCGCCTGCGCGTGGCCACCTACAACATCCACAAGGGCGTGCGCGGCATGGGGCCGCAGAAGCGGCTCGAGATCCACAACCTCGGCATGGGCGTGCAGGCGCTCGACGCCGACCTGGTCTGCCTGCAGGAAGTGCGGCTGTTCCATCACGGCGACGCCAACCGCTTCGACCACACCCATTTCGGCTGGCCGAAGCAGGGCCAGGCCGAGTTCCTGGCGCCCGAAGGCTACGAGAGTGCCTACCGCACCAACGCCGTCACGCGCGGCGGCGAACACGGCAACGCGCTGCTGTCGCGCTGGCCGCTGGGTGATGTCGGCCACCACGACGTCTCCGACCACCGCTTCGAGCAGCGCGGCCTGCTGCACACGATGGTGCAGTGGCACGGCGTGACGGTGCACACCATCGTGGCCCATTTCGGGCTGATCCACGCCAGCCGGGTGCGCCAGGCCGAGCGGCTGGGCGACTACATCGACGCGAAGATCCCGCGTGGCGCGCTGGTGGTGGTGGCGGGCGACTTCAACGACTGGGGCGAGCGGCTGGACCCGATCATCGGCGCCGCCGGCCTGCAGCGCGCGGCGCCACCGGACGCGCGGCGCGGGCCGCTGACCTTCCCGTCGCGCATGCCGCTGTTCGCGCTCGACCGGGTCTACACCCGCGGCCTGCGCTGCGCCGACACCTTCGTGCCACGCGGGGCCGCCTGGGCCCGCATGTCCGACCATCTGCCGCTGGTGGTGGAGCTGGAGCGGGTGTGATGACACCGGGCTCGCCCCAGGGTGACGCCCCGCCGGCGGGCCACGACGACGCGACAGCCGCACGCGCCGCATCCCGCCGGGCGGCAGACAAGCAGCGCCAGGGGCTCGCCTGGTACCTGGTGCAGCGGCCGGTCTTCCTCGGTGGCAACGAGGCGACGCTGATGCGCGGCGGCACCGAGCTGTTTCCGGCCATGCTGCGGGCGATCCGCGGTGCGCGGCGCGAGATCTGGCTCGCCTCCTACATCTTCAACAACGACGCGCTCGCCTTCGAGGTTGCCGATGCGCTGGCCCAGGCCGCGCAGCGCGGCATCAAGGTGCGGGTGGTGGTGGACGGCTTCGGCTCCAAGCACTGCCGCCGTGAACTCGAGCAGCGCCTGAAGGCCGGCGGGCTGGCGCTGGCGGTGTTTCGCCCGATCGAGCGCTGGACCCACTGGCTGCAGCCCGGCCAGCTGCGCCGCCTGCACATGAAGCTGTGCACGGTCGACGGCGAGATCGCTTTCATCGGCGGCATCAACCTGATCGACGACCACGTCGACCTGCGCCACGGACGCACCGACGCGCCGCGGCTCGATTACGCCGTGCAGCTGCGCGGCCCGCTGGTGACGGCGGTGGAGCAGGTAGCGCGGGCAATGTGGTCACGCGCCTGGTACGGCCGTGACTGGCGCCAGGAGCTGCGCGTGCTGCTGTCGGCGCGCCAGCCGCTGCACGAGCTGCGCCGGCTGCTGCGCCAGCTGCGCATGCCGCGCCGCGCCGCGCCCGACGAACCCGCGCTGACGCCGGTGGCCGCCGCGCTGGTGGTGCGCGACAACCTGCGCCAGCGCCGCACCATCGAACGCGCCCACATCGAGGCGATGCGCCGGGCGCGCGAGCGCATCTGGCTGGTCACGCCCTATTTCTATCCGGGCGCCGACTTCCGTCGTGCACTGCGCGACGCGGCCGAGCGGGGTGTCCAGGTGCGGCTGCTGCTGCAGGGCAAGGTCGACTACCGGCTGGCCGCGCTGGCCGCCCGCGTGCTGTACCAGGAGCTGATGCAGCACGGCGTGCAGATCCACGAGTACACGCCGGCCTTCCTGCACGCCAAGGTGATGCTGGTCGACCGGCAGTGGTGCACCGTCGGCAGCTCCAACATCGACCCGCTGTCGCTGCTGCTGAACCTGGAGGCCAACCTGGTGGTGCAGGACGAGGGCTTCAACCGCGAACTGGCGGCCGACCTCGAACAGGCCTTCGCGTCCAGCCGCGAGGTGCAGCACGCCGAGCTGCGCGAACTCGGCTGGGTGCGCCTGAGCCGGCGCGCGATCGTGGCCTGGTGCGCCTACATCTACCTGCGCGTGGCCGGAGTCACCGGCAGGTACTGATAGGCCCCCAGGATGGCGGATACCCCATCCGCCCCCGAGGGGGTCAAGGAAACCTGGGGCGGCCCGGCGTTTCCTTGAGCGCGCGTCGATCAGGCAGATTGCTGCAGCGCGCGGATGCGGTCCTCGATCGGCGGGTGGCTGGAGAACAGCGCCATGATGCCGCTGGGCCGGCCGTTGATGCCCATCGTCGCCACGCTCTGCGGCAGCTCGCCGGGGTCGATGCCGCCCAGGCGCGCCAGCGCGCGCTGCATCGGCACGCGGCTGCCCATCAGCTGGGCCGCACCGGCGTCGGCGCGGAACTCGCGCTGGCGCGAGAACCAGGCCACGATCATCGCGGCGACCAGGCCGAGCAGCAGGTCGAGCACCACGGTGGTCACCATGTAGCCGATGCCGGGGCCTTCACGGTCGTTCTTGAGCACCACCCGGTCGATGAAGTAGCCGATCGCACGCGACAGGAACACCACGAAGGTGTTCATCACGCCCTGGATCAGCGTCATCGTCACCATGTCGCCGTTGGCGACGTGCGCCACCTCGTGGCCGATCACCGCCTCGACCTCGTCGCGGCTCATGCTCTGCAGCAGACCGGTCGACACCGCGACCAGCGCCGAGTTCTTGAACGCGCCGGTGGCAAAGGCGTTGGGCTCGCCCTCGTAGAGCGCGACCTCGGGCATCTCGATCCCGGCACGCTTGGAGAAGCGCGCCACCGTGTCGACCAGCCAGCGGTGCATCGGCTCGGGCGAGTCGTTGATGACGACCGCACCGGTGCTCCACTTGGCCATCGGCTTGCTCATCAGCAGCGAGATGAAGGCGCCGCCGAAGCCCATCACCATCGCGAAACCGAGCAAGGCGCCCAGATCAAGCCCGGTGGCGGCGTAGTAGCGGTTGAAGCCCAGCAGGCTGGCGGTGATGCCCAGCACGGCCATCACGGCCAGGTTGGTGATCAGGAACAGCGCGATGCGTTTCATGGGTCCTCGGGGAGGCGGTTGTTGTCAGGGTGCGGCGCGCCTCGGCTCGGGCCTCGGACATCCACCGCTCGTCTGATGTGAGGCCCGCACCGCGGCTATTCAAGGGCAGCGCGCCAGGCAGCCGCCCGCGTGGCCTTGGTGCCGAGCCGGGCCGACAAGTTCCCGCCGGCCCCGTCCCCCTCGGCCGCGCACCCTCAGTCGGCCGCGAAGCAGTACAGCAGGCCGGCGCCGCCGGTGGCCTTCAGCGCTTCATGACTGCAGCCACGTGTCGGGTGCGACGAGTTCCACGACAGCATCGGCGGCGAGGTGTTCAGGCCGATGCGGTCATGGTGGCCCACGATGGCCGCGCCCTCGCCACCGGAAGTCCAGTTGCTGCACGTCTGCGGGGCGGCCCGGCCGTCGGGGGTCGAGCCGGTCAGCACGTCGTGTTCGTTGGGCGTGTCGCCACGGCCCTTGACCACCTCGCCCTTCTCGGTGATCGCGGTCTGCTTGGTCAGGTTGTTGTTGCCATGCAGTTCGTCGACGTTCTGTGCCACCACCACGCCTCGGGCATTGGTCCACGGCCCCTTGCCGATGCGGTCACGGGCGTGCACCGGCGCCGCGCCACCCATGTCGTTGGTGCTGAGATAGGCGCGCCAGGTGCGCTGGCCGGCGCCCACGGCAGCGGCCAGCGTCTGGCAATGGCGATCGGCACCGGCCAGGCCACCGAAGTTGGCACCGTTGCCGTTGCCGACGCTGGTGACGAAGAACGTGGTCGGGTTGCTGGGCTGCACGGCCGATTGCATCTGCGAGCAGGACGCGAGCGACAGGGCGCCGAAGGCCGCCAGCAGACTGACTTTGACAGGTGATCGCATGAACATCTCCTTTTTGGTATTCGTGCACAAAGTCACGATTGACTCAGGCGAGCGCAGCCTACACCGGCGGCCACCGATCTGCCAGGGAGATGTTCTGGATCGACCGGCGCCGCTAGGCGGCACCGGCCACGGCTCAGGCCAGCAGCCGCCAGTCGAGCGTCTCGCCGCCGCACAGCGGCTTGAGCTGGGCATCACCGAACGCCAGCGTCTCGGGCAGCTGCCACGGCTCGCGGCGCAGCGTCAGCGTGCCGCTGTTGCGCGGCAGGCCGTAGAAGTCGGGGCCGTGCAGGCTGGCGAAACCCTCCAGCTTGTCGAGCGCGCCGGCGTCGTCGAAGGCCTGCGCGTACAGCTCGATCGCGCTCAGCGCGGTGTAGCAGCCCGCGCAGGCAGCGGCGTGTTCCTTCAGGTGCGCCGGGTGCGGCGCGCTGTCGGTGCCCAGAAAGAACTTGCTGCTGCCCGAGGTCGCCGCCTTGACCAGCGCCAGGCGGTGCACCTCGCGCTTGAGCACCGGCAGGCAGTAGTAGTGCGGGCGCAGGCCGCCGGTGAAGATGGCGTTGCGGTTGTAGAGCAGGTGGTGCGCGGTGATGGTGGCGGCGGTGTGGGCGTCGGCCTCGGCCACGTAGTCGGCCGCTTCCTGGGTCGTGATGTGCTCGAACACCACCTTCAGCTCGGGGAAATCGCGCCGCAACGGCCGCATGACCTGGTCGATGAAAACCGCCTCGCGGTCGAACACGTCGACCGCCGGATCGGTGACCTCGCCGTGCACCAGCAGCGGCATGCCGGCGCGCTGCATGGCCTCGAGCGCGGCGTAGGTCTTGCGCACGTCGGTCACGCCGGCGTCGCTGTTGGTGGTGGCGCCGGCCGGATACAGCTTGAGCGCCACCACGCCGGCCGCCTGGGCGCGCACGATCTCGTCGGCCGGCGTGTTGTCGGTCAGGTAGAGCGTCATCAGCGGCGTGAAGTCGACGCCGGCCGGCACCGCCGCGGCGATGCGCTCGCGGTAGGCCACGGCCTGCGCCGCGGTGGTCACCGGCGGGCGCAGGTTGGGCATGATGATCGCGCGGGCGAACTGGCGCGCGGTGTGCGGCACGACCGCCGCCAGGGCGGCGCCGTCGCGCACGTGCAGGTGCCAGTCGTCGGGGCGGATGAGGGTGAGTGTGGTCGTCATGGCGCGAGATTGTCGCGCGCCATCGCCCTCAGGGCCTGCCCGTCAATGACTCAGGATCTTCGACAAGAAGTCCTTCGCCCGCGGCGACCTCGCCTCCGGATTGCCGAAGAACTCGTCCTTCCTGCAGTCCTCGACGATCTTGCCCGCGTCCATGAAGATCACCCGGTGGCTGACCTTCTTGGCAAAGCCCATCTCGTGCGTGACCACCATCATCGTCATGCCTTCCTGCGCCAGCTTGACCATCACGTCGAGCACTTCGCCCACCATCTCGGGGTCGAGCGCCGAGGTCGGCTCGTCGAACAGCATCACGATCGGGTCCATGCTCAGCGCGCGCGCGATCGCCACGCGCTGCTGCTGGCCGCCCGAGAGCTGGCCGGGGAACTTATCCTTGTGTGCGCTCAGCCCGACGCGGTCGAGCATCTTCAGGCCGCGCGCGATGGCGTCGTCCTGGCTGCGCCCGAGCACCTTGACCTGCGCGATCGTCAGGTTCTCGGTCACCGACAGGTGCGGGAACAGCTCGAAGTGCTGGAACACCATGCCGACGTGGCTGCGCAGCTTGGGCAGGTCGGTCTTGGGGTCGGTGATGCTGGTGCCGTTGACGACGATGTCGCCTTTCTGGATCGGTTCGAGCGCGTTGACGGTCTTGATCAGCGTGCTCTTGCCCGAGCCCGACGGGCCGCAGACCACCACGACCTCGCCCTTCTGGATCGAGGTGGTGCAGTCGGTCAGCACCTGGAAGCTGCCGTACCACTTGGAGATGTTCTGGATCTGGATCACGGCGGAGTCCTCTCAGCGGATGATGGCGATCTTCTTCTGCAGCCGACGCACGAGCATCGACAGGCCAAAGCAGATCACGAAGTAGACGACGGCGGCGACCAGGTAGGTCTCGACCGGCCGGTTGAAGTTCTTGCCCGCGACCTCGAAGCCCTTGAGCAGGTCGTAGGCGCCGATGGCGTAGACCAGGCTGGTGTCCTGGAACAGGATGATGGTCTGCGTCAGCAGCACCGGCAGCATGTTGCGGAAGGCCTGCGGCAGCACCACCAGTTGCATGGTCTGGCGATAGGTCATGCCCACCGCGTAGCCCGCGTGCACCTGGCCACGCGGCACGCTCTGGATGCCCGCGCGCATGATCTCGGAGTAGTAGGCCGCCTCGAACAGCGTGAAGGTGACGATGGCCGACAGTTCGGCGCCCATGGGCCGGCCGATCAGCAGCGGGATCAGCAGGAAGAACCACAGGATCACCATCACCAGCGGCACGCTGCGCATGGTGTTGACGTAGGCCGCCGACGGCAGCACCAGCCACGGCTTGCCCGACAGCCGCATCAGCGCCAGCAGGGTGCCCAGCAGGATGCCGCCGATCATCGCCACCAGCGTGAGCTGGATCGAGAAGATGAAGCCCTTGGCGATGAAGCTGGCGACGATGTCCCAGTTCAGGAAACTGAAATCCAGATTCATTTGCCGCCTCCCAGCATGCCGGGCACCTGCACGCGGTGCTCGATGAACAGCGCGACCCGGTTGATGAAGAAGGCCGAGATGAAGTACAGCGCCGTCACCGCCAGGTAGATCTCGACGCCGCGCGAGGTTTCTTCCTGCGCCTGCATGGCGAACATCGTCAGTTCGGTGACCGACACCGCGAACGCCACCGAGGAGTTCTTGATGATGTTCATGCTCTCGCTGGTCAGCGGCGGGATGACGATGCGAAATGCCATCGGCAGCAGCACGTAGCGGTAGGTCTGGGGCAAGGTCAGGCCCATCGCCAGGCCGGCGTAGCGCTGGCCCTTGGGCAGGGTCTGGATGCCGGCCTTGACCTGCTCGGAGACCCGCGCCGAGGTGAAGAATCCCAGCCCGACGACCACCAGGATGAAGCTCGGTATGGCCTGCAGCGACGGGAAGATCTGCGGCAGCACGTGGTACCAGAGGAAGATCTGCACCAGCAGCGGGATGTTGCGGAACAGCTCGGTCCAGCTGTTGCCCAGTGCCACCAGTGCGCGGCTGGGCGTGGTGCGGAAGATGCCCATCAGCGAGCCGACCGCCAGCGCGACGATCAGCGCCAGCACCGCCACCGACAGCGTCCAGCCCCAGGCCGACAGCAGCCAGTCGAGGTAGGTGATGTCGCCGCCGCTGCCCAAGCAGCCCGCGACCACCTCGCCCTCGATGGTGCTCTTGCAGAAAACCTGCCAATCCCAGGTAGCCAATGGAGTTCTCCTCGTGAAACGCGGCCCGCACGGGCCGCGCTCTCAAACGCTGCGGTCAGCCGGAATCACTTCTTGGCGTAGTCCTCGGCGGGCTTGTCGTTGGGGTTGGTCCAGGCCGCCTTGGTGGCGTCCGACACCGGCAGGCCCACGCGCGTATTCGACGGCGGGATCGGCTGCATGAACCACTTGTCGTAGATCTTGGCGATCTCGCCGGACTTCATCATCGCGGTCAGGCTGGCGTCGATGGCTTTCTTGAAAGCCGGGTCATCCTTGCGCATCATGATCGCGATCGGCTCGACCGACAGCACCTCGCCGACGATCTTGAAATCGGCCGGCGCCTTGCTCTTGGCGATGTTGCCGGCCAGGATCTGGCCGTCCATCACGAAGGCATCGGCACGGCCCGATTCGAGCAGCAGGAAGCTGTCGGCGTGGTCCTTGCCGAACACCTCGTTGAAGTTGACACCATTGGCGCGCTCGTGCTTGCGCAGCAGCTGCACCGAGGTCGTGCCGGTGGTGGTGGCCACGCTCTTGCCGCCCAGCTGGGCGATCGAGGTGATGCCCGAGCTGCCCTTGACCGCGATGCGCACTTCCTCGACGTAGGTGGTGACGGCGAAGGACACGTCCTTCTGGCGCGCGGCATTGTTGGTGGTCGAGCCGCACTCGATGTCGACGGTGCCGTTCTGCACCAGCGGGATGCGGTTCTGCGAGGTCACCGCCTGGTACTTGATGTCGAGCTTGGGCAGGCCCAGCAGCTTCTGCACGTCGGCCAGGGCACGCTGGCACAGCTCGACGTGGTAGCCGACGTACTTGCCGTCACCCAGCGTGAGCGACAGCGCACCCGACGATTCGCGCACGCCCATCGTGACGCTGGCGCTGTCCTTGATCTTCTTGAGGGTGTCCGATTGCGCCTGGGCCGCACCCATGGCCATCAGGGCGGCGAAAACCAGCAGTGTCTTCTTCATGAAAGCTCCAACGAGAAATAGTGACGGTGAGAGTTCACCCGGTGAAACGATTCTAGGCACCGGCGTCGGCCTGCCTCGCCCCTGGCAAGGCCTGACTGCCCCCGGGAAACCCTGAGACGTGCCCGTACCAGGAGCACGACGCGTGCCCACCGGCAGCCGGCCATTCGGCTCGACCGGCCGAATCGGCCTGGTGGCGCTCAGGCCGGCGCGGCCACCAGGGCCTTGCCCTGGCAGAGAAACGCCCACAGCGCCTGCGCCGCCGGCTTGGCCTGGCGGGCGTATTCGGGCCGCTCGCGGTAGAGCCGCACCTCGATGGTCACCTCGAAAGCCGGTGCACCGCTTTGACGCGGCGCCGCCGGCACCAGGCGGCGGGCGCGCAATTCCTTCTTGACCGAGCTGACGGGCAGGAACGCCAGGCCGTGGCCCTCGAGCGCCATCGCCTTCAGGCCTTCGGCCATGTCGGTCTCGTAGATCGGGTCGAGGTAGAGCGCCTGGTTGGCCTGCTTGAGCAGCAGGTCGACCATGCGGCCCAGATAGGCGCCCGACGCGTAGGCCAGATACGGCACCCGCTCGTGCGTGTGGCCGGGCAGGCGGAACAGCGGCTCGCCGTCGGCATCGGCGCGCGCGTAGGGCGCCAGCGTCTCGCTGCCGAGCGTGAGCATCTCGTAGCGCTCGGGGTTGAGCTGCAGCGGCTGAGAGGCGTGGTGATAGGCCAGCAGCAGGTCGCAGCTGCCTTCGGTCAGCTGCATCACGGCGTCGTGCACGTTCATGCCGATCAGCCGGCTCTTGAAGGCGCCGAAGCGCTGACGCAGCTCCATCACCCAGTGCGGGAAGAAGCTGAACGCGAGCGAATGCGGCACCGCGAACTCGATCATGTCCTGCGCCGAGTTCTGGTGGCTGCGCATCAGGTTGCGCGCCGCCTGCAGCGAACCGAGCACCTCGACCGCCTGCGGCAGCAGCGTCTGGCCGGCCGGCGTCAGGCGGGTCGGGTAGGACGAGCGATCGACCAGATCGATGCCGGCCCAGGCCTCGAGCGCCTGGATGCGGCGCGAGAACGCCGGTTGGGTGACATGTCGCAGCTGGGCCGAGCGCGAGAAGCTGCGCGTCTCGGCCAGGCTGACGAAGTCTTCAAGCCATTTGGTTTCCACCCGAACCAGTTTAGCGGCGGCTCAGAGCGCCGCTGCTACGGGCTCTCCCTCGGCCCCGTCCTGCGACGCCGCCCTGGACTGGCTGCTCTGCTGCAGCCGCCACATGCGCGCGTAGGCACCCTGCAGCGCCAGCAGTTGCAGGTGGGTGCCACGCTCGATCACCCGGCCGTGATCGAGCACGACGATCTGGTGCGCATCGACCACCGTGCTGAGCCGGTGCGCGATCACCAGCGCGGTCTTGCCACGCGCCGCGCTCGACAGCTCGGCCTGGATGGCGCGTTCGTTGGCCGAATCGAGCGCCGAGGTGGCCTCGTCGAAGATCAGGATCGGCGGGTTCTTCAGCAGCGTGCGGGCGATCGCCACGCGCTGTTTCTCGCCACCCGAGAGCTTCAGACCGCGCTCGCCGACCACCGTGTCGTAACCCTGCGGCTGCGCCACGATGAAGTCGTGGATGTGCGCCGCGCGCGCCGCCGCCTCGATCTCGGCCTGGCTGGCGCCGGCGCGGCCGTAGCCGATGTTGTAGCCGATGCTGTCGTTGAACAGCACGGTGTCCTGCGGCACGATGCCGATGGCGCGGCGCAGGCTGTCCTGCGTCAGCGTCCGCAGGTCCTGGCCGTCGACCGAGATGCCCCCGCCGCCCACGTCGTAGAAACGGTACAGCAGCCGCGCCAGCGTGCTCTTGCCCGAACCCGACGCGCCCACCACCGCCACCGTCCTGCCGGCCGGGATCTCGAAGCTGACGTCATGCAGGATCTGCCGGCGCGGGTCGTAGCTGAAGTCGACGTGCTCGAAGCGCACCGTGGCGTCGGCCACCTGCAGCACATGGGCATCGGGCGCGTCGGCGACCTCGCGTTCGCGCTCGAGCAGGTTGAACATCTTGTCGAGGTCGGTCAGGCTCTGCTTGACCTCGCGGTACAGCACGCCCAGGAAGTTCAGCGGGATGTAGAGCTGGATCAGCAGCGCGTTGACCATCACGAAGTCGCCCAGCGTCAGGCGCTGCTCGACCACGCCGTCGGTGGCGCGCCAGAGCATCGCCACCAGGCTGGCGGCGATGATGAACTGCTGGCCGGTGTTGAGCAGCGACAGCGTGCCCTGCGACTTGAGCTGCGCGCGCCGGAAGGCGTCGAGCCCCTCGTCGTAGCGCCGGGCCTCGAAGTCCTCGTTGTTGAAGTACTTGACCGTCTCGTAGTTCAGCAGCGCGTCGATCGCCCGGCTGTGCGCCTTCGAATCGAGCTCGTTCATGTGCCGGCGGTACTGCGTGCGCCACTCGGTGACGGTGATCGTGAAGACCGCGTAGGCCACCAGCGCGGCCAGCGTGATCCAGACGAAACCCATGTCGAACTGGCTGCCCAGCAACACCAGCACCAGCACCAGCTCGACCAGCGTGGGCACGATCGTGAACAGCGAATAGCTCACCAGCGACTGCAGCGCGCGCGTGCCACGCTCGATGTCGCGTGTCATGCCGCCGGTCTGGCGCTCGAGGTGGAAACGCAGGCTCAGGGCGTGCAGGTGGCGGAAGGTCTCCAGCGCGATCTGCCGTGCCGCGCCGTGCGTGGCCTTGGCGAACACCAGCTCGCGCAGTTCGGTGAACACCGTCGTCATCAGCCGCAGGCCGGCGTAGGCCACCAGCAGGCCGACCGGCACGACCAGCAGCGCGCGCGGATCGCCGGCGGGAATCGCCAGCCCGTCGACCAGCTGCTTGAGCAGCACCGGCACGCCGACGTTGGCCAGCTTGGCGGCGACCAGGAAAGTCAGCGCAAAACCGACCCGCCAGCGGTAGCGCCACAGGTAGGGCGCCAGGCGCCGGATGGTGAACCAGTCGCTGCGCGGGGTGCCGGGCGGCGACTGGGGGGCGGGTTCGACGGAGTGGGCGCGGCGCATCGTGAAAGAATGGAAAAACTGGAGGTTGATGACCCATGACTGCACCCGACCGGGCCGAGGGCCCCGCGAACGACTTTCCGCCCACGCTGGGCGGCGCCCCGGGATCCCATCAGCGCGAGCTGGTGCTGCGGGTCATGCCGATGCCGGCCGATGCCAACCCCAACGGCGACATCTTCGGCGGCTGGATCATGGCCCAGGTCGATCTCGCCGGTGCGGTGCTGCCGGTGCGCATCGCGCGCGGCAGGGTCGCGACCGTGGCGGTCAACCAGTTCATTTTCAAGCAACCGGTCTCGGTCGGCGACCTGCTGAGCTTCTACGCCACCGCCACCCGCATCGGCAACACCTCGGTGACGGTGCACGTGGAAGTCTATGCCGAGCGCAAGCCGGCCGACCCGCAGTTCGTCAAGGTGACCGAAGCCAACCTGACCTACGTGGCGATCGACCTCGAAGGCCGGCCGCGCACCATCGTCAGACCGGCCGCGCCCGACACCTCAGCGCAATGAGCCGAACTGGCTGAAGCCGCTGGGCTCGTTGTCGAGCCGCGCGAAGACGCTGGGTGCGAAGCCGCCCGGCAGCACCGCGCCACGTGACGGGTTCTGCATCAGGTCGAACTCGATGTGCGCGGCCAGCGCCTCGGCCCAGCGCAGGTAGAGCGCGGCATTCGGATGGAAGCGATCGGCCGCCAGCCACTGCGCCGGGTCTTCGTGCGCCGGGTCGAACGGCAGCACGAAACGGCTGCGCCGATGGGCGTGGCGCACGTGGTTGCCCAAGGCCGAATCGAGCCGCGCGGCACTGGCACCGAGCACCCAGCGCAGCGGCTGCGGCAGCATCGGCATCAGGTCCATACGCGGCGGCGCGCAATGCACCGTGTAGCGCACCTTGGCGCGGTGCTTGGCGTGGCTGCGCACGGCGTCGAGGTTGTGCAGCCACTGGGCCGGATGGACCTGCTCGAGCACGTCGTGGGTGCCCAGCACCGTCACCAGCACGTCGGCCGGCTCGAGCCGGGTGGCCGCCAGCATCGCCAGCGCGCTGCGCGACGACACCCCCGTGCGCGCCACCACCTGCCAGCTCACGCTGGTCAGGCCCATCGGCCCGGACGACAGCTGGCGCGCCAGCGCATGGGCCAGCAAGGGCGCCAGCGCCTGCGCCTGCTCGTCGACCCCGACACCGGCGGCCGCCGAATCCCCCACCACCAGGATGCGCAGACGCGAGAACCCGACGCCGGCCTTGCCCTGGCGCGGGCCGGGCGGCTCGGGCAGGCGCGGCGTCGCCCGGCGCAACTGCCGGCCCTGCCACCACAGCAGCGGCGCCAGCAACAGCCGGGCGCCGGCCAAGGCGGCCGCCGACGTCGGCTCGGGCGTCGACGGCGGTGCACGCGGGGGTCCGGGAGGCGGGAGCGTCGACACGGCAGCTTGGGCGTTGAAGGGCTCGGTGCGGTGTTCAGGCGCTCAGGAAAAGCGCGAGAAATCCGGCTTGCGTTTCTGGAAGAAGGCCTGGAAGGCCTCCTGCGCCTCGGGGCTGCGCAGCCGGTCGCCGAAGATCGCGGCTTCGGAGGCGATCGTGGCCCGCACCGCATCGGCGCTGCCGGCGCGCATCAGCCGCTTGCTGTCGCGCACCGCGCCGGGCGGCAGGCCGTTGAAACGCAGCGCCACGCGGCGCGCGTGGTTGACCACCTCGCTGGTCGGCAGCACCGCATTGGCGATGCCGAACTCGACCGCCTCGGCGCCCGTGAACGGATCGCCAAGCAGCAGCTTCTCGGCCGCCTTGACGTGGCCCAGCAACTGAGGCACCAGCAGGCTCGACGCGAACTCCGGCACCAGGCCGAGGCCGACGAAAGGCATCGCCAGGCGGGCCTCGTCACAGACGTAGACGAAGTCGCAGTGCAGCAGCAGCGTCGTCCCGATGCCGATCGCCGCACCCGTGACGGCGGCGATCACCGGCTTGTCGCAATCGACCAGCGCGTGCATGAACCGGAACACCGGCGAGTTCATGTCGCGCGGCGGCGCCTGCATGAAGTCGTCGAGGTCGTTGCCCGAGGTGAAGATGCCGGGCTGGCCGGTGAGCAGCACCGCGCGCACCGCGGCGTCGTCGCGGGCGGCCGCGAAGGCCTGCGCCAGCTCGCCGTACATCGCCATCGTCAGCGCGTTCTTCTTCTCGGGCCGGGCGATCTCGATCGTGAAGACGCCATCGAGCAGGGCGGTCTTGATGCTCATGAATTCTCCATTTCGGGACGGGAGTTTGTCACGCTTTGCTGACGACCAAAAAGAAGCCGCCGCACCCGCAAGGGTTACGGCGGCCGGTCGAACCGAGCGTCAGACGCGTTCGAAGATGCCCGCCGCGCCCTGCCCCGTGCCCACGCACATCGTCAACATGCCGTATTTCAGGTTGTGGCGGCGCAGCGCGTGCACCACGGTGGCGGCGCGGATCGCGCCGGTGGCGCCGAGCGGGTGGCCGAGCGCGATCGCGCCGCCCATCGGGTTGACCTTGGCCGGGTCGAGCCCGACGCCCTGGATCACCGCCAGCGACTGCGCCGCAAACGCCTCGTTGAGCTCGATCCAGTCGATCGCCGACAGGCTGAGCCCTGCGCTGCGCAGCGCCGCCGGGATGGCCTCGATCGGACCGATGCCCATGATCTCGGGCGGCACGCCGCGGCTGGCAAAGCTGACGAAACGCGCCAGCGGCTGCAGGTTGTACTGCCGCACCGCGCGCTCGCTGGCCAGGATCAGCGCACCGGCGCCGTCGCTGGTCTGCGAGCTGTTGCCGGCGGTGACGCTGCCCTTGGCCGCGAACACCGTGCGCAGCTTGGCCAGGCCGTCGATCGAGGTGTCGGCGCGCGGCCCCTCGTCGAGGCTGACCGTGCGGCTGCGCGTGCGCACCTCGCCGGTGGCGAGGTCGGGCGTGCGCTCGATCACGTCGACCGGCGTGATCTCGGCGCCGAAATCACCCGCCGCCTGCGCCTTCAGCGCCTTCTGGTGCGAGGCCAGCGCAAAGGCGTCCTGCGCCTCGCGGCCGACCTTCCACTGGTTGGCCACCTTCTCGGCGGTCAGGCCCATGCCGTAGGCGATGCCGACGTTCTCGTCGCGCTCGAAGATCGCCGGGTTGAACGACGGCATGTTGCCGCTCATCGGCACCATGCTCATGCTCTCGCAGCCGCCGGCGATCATGACCTCGGCCTCGCCGACGCGGATGCGGTCGGCCGCCATCTGGATCGCGCTCAGGCCCGAGGCGCAGAAGCGGTTGACCGTGATGCCGCCGACGCTGTTGGGCAGCCCGGCCAGCAACGCCGCCACCCGCGCCACGTTCAGGCCCTGCGGGCCTTCGGGCATCGCGCAGCCGATGATGGCGTCCTCGATCGCCTTCGGATCGAGCGTCGGCACCTGCGCCAGAGCGCCGCGCAAGGCGGCTACGAGCAGGTCGTCCGGCCGGGTGCTGCGGAAGAAACCGCGGTGCGAACGGCCGATCGGCGTGCGGCTGGCGGCGACGATGTAGGCGTCTTGAATCTGTTTGCTCATCTCGTGTGCTCCGCTCAGTTGCGAACCGGCTTGCCGGTCGACAGCATGCCCATGATCCGCTCTTGCGTTTTCGGGTGCGCCAGCAGGGCGCAGAAGTGCTTGCGCTCGAGCGCCATCAGGTAGTCCTCGGTGACCAGCGAGCCGCCGTCGACATCGCCGCCACAGACCACCTCGGCGATCAGGCTGGCGATGTGGAAGTCGTGCGCGCTGACGAAGCCGCCGTCGCGCATGCCGACCAGGCTGGCCTTGATCGTCGCCAGGCCCGAACGGCCCGCCACCGGGAACAGCGCCTTGGGCGGCGCTCGGTAGCCCGCATCGGTCAGCGCCTTGACCTGGCCGATGGCGACGTGCAGCAGCTCGTCCTTGTGCGCAACGATCACGTCGCTGTCCAACAGGTAACCGAGCTTGCGCGACTCCAGCGCGCTGGTGCCGACAGTCGCCATCGCGGCGGCCTGGAAGCCGTCCTTAAGGAAGGCGAGCAGATCGCTGCCCGGTGCGCCGGCCGCCTTCTCGGCCGCGCGGCGCGCGATGTAGGTCAGCCCGCCGCCGCCCGGCAGCAGGCCGACGCCGACCTCGACCAGGCCGACGTAGGTCTCCATCGCCGCCACCCGCAGCGCCGAGTGCACCGCCAGCTCGCAGCCGCCGCCCAGCGCGATGCCGCGCATGGCCGAGACCACCGGCACCGCCGCGTAGCGGATGCGCAGCATCAGGTCCTGCAGCTTCTTCTCCTCGGGCGCGATGCCTTTGGCGCCGAGCTTCATGAACACCGGCATCAGCGATTCGAGATTCGCGCCGGCCGAGAACACGTCGTCCGGCGACCAGATCACCAGGCCCTGGTAACGCGCCTCGGCCAGTTCCACCGCTTTCAGCAGCCCTTCGGTCACGGTCGGGCTGATCAGGTGCAGCTTGGCGGTGATGCTGGCGATCAGCACCTCGCCGTCGAGCGTCCAGACCCGCAGCTCGTCGTTGCGGTACACCTCGGTGCCGCTTTGCAGCGGGTCGGGGGCACCGGCGCCCAGGACGTTTTCGGGGAAATGCTGGCGGGCGTAGACCGGCAAGGTCGAACGCGGCTCGAAACAACCGGCCGCCGCGGACCAGGACCCGTCGGGCGTGTGCACGCCGCCGTGCATGGCCACCGCGCTGTCGAACACCCAGGCCGGCAGCGGCGCGCGGCACAGCGCCCGGCCGGCGTCGATGTCGTCCTTGATCCACTGCGCCACCTGCAGCCAGCCGGCCTCCTGCCAGAGCTCGAACGGGCCCTGCTTCATGCCGAAGCCCCAGCGCATCGCGAAGTCGACCTCGCGCGCGTTGTCGGCGATCTCGGCCAGGTGCACCGCGGCGTAATGGAAACCGTCGCGCAGGATCGCCCACAGGAATTGCGCCTGCGGGTTGCTCGATTCACGCAGCAGCTTGAGCCGCTCGGCGGCCGGCTTCTTGAGGATGCGCTCGATGATCGGGTCGGCCTTGCCGCCGCCCGCCACGTATTCGCCCTTGGCCGGGTCGAGACGCAGGATTTCCTTGCCGACCTTCTTGTAGAAGCCCGCGCCGGTCTTCTGGCCCAGAGCGCCCTGGGCGATCAGCGCGGCCAGCACCGGCGGCGTGGCGTAGCTGGCGTAGAACGGGTCGTCGGTCTTGTCGTGGCCCAGGTTGTCCTGCAGCGTCTTGATGACATGTGCCATCGTGTCCAGCCCCACCACGTCGGCGGTGCGGAAGGTGCCGCTGCTGGCGCGGCCGAGCTTCTTGCCGGTCAGGTCGTCGACCACGTCGTAGCTCAGGCCAAACTTGTCAGCCTCGTGCATCACGGCCAGCATGCCGGCCACGCCGACCCGGTTGGCGACGAAGTTGGGCGTGTCCTTGGCCCGCACCACGCCCTTGCCGAGCGTGCGGGTGACGAAGGTCTCGAGCTGGTTGAGCACCGCCGCCTGCGTGTCGGGCGTCGGAATCAGCTCGACCAATGCCATGTAGCGCGGCGGGTTGAAGAAGTGGATGCCGCAGAAACGCGGCCGGATCGCCGCCGGCAGCGCGTCGCTCAGCTTGGTGATCGACAGGCCCGAGGTGTTGGACGCCACGATCGCGTGCGGCGCCAGGTGGGCGGCGATGCGCTCGTAGAGCGCGAGCTTCCAGTCCATGCGTTCGGCGATCGCCTCGATCACCAGGTCGCACTCCTTCAGCAGGTCGAGGTGCTCCTCGTAGTTGGCCGGCTGGATGCGCGCGGCGTCCTCGGCCACGCCCAGCGGCGCGGGCTTGAGCTTGGCCAGGTTGGCGATCGCCTTCAGCGCGATGCCCGACTTCGGGCCCTCCTTGGCCGGCAGGTCGAACAGCACCACCGGCACCTTGACGTTGACCAAGTGGGCGGCAATCTGCGCGCCCATCACGCCGGCGCCCAGCACGGCGACCTTGCGGACGATGAATCGATTCATACGGTCTCCTGGAATGTGGGTCGGGTTGACGAGCGACGGCTTCAGAACATCGACTCGTCCATCGCCATCAGCGGCGCGACGCCGGCGCGGGCGGTGCGGATCAGGCTGGCGGTCTCGGGCAGCAGCTTGGCGAAGTAGAAACGCGCGGTGTGCAGCTTGGCGGTGTAGAACGGATCGCCGCTGCCCTGTTGATCGAGCGCAATCCGGGCCATGCGGGCCCAGAAATAGGCGAACACCAGGTGGCCGACCACGCGCAGGTAATCGACCGCCGCGCCGCCCACCTCGTCGGCGTTGCCCATCGCCTTGAAACCGAGTTCGGTGGTCAGCTTGTTGACCTTGTCGCCGAGATCAGCGAGCGGGTTGATGAACTCCTGCATGTCCTCGCGCACGCCTTCCTCGTCGATCAGATCGGCCACGCGCCGGCCGAAAGCCTTGAGCTTGCGACCGTTGTCGGCCAGCACCTTGCGGCCCAGCAGGTCGAGCGACTGGATGGTGTTGGTGCCCTCGTAGATCATGTTGATGCGGGCGTCGCGCACGTACTGCTCCATGCCCCATTCGCGGATGTAGCCGTGGCCGCCGAACACCTGCAGGCAGTGCGAGGTGGCGATCCAGCCGTTGTCGGTCAGGAAGGCCTTGACGATCGGCGTCAACAGCGCCACCTCGTCGGCGCTGGCGCGGCGCACGGCCTCGTCGGGGTGGCTCAGCTCCTGGTCGAGCATCAGCGCGGTGTGCACGCACAGGGCGCGGCCGCCTTCGGCGTAGGCGCGCGCGGTCAGCAGCATCTTGCGCACGTCGGGGTGCACGATGATCGGATCGGCCGGCTTGTCGAGCGCCTTCGGCCCGGTCAGCGCGCGCATCTGGATGCGGTCCTTCGCGTAGGCGACGGCGTTCTGGTAGGCCACCTCGGTGAGGCCCAGGCTCTGCATGCCCACGCCCAGGCGGGCCGCGTTCATCATCACGAACATCGCCGCCAGGCCCTTGTGAGGCTCGCCGACCAGGGTGCCCACGGCGCCGTCGAGCACCAGTTGCGCGGTGGCGTTGCCGTGGATGCCCATCTTGTGTTCGAGGCCGCCGCACCAGATGCCGTTGCGCGCGCCCAGGCTGCCGTCGGCGTTGACGTTGAACTTGGGCACCACGAACAGCGAGATGCCCTTGCTGCCTTCGGGCGCGCCGGGCAGGCGGGCCAGCACCAGGTGCACGATGTTGGCGGCCAGGTCGTGTTCGCCGGCCGAGATGAAGATCTTGTTGCCGGTGATCGCGTAGCTGCCGTCAGCCAGCGGCTCCGCCTTGGTGCGCAGCAGGCCGAGGTCGGTGCCGCAGTGCGGCTCGGTCAGGCACATGCTGCCGGTCCATTCGCCGCTGGTCAGGCGCGGCAGGTAGGTGGCCTGCTGCTCGGGGGTGCCGTGGGCGTGCAGCGCCTCGTAGGCGCCGTGCGACAGGCCGGGATACATCGTCCAGGCCTGGTTGGCGCTGTTGAGCATCTCGTAGAAACACTGGTTCACGACCTGCGGCAGGCCCTGGCCGCCGTAGGCCGGATCGCAGCTCAGCGAGGCCCAGCCGCCTTCGACATATTGCGCATAGGCCTGCTTGTAGCCCGCCGGCGCACGCACGGCGTGGGTCGCCGGGTCGCGCGTGCAGCCTTCGGCATCGCCGCTCTGGTTGAGCGGGAACACCACGCCGGCGGCGAACTTGCCGCCCTCCTCCAGCACCGCGTTGACGGTGTCGACGTCGACCTCGGCGTGCGCCGGCATGGCCTTGAAGGCGGTGGTGACGTCGATCAGCTCGTGCAGCACGAACTGCATGTCGCGCAACGGCGGGGTGTACTGGGGCATGTCGTCTCCTGAACGTGGGGCGGCGCGTCGGCGCGCCTGCGTAACGGTGAAAGGATCGGAAAAGTGGCGCTGCGCCGCGCTCAGCGCGAGCCGTCCGCGGGGGCGACGGCATAGCGCGCGAGCATGTGCTCGAAGCCGCGGCGCGCCCGTTCGACCGCACCGGGCTCGCGCAGGAAGCGGGCATCGTGGTGCAGGGCGAGGATCAGGCCGTGCATCTCGAACGCCATCTGCCGGGCATCGGTATCGGGGCGCAGATCGCCGACCTCGCGGGCGATCTCGATCGCCCGGTGCAGCGCGGCGTGCCAGGTGCGGACCATGTCGGCCAGCGCGTCGCGCACCGGTCCGGGCCGGTCGTCGAACTCGACCGCGCCGCTGATGTAGATGCAGCCCGAGTCGATCTCGACCGTGACGCGCCGGATCCAGCGGTCGAACATCGCCACCAGCCGGCCCAGGCCACGCGGCTCGCGGATGGCGGGGTAGAAGATCTCTTCTTCGAAGCGGTTGTGATACTCGCGGATCACCGAGATCTGCAGCTCCTCGCGCGAGCCGAAATGGGCGAACACGCCCGACTTGCTCATGCCCGTGACCTCGGCCAGCGCGCCGATCGACAGGCCTTCGAGCCCTTTCTGCGACGACAGGGCCAAGGCGGCATCCAGGATCGAGGCGCGGGTCTGCTGGCCCTTCTGGGCGGAACGGGCGCCGGCGCGGGATTTGCGCTGCTCAAGGCTGGTGGAGGTCACGAAGTTCCGATTGATCGAACGATCGTGCTATTTTGTCCGACTTGTCGCAAGTCACAAGTCCTGGCGATCGTCTTTTTCTAGAGTCCGACCCCTAGTCAGATATGAGCCTTGTACCCACAAGGGTCACGAAAATGACACCTTGAGGGCTCAGGCTCGCATGATCTATGCTAGGCATGGGAACTGCCATGGACGTGCTTCAACTCGATGTTTCGGGTCGACCCCAGGCGTGGATCACGCCGAAGGAAGCGGCCACTCTGTATGCCAGCGACGCCGTCGCGTGGACGCTGGGAGAGCCGTGCATGGTTCTGCGCGGCGGTATCCAGCGCGTCAGCGGCCTGCAGTCGCGCATCGAACTGCACCCGATCATCGCGGTGCGTGGCGCCGTGCCCTCACGCGCCTGGCGACAGGCGCCGGCGCTGTCGAACATCAAGCTGTTCGTGCGCGACCGCCACGTCTGCGCCTACTGCGGCGGCGTGTTCCCGCCCGACGACCTGACACGCGAGCACATCGTGCCGACCTCGCGCGGCGGCGTCGACAGCTGGATGAACTGCATCACGGCCTGTCGCAGCTGCAACGGCCGCAAGGGCAACCGCCTGCTGGAAGAAACCCGCATGGAGCTGCTCTACCTGCCCTACGTGCCGAACCTGCACGAGGACATGATCCTGCGCGGGCGCCGGATCGTGGTCGACCAGATGGAGTTCCTGCTCGCCTGCGTGCCGCGCCACAGTCGCCTGCACGGCTGAATCGCAGGTGTACGGCGCCGCAGCCGTGCATGGCCGCGATGCGCAGCGGCGATCAGGGTCAACGGACACCCGGTGCTGCGACGTTAGGATGAGACACGCCCGCATCACCCCGGAGGGGGTTCGACCATGAAATCCCGCCTGATTGCCCTTGCCACCGCGCTCGCGCTCGCCGCCTGCAGCACCACCAGCCCCGACGTCGTGCAGCCGCGCGATGCGCAGCGGCTGTCGACCGTGCAGGACGCGGTGGTCCTGAGTGTCAGGCCGGTGGTGGTGGAGGGCCAGCAGAGCGGCGCCGGCGCGGTCGCTGGCGGGGTCGTCGGCGGCATTGCCGGCGGATCGGTGGGCGGCCGGCGCGAAGGCGCGGCGGTGGCGGTGATCGGCGCGGTGGCCGGCGCGGTGATCGGCAACACGATGGAGCGCTTCGGCACGCGCGAAGAGGCGGTCGAGATCCTGCTGCAACTGCCGAACGGCGAGCGCCGGTCGATGGTGCAGGCGAAGGGCACCGAATCCCTGGCCGCGGGCGACGCCGTGATCCTGGTGACCAGTGGTGGCAGAACCCGTGTCACGCGGGCGCCGCAGGTCGCACCGACGCCCCGCACGCCCTGAACCCGCAGGGCGCGGGCCGGGTCAGGCGGGGCGGCGAGCGGGAGCGGATCAGCCCGCGCTGCGCAGCTGCTCTTCGAGTTCGGTGCAGGTCGGTGCGCAGACCAGCTGCGACTTGCCGAGCAGCTTGCGGGTCTTCAGTTGCGAGCGGGCGCGGTGCTTGCCGCACAGGAAACACGACATCGTCGCGGCCGAGTGCGTGCCGGCGGAGCCGAAGGGTGAACCGGGCGTCTTGCTGAGGTAGCGCAGGCCATCGGTGTCGATGGAGGTCTTGACAGAATCTTTGCTCATGGATGGACTTCGGACGCGGGTTGAATGATCGCGGCGTGCAGGAAAGGTTCGATGACGAACCGATCGACACAATAAATGAAGTTGACGCTCACTGCTGATGCAAGGTTGAACCGGTTTGCACAGTCGTGAGCGCGCAACGTGTGGAAAAAATCCGGCGGCAGCCCTCCCCGTTACAGGAAACGCTCCAGCAATCGACGCGAACCGCGATCGAGAGCCGGCATGTCCCGGACCAGAAACTGGACGCCGTGCGCACTGCCGATCAGCAGCGCGCCACCCGGCAGGCGCCGGATGTCTTCTTCCACCTTGAGGACCAAGGTGGTGACGCCGCGGTCGGTTTCAACCTCCCAGGTGCTCGGAGTGGAAAAAGTCGAAACCGAGACCACCCGGCGGATGACCGGCATGAACTCGCGTGCCGCCAGTTCGGCCTCGATCAGCTGGCGCTGCGCCGGGCCGAGCTCGTCGATGCGCTCGAACCAGGCCAGCTCGTGACCATCGGCACTGACCAGCGACAGGCCCTCGCCCGGCGCGACGAGCGGGAAAGCCCGCACCGGCACGACGCCGGTGTGCACGGTGCCGGCAGCGTCGGTGTAGACCAGTCGCCCCTGCGCGTTGCGGCTGAGCAGGAAGTCAGGGGCGCCCGTCGCGGGCTCCCGGGATGTCGGCGGATTCGTCATCGCGGGCCCTCAGTCCTGGCCGGCCGGGTGGGCCGCATGGGTGGGTGCGGGCACGGTCTCGCGGTCGTCACCATCGTCGTCGACCCGCCGCGCCTGTGCTTCGTAGAGCCGCCAGTACGCACCCTGGCGGGCCATCAGTTCGTCGTGCGGCCCGACCTCGACCACCCGGCCGCGCTCCATCACGACCAGCCGGTCGGCCTTGCGCAGGGTCGACAGCCGGTGCGCGATGGCGATGGTGGTGCGGCCCTGCACCAGGTTGTCGAGCGCCTTCTGGATCTCTTTTTCGGTCTCGGTGTCGACCGACGAGGTGGCCTCGTCGAGGATCAGCACGCGCGGGTCGATCAGCAGCGCGCGCGCGATCGAGATGCGCTGGCGCTCGCCCCCCGACAGGCCCTGGCCGCGTTCGCCGACCAGCGAGTCGTAGCCCAGCGGCAGCCGCAGGATGAACTCGTGCGCGTGCGCGGCGCGCGCCGCGGCGACGATCTCGGCCCGGCTCGCGTCAGGGCGGCCGTAGGCGATGTTCTCGGCGATGGTGCCGAAGAACAGGAACGGCTCCTGCAGCACCAGGCCGATGTGACGGCGGTAGTCGGCCACCGCGAAGCGGCGGATGTCGACGCCATCGACGCGGATGGCGCCGTCGCTGACGTCGTAGAAGCGGCAGATCAGGTTCACCAGCGTGCTCTTGCCCGAGCCGCTGTGGCCGACCAGGCCGATCATCTCGCCGGGCCGGATCTCGAGGTCGAGGCCACGGATCACCGCCCGGTTGCCGTAGCGGAAGCCGACCGATTCCATCGTCACGCGGCCCTGCAGCGCGCCGATCGGCACCGGCTGGGTGGGCTCGGGCACGTTCGAGACGTGGTCGAGGATGTCGAAGATGCGCTTGGCGCCCGAGGCCGCCTTCTGCGTCACCGAGACGATGCGGCTCATCGAGTCGAGCCGGCCGTAGAAGCGGCCGATGTAGGCGATGAAGGCGGTCAGCACGCCGACCGTGATCTCGCCGCGGCTGACCTGCCAGATGCCGAAGGCCCAGACCACCAGCAGGCCGATGTCGGTCAGCAGCGACACGGTCGGGCTGAACAGGCTCCAGGTCTTGTTCAGCTTGTCGTTGACGGCCAGGTTCTGCTGGTTGGCGTCGCGAAAGCGCCGGGCCTCGCGGCCTTCCTGGGCAAACGCCTTGACGACGCGGATGCCGGGGATGGTGTCGGCCAGCACGTTGGTGACGTCGCCCCAGACCCGGTCGATCTTCTCGAAGCCGTGGCGCAGGCGGTCGCGCACGACGTGGATCATCCAGCCGATGAAGGGCAGCGGCAGCAGCGTGACCAGCGCCAGCCAGGGGTTGACCGAGAACAGGATGGTCGCGGTCATCGCCAGCATCAGCACGTCGGTGATGAAGTCGAGCGCGTGCAGCGACAGGAAGACCGAGATGCGGTCGGTCTCGGAGCCGATGCGCGCCATCAGGTCGCCGGTGCGCTTGGCGCCGAAGTAGTCGAGCGACAGCGTCAGCAGGTGCTCGAAGGCGCTGGTGCGCAGGTCGGCGGCGATGCGCTCGGACACCAGCGCCAGCAGCCAGGTGCGCGCCCAGCCCAGGCTCCAGGCCAGCAGCGCCGAGCCCAGCAGGCCCGACAGCAGCAGCATCACGTAGCCGGGGTCGATGCGCTGGCCGTTCTGGAACGGGATCAGCACGTTGTCCATCAGCGGGATGGTCAGGTAGGGCGGCACCAGCGTGGCGGCGGTCGACGCCAGCGTCAGCATGAAACCGATGATCAGCTGCCAGCGGTAGGGCTTGGCGAAGCGGCCCAGGCGCAGCAGCACCCAGGTCGACGGCGGCGTCTGCAGCTCGCGGGCGCAGACCGGGCACTCCTCGCTGTCCTCGGGCATCGGCGACGAGCAGATCGGGCAGGTCGCCGTGTCTTCGGCCGGCGCCGGCGTGTGCCGGTGATCGAGCGACGCGATCTGCCGCTCGAACTGCTCGACCAGCCGCACCGCCTGCACCTGCAGGCCGAGCGTGTAGCGCCAGACCGCCAGCAACGCCGCGTCGTCGTGCAGCTCGAGCTGGCCGACGCCGGCGTGATCGCTCAGCCGCAGCGCCAGTCCCGGACGCAGCGTGAAGCTGCGCCAGCCGGCATCGCCCGCCTCGCGGGCGTGCAGCGAGCGGCTGCCCAGCACCAGCTGCCCGGTACCGAAGTGCATCCGGGCATCCAGGTCAACCTGGAACGAGGCCAGCACGTTCTCGTCTGCGGACAGCGGCGCTCGCGCATCGATTCCGCCGGAATCCGCAAGTGGCTGTGTGACGTCGACTGGATGAAGAGGGTGCATGAGGTGTGCTTGCGGCGGGCCGGTCGGGAACAATCCGGATCCTGGGCCGAATCGGCGATTTTCGCCCAAGCGCCTACAACGCTCGAAACGACCGTCTCGCCGACGTCAGGCCGGCACCACATTGACAGGCGCACAATCGTGCGCCGCTCCAGGCAACGCTTTCGTCACGCCCGCCCAGGGCCGAGATTCCGACCTCATGAGCCTCAAAGAAGACATCAAACTGCTGCGCATCAACTACCTGCGCGGCCCCAACGTCTGGACCTACCGACCGGTGCTGGAAGTCTGGCTCGATCTCGGTGAGCTCGAAGACCATCCCTCCCACCTGCTGCCCGGTTTCAACGACCGGCTGACGGCGATGCTGCCGGCGCTGGTCGAGCACCACTGCGGTGTCGGCGAGCGCGGCGGTTTCCTGCAGCGGCTGCAGGAAGGCACCTGGATGGGCCATGTGCTCGAGCACGTGGTGATCGAGCTGCTCAACCTGTCGGGCATGCCGACCGGCTTCGGCCAGACCCGCAGCACCTCGCGGCGCGGCGTCTACCGGATGGTGTTCCGGGCCCGCGACGAGCAGGTCGCCCGCACCGCGCTGGCCAACGCGCATGCGCTGCTGATGGCGGCGATCAACGACCAGCCGTTCGACGTCGACGCCGCCGTCACGCAGGTGCGCGAGCGCATCGACGAGTGCTTCCTCGGCCCCAGCACCGCCTGCATCGTCGCCGCGGCGACCGATCGGCGCATCCCGCACATCCGCCTCAACGACGGCAACCTGGTGCAGCTCGGCTACGGCTCGGCGCAGCGCCGCATCTGGACCGCCGAGACCGACCTCACCAGCGCCATCGCCGAGGGCATCGCCGGCGACAAGGACCTGACCAAGGCGCTGCTGCGCGCGGTCGGCGTGCCGGTGCCCGAAGGCCAGGTCGCCGCCGACCCGGCCGCCGCCTGGGAGATCGCGCAGGACATCGGCCTGCCGGTGGTGGTCAAGCCGACCGACGCCAACCACGGCCGCGGCGTCAGCCTCGACCTCGGCAACCGGCAGGACGTCGAATCCGCCTGGGGCGTGGCGCGCGCCGAAGGCAGCGAGGTGATCGTCGAACGCTACGTGCGCGGCGACGAGCACCGCGTGCTGGTCGTCGACGGACAGGTGGTGGCCGCCGCCCGCGGCGAAAGCCTGTGGATCACCGGCGACGGCCACGGCAGCGTCGTGCAGCTGATCGACAGCCAGCTCAACATCGATCCGCGCCGCGGCGACGCCGAGGAGTTCCCGCTCGAGACCATCCGCCTCGACCGCGAGCCGGTGATCCGCCTGCTGCTGGAGCGCCAGGGCCTCGACGGCACGTCGGTGCCGGAGGCCGGCCGGCGGATCCTGATCCAGCGCAACGGCAACGTCTCGATCGACTGCACCGACCAGGTGCACCCCGAGGTCGAACACGCCGTCTCGCTGGCCGCGCGGGTGATCGGCCTGGACATCGCCGGCGTCGATCTGGTCTGCGAGGACATCTCGCGCCCGCTGCAGGAGCAGGGCGGCGCGATCGTCGAGGTCAACGCCGGCCCCGGCCTGCTGATGCACCTGAAGCCGGCCGAAGGTACGCCGCGGCCGGTCGGCCAGGCGATCGTCAACCACCTGTTCGCCGAAGACGCTTCGGGCCGCATCCCGATCGTCGGCATCGCCGGCTCGGTCGACACCCACCGCATCGCCCGCCTGGTGGCGTGGCTGGTGCACCTGAGCGGGCGCCACGTCGGCCTGGCCTGCGGCGACGGCCTGTTCCTCGGCAACCGCCAGGTCGAGCGGCGCGACGGCGCCAACTGGTCGGCCGGCCACCGGCTGCTGATCAACCGCGAGGTGCAGGCGGTGGTGCTCGAGAACGGTGCCGCCAGCATCCTGCAGGACGGCCTGGCCTACGACCGCTGCCAGGTCGGCGTGATCACCGACCTCGGTGGCGCCGAGGCCCTGGCCGCGCACGACATCCAGACCTCCGACCAGCTGGTGCGGGTGCTGCGAACGCAGATGGACGTGGTGCTGTCGGACGGCGTGGGCGTGCTCAACGCCGCCGACGAACGCATCGCCGAACTCGCCAGCCTGTGCGACGGCGAGGTGCTCCTCTACGCCGACGACGGACAGAACGCCGCGCTGCGCGAACACCGCGGCGCGGGCGGGCGGGCGGTGTTCCTGCGTGACCGGCGCCTGGTGCTGGCCACGGGCACCAGCGAGACGCTCGGCCCGCCGCTGCACAGCGGGCGCCGGCGCGGCGCGGCGCTCAGCGCCGGCGTGCTGCTGGCCGCCGTCGCCACCGCCTGGGGCCTGGGCATCGCCCCCGAACTGATCGCCGCCGGCATCGAGACCTTCGATCCCGACCTGGCCATGACCGCCCCCGGCCAGCACTGAGCCCACCGACTCCCCTGCCTTTCATCGGATCGACTCCGACACACGCTGATGGACCTCACCCGCATCCGGGCCCTGCGCGGCCCCAACCTCTGGAGCCGACACACCGCGATCGAAGCGATCGTGCGCTGTGAAGGCGACGAGGTCGACATCTCACGGCTGGCCGGTTTCGAGCCGCGCCTGCGCGCGCTGTTCCCGGGCATCGGCGCGCTGCCTGCCAGCGGCCAGCGCGGCGTGCTGTCGCTCGCCCACGTGCTCGAAAGCGCAGCCCTGGCGCTGCAGAACCAGGCCGGCTGCCTGGTGACATTCAGCCGCACTTCGGCCACGCTGGAGACCGGCGTCTACCAGATGGTCGTCGAGTACAGCGAGGAGCCGGTCGGCCGCCTGGCGCTCGAACTGGCCGAACAGCTGGTGCGCGCCGCGCTCGAACTGGCCGGCCAAGGCAGTTTCGACGTGACGGCCGCACTGGCCCGCCTGCGCGAGATCGACGAGGACGTGCGCCTGGGCCCGTCCACCGGCTCGATCGTCGACGCCGCCGCCGCCCGCGGCATCCCGTGGCGGCGCCTGACGCAGGGCAGCCTGGTGCAGTTCGGCTGGGGCGCGCGCGCGCGCCGCATCTGGGCCGCCGAGGTCGACTCGACCAGCGCGGTCAGCGAGTCGATCGCGCAGGACAAGGACCTGAGCAAACGCCTGCTCGCCGCCGCCGGCGTGCCGGTGCCGATCGGCCGGCCGGTCACCAGCGTCGACGACGCCTGGGCCGTGGCGCAGGAGATCGGCCTGCCGGTGGTGCTCAAGCCGCAGGACGGCAACCAGGGCAAGGGCGTGACGGTCAACATCGTCGACCGCGCCCACCTTGAAATCGCCTACGCCGCCGCCGCCGAGATCGGCGAGGTGATGGTCGAGAAATTCCTGCCCGGCGCCGACTACCGCCTGCTGGTGGTCGGCAACCAGCTGATCGCCGCGGCCCGGCGCGACCCGCCGCACGTCAGCGGCGACGGCGTGCACAGCGTGCGCGAGCTGGTCGAGATCGTCAACGCCGACCCCAGGCGCGGCGACGGCCACGCCACCTCGCTGACCAAGATCCGCTTCGACGAGATCGCCGTGGCGCGCCTGGCGATCCAGGGCCTGACGCCCGAGTCGGTGCCTCCCAAGGGCCAGCGCGTGATCCTGCGCAACAACGCCAACCTGAGCACCGGCGGCACCGCCACCGACGTGACCGACGACGTGCACCCCGAGGTCGCCGCGCGTGCGGTGGCGGCGGCGCAGATGGTCGGCCTGGAGATCTGCGGCGTCGACGTGGTCTGCGAAAGCGTGCTGCGCCCGCTCGAGGACCAGAGCGGCGGCATCGTCGAGGTCAATGCCGCGCCCGGCCTGCGCATGCACCTGTCGCCGTCCTACGGCAAGGGCCGCAACGTCGGCGAGGCGATGATCAACCACCTGTTCGGTGTGCCCGGCCACGGCCACGACGGCCGCATCCCGCTGGTCGCCGTCACCGGCACCAACGGCAAGACCACCGCCACCCGCCTGATCGCGCACATCCTGGCCACCAGCGGCCTGCGGGTGGGCATGACCAACACCGACGGCGTCTACGTCAACGGCCGCCAGATCGACAGCGGCGACTGCTCGGGCCCCAAGAGCGCGCGCAACGTGCTGATGCACCCCGACGTCGACGCCGCGGTGTTCGAGACCGCGCGCGGCGGCGTGCTGCGCGAGGGCCTCGGTTTCGACCGCTGCCAGGTCGCGGTGGTCACCAACATCGGCGCGGGCGATCACCTCGGCCTGAACTACATCACCACGGTCGAGGACCTGGCGGTGCTCAAGCGCGTGATCGTGCAGAACGTCGCCGCCAGCGGCTACGCGGTGCTCAACGCCGCCGACCCGATCTGCGCGGCGATGGCCACCACCTGCCCCGGCCAGGTGATCTTCTTCGCCGCCGACCGCCAGCACCCGGTGATGGCGACGCACCGCGCGCAAGGCAAGCGCTGCGTGTTCGTCGACGGCGACCAGCTGGTCGCGGCCGAAGGCGCCTGGCGCGAGAGCGTGTCGCTGCGCGACATCCCGATCACGCGCGGCGGCCTGATCGGCTTCCAGGTCGAGAACGCGATGGCCGCGGTGGCCGCGGCCTGGGGCGTCGGGCTCGACTGGGACGCGGTGCGCCGCGGCCTGGCCAGCTTCGTCAACGACGCCGACAACGCGCCCGGCCGCTTCAACGTGCTCGACTACCGCGGCGCCACCGTGATCGCCGACTACGGCCACAACCCCGACGCGATGCGCGCGCTGGTGTCGGCGGTCGACGCGCTGCCGGGCAAGCGCCGTTCGGTGGTGATCAGCGGCGCCGGCGACCGCCGCGACGAGGACATCCGCGAGCAGACCCAGATCCTCGGCCAGGCCTTCGACGACGTGATCCTGTTCCAGGACGCCTGCCAGCGCGGCCGCGAGGACGGCGAGGTGCTGCGCCTGCTGCGCGAAGGCCTGAGCGACGCCACCCGCACCCGCCGGGTCGACGAGATCTACGGCGAGTTCATCGCCATCGACGCGGCGCTGGAGCGGCTGGAGCCGGGCGATCTCTGCCTGGTGCTGGTCGATCAGGTCGAGGAGGCGCTCGCCCACCTGACGCAGCGCATCAACGGCACGCCGGTCGCCGGCTGATCCGCGCACCGGTCACGACGAGGCGGACGCGGCATGAAATGGGACGGCCAGCGCGAAAGCGACCAGATCGAGGACCGCCGCGCTGACACCGGCGGTGGCCCTGCCGGCCGGGGCGGCATCCGCCTGCCGGTCGGGCGTGGCGGGCGCGGCATCGGCCTGGGCACCGTGGCGGTGGCGCTGCTGGCGGGCTGGATCTTCGGCATCAACCCGCTGACCGTGCTCGGCCTGCTGGGCGGCGGCGGGCCGATCGAGGCGCCGGTCTCGCAGAGCGCACCGCACACGCCACGCGCCGCGCCGCAGGACGAGAGCGCCCGCTTCGTCGCCACCGTGCTGGCCTCGACCGAAGACGTCTGGGGCGAGCAGTTCCAGGCCAAGGGCACGACCTACCGCAAGCCGGTGCTGGTGCTGTTCCGTGGCACCACCCACACCGAATGCGGCCGCGGCGAAGCGGCGATGGGGCCGTTCTACTGCCCGGCCGACCAGAAGGTCTACCTCGACCTCGACTTCTTCGACGTGATGCGCCAGCGCCTGGGCGCGCCCGGCGATTTCGCCCAGGCCTACGTGGTGGCGCACGAGGTCGGCCACCACGTGCAGCGCCTGAGCGGCGTTACCGAGAAGGTCGAGCAGGCCCGACGCCGGCTCGGCGAGGCGCAGGCGAATGCGCTGTCGGTGCGGGTCGAGCTGCAGGCCGACTGCTACGCCGGGCTGTGGGCGCACCACGCCGAGCAGGCCAGGCGCTGGCTCGACGCCGGCGACATCGACGAGGCGCTGCACGCGGCCGCGCAGATCGGCGACGACACGCTGCAGCGCAACGCCGGCGGCGCGGTCGCGCCCGAGAGCTTCACGCACGGCAGCAGCGAGCAGCGGGTGCGCTGGTTCAGGCGCGGCTTCGACAGCGGCAAGGTGGCCGACTGCAACACGCTCGACGCCCGCAGGATCTGAGCCTCGGCCGACCCGCCAGCCTCAGTGCACGTCGGCGAGCCGGAACTGCGCCATCACCTCGGTGAGGCGGGTGGCCTGCTGGCGCAGGCTCTCGGCGGCGGCGGCGGTTTCTTCGACCAGCGCGGCGTTCTGCTGGGTCGACTGATCGAGCTGGCCGAGCGCGGCGTTGATCTGGCTGGTGCCGTCCTGCTGCTGCTGCGTGGCGGCGGTGATCTCGGCCATCAGGTCGTTGACGCGGCGCACCTGGTCGACCACGTCGCCGATGGTCTGGCCGGCGTCGGACACCAGCAGGTTGCCGGCATCGACCTTCTCGACGCTGTCGCCGGGTCGAGCAGGCCCGACGCCGGCTCGGCGAGGCGCAGGCGAATGCGCTGTCGGTGCGGGTCGAGCTGCAGGCCGACTGCTACGCCGGGCTGTGGGCGCACCACGCCGAGCAGGCCAGGCGCTGGCTCGACGCCGGCGACATCGACGAGGCGCTGCACGCGGCCGCGCAGATCGGCGACGACACGCTGCAGCGCAACGCCGGCGGCGCGGTCGCGCCCGAGAGCTTCACGCACGGCAGCAGCGAGCAGCGGGTGCGCTGGTTCAGGCGCGGCTTCGACAGCGGCAAGGTGGCCGACTGCAACACGCTCGACGCCCGCAGGATCTGAGCCTCGGCCGACCCGCCAGCCTCAGTGCACGTCGGCGAGCCGGAACTGCGCCATCACCTCGGTGAGGCGGGTGGCCTGCTGGCGCAGGCTCTCGGCGGCGGCGGCGGTTTCTTCGACCAGCGCGGCGTTCTGCTGGGTCGACTGATCGAGCTGGCCGAGCGCGGCGTTGATCTGGCTGGTGCCGTCCTGCTGCTGCTGCGTGGCGGCGGTGATCTCGGCCATCAGGTCGTTGACGCGGCGCACCTGGTCGACCACGTCGCCGATGGTCTGGCCGGCGTCGGACACCAGCAGGTTGCCGGCATCGACCTTCTCGACGCTGTCGCCGATCAGGGTCTTGATCTCCTTGGCGGCGTTGGCCGAACGCTGCGCCAGCGTGCGCACCTCGGCGGCCACCACCGCGAAGCCGCGGCCCTGCTCGCCGGCACGCGCGGCCTCGACCGCGGCGTTGAGCGCCAGGATGTTGGTCTGGAACGAAATGCCGTCGATCACGCCGATGATGTCGGCGATCTTGCGGCTCGAGACCTGGATGCCGTTCATCGTCGCCACCACCTGGTTGACGGCCTTGCCACCGGCGGCCGCCACCTCGGAGGCGTGGCTGGCGATGCGGTTGGCCTCGTTGGCGTTGTCGGCGTTGGCGCGCACGGTGTCGTTGACCTGGTCCATCGACGCCGCCGTCTGCTGCAGGTGCGAGGCCTGCAGCTCGGTGCGGCTGGACAGGTCGGCGTTGCCCTGGGCGATCTGCGACGACGCGGTGGCGATCGCGTCGGTGCCGGCCCGCACCTCGCCGACCATGCGCGAAAGATTCGTGCTCATGCGGTCGAGCGCGCCGAGCAGGGCGCCGACCTCGTCGCGCGCATCGGTGCGCACCCGCATGCTCAGGTCGCCGGCAGCGACCGCCTCGGCCACCGCCACCGCCTGCGCCATCGAACGCTGCATGCTGCGCGCCAGGGCCAGGCTGATCGCGGCGCCCGCCAGCGTGATGCCCAGCAGCAGGGCAGCCAGCGAGGCGACGCTGAAACGCGCCTCGGCGACACGCGCCTCGAGCGCGCCCTGCAGCATCGGGAAGGCGGTGTCGATGAGCGCGAACTGCAGGTCGATGGCCTTCGTGGTCTCGCCGAAATAGGCCTCGGGCGGGATCGCCGGCATCTCCTGGGCGTCGGTCATCGCGGTGATGCGCTGGTCGATCTGCGCCAGGCTGGCGGCGGCGGCGCTGCGGGCGGCGTTGAGCGCCGTCATGTCCATGTCGGGGCGACTGGCACGGGTCTTCTCGAAATTCTTCTCGGCCGACCGCACGCGCGCATGGGCCAGCGCCAGGGTGCCCTGCATCTCGGCGCGCTGCTGTGGCGTGAGGGTGCCACGCGCCAACGCCGCGGTGCCCCTGGCGCGCAGCTGGCCGAGCGCCTCGGTGACCGGCGGCAGGTCGTTGAGCACCGCCATCGTCAGGTGGTAGGTGTGGGCCTCGGGGTCCAGGCTCAGGCCCGAGGCATCGAGCACGTCGACCAGCAGATCGAGCTGGATCGCGATCAGCTCGGTGTGGCGCTTGAAACTCTCGAGGCCGTCGATGGCGCGCTTGACCACGTCCCCGGGCAAGGACTGCCAGGCCGACGTCACGGCGTCGCGGTCCTGCAGCAGCCCAGGCAGTTCATAAGCCCGGGTGGCGGCGGTGACCTGCTCGAGCGCAGCCTGAACGGTCGGCTCGATGGCTGCGCGGCGGGCCTTCATCGCCTCGTTGCCGCCCAGTTCGCCGGCTGACGCACCGCGGTGCTGCTGTGTCGCCTTCAGCAGACCGAGCAGGCTGCTGATCGGCTGCAGCCCCGCCACCTCGGCGCTGGCAGTGTTCATCGTGGCCAGCTTGCTGCGGATCAGCCCGACCGACGGCGGCAGCGCCATCGCGACGGCCAGCACCCCCAGCAGCAAGAACTTCTTCGAGATCGACAGGTGATCGAGTTTGAACATGAAAGCTCCCATGACATCGACACACCCGACAACGATGGGGATGCGCCCGTTGTTCAACATGATCGACCAGGGCCGCGCCCCGCGATGCCCGGAAATGAGCGTGCCGGCGGGTTCAGTTCGGGCGCTGTCCGGGGCGCCCCCGGGCGCGTTAGAGTCCACGCCAACCCGACACTTCGATGAAGGCAGACATGCACACGCAACCCGATCCGCACCTCGCCGGCCAGCGCCGGCAACTGATCCGGTGGCTGGCCGCGATGGCCTGCACCGGCGGCCTGGGCGCCGCGCGCGCGGCCACGCCGAGCGCCGCCGACGCCACCGCCGGCCTGCGGGCGGCGCTCGAATTCGGCGCCAAAGCCGCGGTCGCACAGCTGGGCAGGACCGACGGCTTCCTGGCCAATCCGCTGGTCCACATCCCCCTGCCCGACACCCTGCAGCGCGCCGCCAAGCTGCTGCGCGCCACCGGCCAGGGCAAGCGCCTCGACGAGCTCGAGACCGCGATGAACCGCGCCGCCGAACTCGCCGTGCCCGAGGCCCAGACGCTGCTGATCGACGCCGTCAAGAGCATGACGGTGGACGACGCGGCGCAGATCCTGCGCGGCTCCGACACCGCGGTGACCGAGTTCTTCGCCGGCCGCACCCGCGAGCCGCTGGCCGAGAAGTTCCTGCCGATCGTCAGCGCCGCCACCGAACAGGTCTCGCTGGCCCGCAAGTACAACGCCGTGGCCTCGCGGGCCAGCCGCTTCGGCCTGCTGTCGGCCGAAAACGCCAACCTGCAGCAGTTCGTCACCGGCAAGGCGCTCGACGGGCTCTACAAGATGATCGGCGAGGAAGAAAAGAAGATCCGCCAGGACCCGGTCGCCACCGGCCAGGCGATCCTGCAGTCGGTCTTCGGTGCGCTCAAGAAGTGAGCGGCCGGCGGCTCAGCTCTCGGTCAGCAGCCGCTCGAGCAGGCGGTTGAGCTCGGCAAAATCCGGCGCGCCGACGTAGCGCCTGACGATCCGGCCGCGCCGGTTGATCACGACGGTGGTCGGCGTCAGCTGCACGTCGCCGAAGCGGCGCGCGATCTCGCCGGTGTTGTCGATCGCGACCGGGAACGGCAGCTCGCGCGAGCGCGCGTAGTTCACCACGTAGGCCGGCGGGTCGTAGCTCATCGACACCGCCAGGGTCTCGAAGCCGCGGTCGCGGAACCGCCGGTAGGTGGCCATCAGCTCGGGCATCTCCTTGACGCAGACGGTGCAGCTGGTGGCCCAGAAGTTGACCAGCACGACCTGGCCGCGCAGCGCGTCGCTGCGGTGCCGGCTGCCGTCGAGCAGGGTGTAGTCGACCACCGGCGCCGCATCGCGGCGGGCCAGCACCACGGCCGTCGCGCCGGCACAGCCGAGCACCAGGGCGGCGATGGCGACAACGCGGATGGGCTTCATGGCGGGGCGTCACGGGAACGAGGTGGCCGAAGTGTAAGCGGCGCCCCGGCGCCGGGCGGGTGCCGCGGGGGCACGGATGGCTTAGCATTCCGGTTTCGCGCGACGCGGCCCCGGGCCGGGCGCGCAGACGGCATCCCTACCCCTTCAATCACGCAGACGCCGACCGGCTCAAGCACGACCGGCCCGCGAGCGTTCCCCCTGGCGCAGCCCCATGACCGCATCCCTCCTCGTGCGTGGTTATGAAGTCGTGATCGGCTTCGAGACCCACGCCCAGCTTTCCACCCAGTCGAAGATCTTCTCGGGGGCATCGACCGCCTTCGGCGCCGAGCCCAACACGCAGGCCTGCGCGGTCGATCTGGCGCTGCCGGGCAGCCTGCCGGTGATGAACCGCGGCGCGGTCGAGCGCGCCATCCGCTTCGGCCTGGCGGTGGGCGCGACGATCGCGCCGATGTCGATCTTCGCGCGCAAGAACTACTTCTACCCGGACCTGCCCAAGGGCTACCAGATCAGCCAGTACGAGACGCCGGTGGTGCAGGGCGGCGCGGTCGGCTTCTTCGTCGACGGCGAGCCGATGAAGGTCAACCTGACGCGCGCCCACCTCGAGGAGGACGCCGGCAAGTCGATCCACGAGGGCCTGGGCTCGAACGACCGGCTCGGCCACGCCGTCAGCGGCATCGACCTCAACCGCGCCGGCACGCCGCTGCTGGAGATCGTCACCGAGCCCGACCTGCGCTCCAGCCGGCAGGCGGTCGAATACGCCCGTGCGCTGCACACGCTGGTGGTCTGGCTGGGCATCTGCGACGGCAACATGCAGGAAGGCAGCTTCCGCTGCGACGCCAACGTGTCGGTGCGCCGCCCCGGCCAGCCCTACGGCACGCGGCGCGAGATCAAGAACCTCAACAGCTTTCGCCACCTGACGCAGGCGATCGACTACGAGGTGCAGTGGCAGATCGAGCAGATCGAGGACGGCCACGAGATCCGCCAGGCCACCGTGCTGTTCGACCCCGACAGCGGCGAGACCCGCATGATGCGCACCAAGGAAGACGCGCACGACTACCGCTACTTCCCCGACCCGGACCTGCCGCCGCTGCTGATCGGGCCCGAGTGGATCGAGCGCGTCAAGGCCGACATGCCCGAGCTGCCCGGCGCGCTGGCGGCGCGTTTCCAGAGCGAGCACGGCCTGCCCGCCTACGACGCGGCCATGATGACGACCAGCCGCGCCATCGCCGCGTTCTACCAGGCGGCGGTCGAGGCCTGCGGCCAGCCCAAGCTGGTGGCCAACTGGCTGATGGGCGAGCTGTCGCGTCGCCTCAACGCCGAAGACCGCGGCATCGAGACCAGCCCGGTCAGCCCGACCCAGCTGGCCGCGCTGATCGGCCGCATCGTCGACGGCACGATCTCCAACAACGCCGCGCGGCAGGTCTTCGAGGTGCTCTGGAGCGGCGCGGCGCAGGAGGTCGACGCCGTCATCGAGGCGCAGGGCCTCAAGCAGATGAACGACACCGGCGCGCTCGACGCGATCATCGACACGGTGCTGGCGGCCAACCAGAAATCGGTCGACGAGTTCCGCGCCGGCAAGGAGAAGGCCTTCAACGCGCTGGTCGGCCAGGTCATGAAGGCGAGCAAGGGCAAGGCCAATCCGGCCCAGGTCAACGACCGGCTCAAGAGCCGGCTGGGCGGCTGAGCGGAGGCCGCCGCGGGGCGCTCAGTGCGCCACCGTGGCGGTGCCGGGCACCGGGCCGATGCTGCCGGGCATCGCGCCGGCCCACAGGCGCTTCAGGCGCGCCAGTTCCTCGTCGTAACGGGCGTTGATGCGCTCGGACTCGGTCTGGTGGTTGGCCACCGCACCCTGCTGGGCGGCAATGCTGGTCTGGTTGTCGTCAAAACGGACCTTCAGCTTGCGCGGCAGTTCGCGGCCGCTGTAGAACTCGGTCTCGGCTTCGAGCACCTTGCGTTCGCGCTGCAGTTCGGCCAGCCGCTTGTCGGCGATCCGGAGCGCCTGGCGCAGCGGATCGAGCGCGGCCTCGCGGGCACGCTGGTGCGCGGCCTCGTCGGGGTAGCGGTTGAGCAGGTTGCGGTCATGCCGCACGGCGTCCTTGCGCGCGGCGTCGATCACCATCTGGCGCCGCTGGCGCTCCTCGGCGATGGCGCGCTCCTCGGCGGTCAGGCTGGGCGGCACGCGGGTGCGCACCGAGCCGTCGCTGTTGCGCAGGTCCTGCTGGCGGTCGAGGCACTCGGGGATCGGCCGATCCGAGGTGATCTTGCGGCCCTTGCCGTCGATGCAGGTGTAGATGCCACCGACCTGGGCGCCGGCCAGCGTGGCACTGCCCGCCAGCAAGCCGGCCAGCCAGAACCGGCGGACCGACAGGGGTGTCACTGCGCCACTCCGTAGCGGCCGCGATAGGCCTGCACCGCGGGCAGGTGGCTGGCCAGCACGGCATTGCTCTGCACCGACAGGAACTGCAGCAGGTCGTCGAGCGTGGCGATCGCCACCACCGCCAGGCCGAGCTCGCGCTGCACGAACTGCACCGCCGAATGCGGCGCGTCGACACCCTCGGCGCTGGCCTTCTCCTGGCGGTCGAGCGCGATCGTCACGCCGCAGGGCTCGGCGCCGGCGGCGCGGATCATCGCGATCGACTCGCGCACCGAAGTGCCCGCGGAGATCACGTCGTCGATGATCAGCACCCGCCCGCGCACCGGCGCGCCGACCAGCGTGCCACCCTCGCCGTGGTCCTTGGCTTCCTTGCGGTTGTAGGCGTAAGGCACGTTGTGGCCGAGCCGCGCCAGCTCGATGGCCACCGCCGCGGCCAGCGTGATGCCCTTGTAGGCGGGGCCGAACAGCATGTCGAACTGCAGCCCCGAAGCCACCAGCCGGCGTGCATAGAATTGCGCCAGACGGCCCAGCTTGGCGCCGTCGTCGAACAGGCCGGCATTGAAGAAATAGGGCGACAGCCGCCCGGCCTTGGTCTTGAACTCCCCGAACCTCAGCACCCCCGCATCGACGGCAAAGGACACGAAATCCTGCGCCAGGTTGTCGGTCGTGGACTGGGCCAAAGGGTCGTCATTCATCTGGAAAGGTCTCGCGTGCGTCTGGTCAGCCTCAACCTCAACGGCATCCGTTCTGCAGTGAACAAGGGTCTGATCCCGTGGGTGGAGGCAGCTGAGATCGATTGTATGGGGGTGCAGGAGCTCAAGGCCCAGCACGCCGACCTGACGGCGGACATGACCGTGCTGCACGGCATGCAGGGCCATTTCCACTGCGCCGAGAAGAAAGGCTACTCCGGCGTGGGCCTCTACAGCCGCCACGAGCCGAGCGACGTCGTGATCGGCCTGGGCCATGCCGACTTCGATGCCGAGGGCCGCTACGTCGAGGCCCGCTACGACACGCCGCAGCGGAAACTTTCCATCATCAGCTGTTACTTCCCGAGCGGATCTTCAGGCGACGAACGCCAGCAGGCCAAGTTCCGTTTCCTCGACCTGATCGAGCCGCACCTGCGCGCGCTGAAGGCCGGGCGCGAGTTCGTCCTGATGGGCGACGTCAACATCGCCCACCAGGAAATCGACCTGAAGAACTGGAAGGGCAACCTGAAGAACAGCGGCTTCCTGCCCGAAGAGCGCGCCTGGATGACCCGCCTGCTCGGCGACACCGGGCTGGTCGACGTCTACCGCCGGCTGCGCCCCGACGCCACCGACGAGGCCTACACGTGGTGGAGCAACCGCGGTCAGGCACGGGCCAAGAACGTGGGGTGGCGGATCGACTATCACCTGGCGACGCCGGGTCTGGCCGCGACGGCACGGGAGACCTCGATCTACAAGGCGCAGTGGTTCAGCGACCACGCGCCGTTGACGATCGATTACGACTTCGATCTGTAAGAACCCGCAAGATGCGCGGGGGGGCGGCTCGGTGCGGCCCGCGAGGACGAAGGCCCGATCCGATGAAACGCATCGTCATGTTCGGCGGCGGCAGCGGCAGCCGCGACATCACCATGGCCCTGTGCCGACAGCGCTACGAGGTCACCCGCGTGGTGCCCGCCTGGGACAGCGGCGGCAGCTCCAGGGCCTTGCGGGCCGCGCTCGGCATCCTGGCGATGGGCGACATCCGCCAGGCCCTGATGACGATGGCCCACGGCGAAGGCCGGGTCAGCAGCGTGGTGCGCTTCTTCAACGCCCGCCTGTCCGAGACCTCGAGCCAGCCCGATCTGCTGGCCGAATTCGACTTCTACGTCAGCGGCGCCCACCCCCTGCTGGCCACGATGGAGCCCGGCATCCGCGGCGCGATCCTCAACTACCTGCGCGTGTTCCAGTCGAACATCGCCGGCGACTTCGATTTCTGCCGCGGCAGCATCGGCAACTTCGTGCTGACGGGGGCCTACTTCGCCCACGGTCGCGACATCAACACCGCGATCTTCGTGTTCCGCAAGCTGTGCGCCATCGACGGCCACGTGTGGCCATCGACCGCCGACGACACGGTCGAGCTGCGTGCCGTGCTGCGCGACGGCCAGGTGGTGCGCGGCCAGGAGCGCATCACCGACCTGAACGCCGAACAGGCGCAGGCGGGCATCGAGCGGGTCGAGCTGCTGCACGCGGGCGACGGCAGGCCCGCGGCTTCGCGCCCGGCGGCCAATCCGGCGGTCCTGGAGGCGATCGGCACGGCCGACCTGATGCTGTTCGGCCCGGGCAGCTTCTACACCAGCACGCTGCCGCACCTGTCGGTGGCGGGCATCGCCGAGGCGATCCGCGCCGCGCCGCCGCAGGTTCCCAAGGTCTTCGTCGGCAACATCCTCGAATGCCCCGAGACGATCGGCGGCACTGTGGCCGAGCAGGTGCGCGCGCTGCTGCAGGCCGGCGGACCCGGCTCGCTGACCCATGTCCTGCTCAACCGCGGCTGGGTGCCGTTCGAGCGCGTGGCCAAGGGCTTTCGCTACCTTCACGAGGGGGTGCTGCCCGAAGGCGGGCCCGGGCTCCTTGCCGATGATTTCGAGGACCCGTGGCACCGCGGCCGGCACGACGCACCCAAGGTGGTCGAGCTGCTCGGCGAGCTCATCACCCGGTCCGGTCCGGCGCCGAACTGAAGACCGCCGGCGCCTGCGAGCCCTCGCCATCCGTGACGGCTCTCACACCCTCGCGCGATTGAACAGGCCCTGACGCCAGCACGCGCAGCTTGGCGCTGAATCGGCACGTGCAACGGCCGATAGGGTGGGCTTGAATCGCGCCCGCGCGGCCCCAACCGGGCCGCGCGCCCATCCCCGATCGACTGGAGTCCTGATGAAATCGCTGCATCGCCCGAACTTTCTCGCCACCGCCTTCGTCCTGAGCCTGGGCGCCCTGGCCTCCACCGCCAGCCAGGCCGGCGAGGTCTACGGCCAGGTCGGCCTGCCCGGCGTCGGGCTCGGTTACGCCCATCCGATCAGCCCCTCGTTCACCGTGCGCGGCGATTTCGTCACGCTCGGCAGCCACGAGAAGACCACCACCGAATCGGGCATCCACTACGCCGGCAAGCTCAAGGCCAGCCGGGTCGGCCTGTTCGGCGACTGGTTTCCGTTCGGCGGCGTGTTCCGCCTGACCGGCGGCGTGACGTCGAACAACTTCAAGCTCGAACTCGATGCCTCGGGTGCCGGCGGCACGCTCGAAGTGGGCGGCACCACCTACATCACCAACGCCAACGACGGCCTGAACGTGCAGGTCGAGTTCCCGAAGACCACGCCCTACGTCGGCATCGGCTGGGGCCACCAGGCGTCGACCGGCCTGCGTTTTGCCGCCGACCTGGGCGCCAGCCTCGGCCGCGCCACCGTCACCGCCGTGGGCCGAGGCCAGCTCGCCAACCCGGGCGCGCAGGCCGACATCGATCGCGAACTGGCCGAACTGCGCGACGGCGTCGGCAAGATCCGCGCGCTGCCGCAGATCAGCGTGAGCATCGGCTACAGCTTCTGACACACGGGGGGACGGCAGCGCACGCCGCTAGCATCGCGGCATGCTGCGCTACCTCACCGTCCCCGTCACCGCCTTCCAGCAGAACTGTTCGATCGTCTGGTGCGATGAAACCCTGGCCGCCGCGGTCATCGACCCCGGCGGCGACCTGCCGCGCATCCAGGCCGAAGTGGCCCGGCTGGGCGTCAAGCTCGAACAGATCTGGCTCACCCACGCCCACATCGACCACGCCGGCGGCACCGGCACGCTCGCGCGCGAACTCGGCCTGCCGATCGTCGGCCCGCACGAGGGCGACCAGTTCTGGATCGACGGCCTCGACCAGCAGAGCCGCATGTTCGGTTTCCCGCCGGTCGAGCCGTTCAAGCCGACCCGCTGGCTGCATGACGGCGACAGTGTCAGCATCGGCCACAGCACGCTGGCCGTGCGCCACTGCCCCGGCCACACGCCCGGCCACGTGGTGTTCCACAGCGCCGAGATCCGGCGCTGCTTCGTCGGCGACGTGCTGTTCGCCGGCAGCATCGGCCGCACCGACTTCCCCGGCGGCGACCACGCCACGCTGATCGCCAGCATCACGCAGCGGCTCTGGCCGATGGGCGACGACACCGTCTTCATACCCGGCCACGGCCCGGAAAGCAGCTTCGGCCGCGAGCGCCGCAGCAACCCGCACGTGCGCGGCACCTGAGCGCCACCCGAGCGCGGCGCGCGTTACCTTAGTCACCGCCGGGCGGCGCACAGCCTGACTAAGCTCGGTCTCCATGACGGAGGCCCGCGTGAAGTCCGCACTGAAGTCGTCCCCGAGCTCGATTCCTGCCGCTGCAGACAGCGCCCGAGACGCGGCCAGTCGTGCGCGCCGCAGCGTGCTGGCCGGCGCGGGCGCGCTGCTGCTGGCCGGCTGCTCGACCTCGGCCAAGGTGATCAAGGCGCTGACCGCGCCCGAGCCCGAAGCCAAGCCGGAGCCCGAACCGACCCGCATCGTCGGCGCGCTGGTCGCCAGCGCCGACATCAACCCGGACCTGCGCAAGCGCGCCTCGCCGCTGCTGGTGCGGGTCTACGAGCTGAAGTCGGACGCGGCCTTCAACAACGCCGACTTCATGGCGCTGTTCCAGCGCGACCAGGCCGAGCTGGCGGCCGACATCGTGCTGCGCGAGGAGTTCATCGTCCAGCCCGGCGAGCGCCGCGTGCTCGACCGCGTGGCCGGCGAGCAGACCCGCTTCCTGGCGGTCTTCGCGGCCTATCGCGACATCGAGCGGGCCCGCTGGCGCGCCCTGGCGCCGGTGCGCAGCGCCGCCACCCAGACGCTGCAGGTGCAGGTCGACGCGTCCGCGGTCTCGATCACCCCCGCCCGCTGAGCGAGCCGCCATGACCCTGCATGACAAGGTCGCGTGGTCGCAGGGCATGTTCCTGCAGCCGCACCATTTCCAGCAGGAAACGCGTGCGCTCGAACACCTGATCGACACCCGCCTGCGTGCCGCCGACGCGCACGCCTGGGGCCACGCCGAGCTGGTGCTCGACGAATCGCTGCTCGCACTCGGCCGCGTCGGCCTGGTGCGCGCGCGTGGCGTGCTGCCCGACGGCACGCCCTACGCGCTGCCCGATCACGACCCGCTGCCCGCCCCGCTCGAGGTGCCGGCCGACCTCAAGGGCGAGCGGGTCTGCCTGGCCGCGCCCCTGGCGCGTGCGGGCGCCACCGATTTCGACCTCGGCCTCGACGGCAGCGCCGCCGACGCCGCGCGCTACGGCGTCACCGAGCTGCAGCTGCGCGACCAGACCAACGCCACCGACGAGCCGCAGACGATCCAGGTCGGCCGCCTGCGGCTGCGGCTGCTGCGCGAGCGCGAACTCGGCAACGGCTGGACGGCGCTGGGCGTGGCGCGCGTGATCGAGCGCCGCGCCGACGCCCAGGTGGTGCTCGACCGCGCCTACATCCCGCCGCAGACCCGGCTCGACGCCACCGAGCACCTGCACGCCTCGGCCGCGCTGCTGCACGGGCGGCTGCAGCAGTTCGCCCGCCTGCTGGCCGAGCGCATGGGCAGCGCGGCGCACGGCGTCTCCGAGATCGCCGACTTCCTGCTGCTGATGACGCTCAACCGCAACGAGCCGCTGTTCCGCCAGTTCGCCGGCGGCCCGCAGGTGCACCCGGCGCTGTTCCACCGCGCCTGCCTGCAGCTGGCCGGCGAGCTCAGCAGCTTCGGCACCGACAGCCGCACGCCGCGCGAGTTCGCGCTCTATCGGCACGACGACCTGCAGGCCACCTTCGCGACGCTGATCGAGCAGCTGCGCGTGCAGCTGTCGGGCGTGCCGGTGCCACGCGCCACGCCGATCGAGCTGACCGACCGCCAGCACGGCTTCCGCACCGCCGTGATCCGCGACACCGAGCTGCTGCGCGGCGCCGCCTTCGTGCTGGCGGTGCACGCGCAGCTGCCGGCCGAGCAGCTCAGCCAGCGCTTCCTGGCGCACGCCAAGGTCGGCCCGGTCGAGCGCATCAAGGAGCTGGTCAGCCTGGCGCTGCCCGGCATCGCGCTGCGCAGCCTGCCGGTGGCGCCGCGCCAGCTGCCGTTCCACGCCGGCCATCACTACTTCGAGGTGCAGCGCGACGGCGAGCTGTGGAAGCAGCTCGAACACAGCGGCAACCTGGCGCTGCACGTGGCCGGCGACTTCCCCGGGCTCGAGCTGCAGCTGTGGGCGATCCGGCCCTGAGCGGGCGAGCGACAACCCGACCCCACCCGCATGTCCGCCCAGCCCCCCCGCCCCGGTGCCGGTCCGAACGATCCGCACGATCCGTTCGCGGCGCTCGACAGCGGCGCCACCGTCATCCGCCCCAACCCCGGCGCCCGCGCCGCGCCGGCGCGCATGCCGGCCGCCCAGGAGCCGCCGGCCGCCGACACGCCGCTGCCGGCGCAGGGCCTGAATCCGCTGGTCAGCCTGGCCAACCGCCTGCTGCTGGCGGTGCCGCAGCTGCGCGCGACCCGCCACGTCGCCGACCCCGCCGCGCTCAAGCACAGCCTGGCGCAGGCGGTGCGCGACTTCAGCACCGCCGCCGCCGCCGCCGGCATCACGCCGCAGCAGGTGATGGCCGCGCGCTACGTGCTGTGCACCGTGCTCGACGAGGCCGCCAGCGACACGCCCTGGGGCGGCGCCGGCGTGTGGGCCCAGCACAGCCTGCTGGTGACCTTCCACAACGAGGCCTGGGGCGGCGAGAAGGTCTTCCAGCTGATGGCCCGGCTGGCCGGCCAGCCGGCCGAACACCGCGACCTGCTGGAGCTGATCTACGCCGCGCTGGCGCTCGGTTTCGAGGGGCGTTTCCGCGCCATCGAGAACGGCCGCGCCCAGCTCGACGCGGTGCGCGACAAGCTCGCGCGCATCGTGCTGCAGGCGCGTGGCGACCACGCCCCGGCGCTGGCGCAGCACTGGCAGGTCGAGGCGGTGGCGCAGCGCGCGCTGCCGGGCTGGCTGCCGCTGCTGGTGACGGCGCTGGTGCTGGGCCTGCTGCTGGTGGCCGCCTACATCGGCCTGAGCTTCTGGCTCGGCGCGCGCTCCGACCCGGTGTTCGGCCAGATCCAGGGCCTGCGCCTGAACCCGCCGGTGGCCGCGGTGGCGCAGCCGGCGCCGCAGCCGCGGCTGGCGACCTTCCTGCGGCCCGAGATCGCCGAGGGCGCGGTGGTGGTGCGCGACGAGGTCGACCGCAGCGTCGTCACGCTGCGCGGCGACGGCCTGTTCGAGCCCGGCAGCGCCACGCTCGCCGCGCCCAAGGAGGCGCTGCTGCGGCGCGTGGCCGACGCGCTGGCGCAGTTCGGCGGCGCGGTGCTCGTCACCGGCCACACCGACAGCCAGCCGATCCGCTCGGCGCGTTTCCCGTCCAACTGGCACCTCTCGCAGGAGCGCGCCGGCGCGGTGCGCGAGCTGCTGGTGAGCCAGCAGGTGGCCACCGAGCGGGTGCGCGCCGAGGGCCGCGCCGACGGCGAGCCGGTGGTCGCCAATGACAGCGCCGGCAACCGGGCGCTGAACCGGCGCGTCGAGATCACGCTGTTCGTCGCCGCGCCGCCGGGCGTGGCCACGGCCGCCAGACCCGCAACCCCCACGGCCACGCCCGCATCCGGAGCCCGGCCATGAAGACGCTGCTGGGCTGGATCTTCAACCGCTGGACGCTCGCCGTCGTCGCGCTGCTGGCGCTGTCGCTGCTGATCTGGATCGTCGGCCCGCTGATCGCGGTGGCCGAGGTGCGCCCGCTCGACAGCACGCGCTCGCGGCTGATGCTGATCGGCTGCCTCGTGCTGGCGCTGCTGCTGATGGCGGCGTGGAGCGCCTGGCAGGCCCGCCGCGCCAACCGGTCGGTGGTCGAGCAGCTGATGAAGCCCGCCGCCGGCGGTGCGCCGGCCGGCAGCGAGTCACCCGACGTGGCCGCGATGCGCCAGCGCTTCGAGCGCGCGCTGCAGGTGCTGCGCGAGGCGCGGTTCCCGTCGGCGTCGACCGCGGCCGGCGGCGCCCCGGTCGGTGCGATCGACGCGCGTGGCAAACCCGCCGCGCCCAAGCCCGGCCTGCTGGCGCGCCTGGGGCTGCAGAACCTGGGCGGGCGCTACCTCTACCAGCTGCCCTGGTACCTGATCATCGGCGCGCCCGGCTCGGGCAAGACCACCGCGCTGCGCAACGCCGGTCTGCAGTTCCCGCTGGCCGAGCTGACCGGCGAACACCGCGTGCGCGGCGTCGGCGGCACGCGCGACTGCGACTGGTGGTTCACCGACCGCGCGGTGCTGATCGACACCGCCGGCCGCTTCACCACGCAGGACAGCGACGCCGGGCGCGACCAGGGCGCGTGGAGCGGCTTCCTCGGCCTGCTGCGCCAGTCGCGGCCGCGCCAGCCGATCAACGGCGTGCTCGTCACCGTGTCGGTGCCCGACCTGCTCGGCCGCAGCGCCGCCGAGCGCGACGACTACGCCGCTCGCGTGCGCCTGCGCCTGCAGGAGCTGCACAAGCAGCTGGGCGTGCGTTTCCCGGTCTACCTGCTGGTCACCAAGGTCGACCTGCTCAACGGCTTCGGCGACTATTTCGCCACCCTCGACAAGGACAGCCGCGCCACGCCCTGGGGCACCACCTTCACGCTGGCGCAGTCACGCAGCGGCGACCACACGGCCCTGGCCCCCGAGCTGAAGGCGCTGACCCAGCGCCTGCAGGACGGCCTGGTCGAGCGCCTGCAGGCCGAGACCGACCCGCAGCGGCGCGCCCGCATCTACGGCTTTCCGCTGCAGTTCGGCAGCCTGCACGAGCCGCTCGACGCCTTCGTGCGCGACGCCTTCGCGCCCTCGCCGTTCGAGCCGCCGAGCCTGCTGCGCGGCGTGTACTTTGTCAGCGGCACGCAGGAAGGCACGCCGATCGACCGCCTGATGGGCTCGATCGCGCGCAGCTGGCAGCTCGAACGCGCGATCCTGCCGCCGCAGGGCGCCAGCGCGCGCAGCTACTTCCTGGAGCGCCTGCTCGGCGAGGTGGTGTTCGCCGAGGCCGGCCTGGCCGGCACCGATCCGCGCGGCGAACGGCGCCGTCGCCTGATGCTGGTGGGCGCCTACGCCGCGCTCGGCCTGCTGACGGCGGGCGCGCTGGCGGCCTGGGCGACCAGCGCGGTCAACAACCGCAACTACGTCGACGCCGTGCTGGCGCGGGTCGACGAGGTGCGCCGGCTGGTGCAGGCCACGCCCAACCGTGCCAGCCCCGACCTGCAGCCGCTGCTGCCGGCGCTGGCCGCCACCCGCCAGCTGGCGCAGGCCGGCTGGGGCGACGCGGCGGTGCCGTGGTCGCTCGGCTTCGGGCTGTTCCAGGGCGACAAGCTCGACGCCGCCTCGCGCAGCGCCTATCAGCGCATGCTGGTCGACGCCGTGCTGCCGCGCCTGGCGCTGCGCATCGAGGAGCAGCTGCGCCAGCGCGCCGACGCGCCCGAGCTGCAGTACGAATCGCTCAAGGCCTACCTGATGCTGCACGACCCGCAGCGCTTCGACGCCGACGCGCTGGCCGCGCTGGTGCGCGCCGACTGGGCGCAGAACCTGCCGCGCGAGGTCGGCACGGCCGAGCGCGAGCAGCTCGACCAGCACCTCGACGCCCTGCTCGCGCTCGGCCCCGCCGTCTCGCCGCTGCCGCAGGACCAGGCGCTGGTGACGCAGACCCGCGCCCTGCTCGCCGCCGTGCCGCTGCCCCAGCGCATCTACAACCGCCTGCGTCACCAGGGCCTGGGCGAGCAGGTGGCCGAGTTCACCGCCGCCCGCGCCGGCGGGCCGGCCGCGGCGCTGGTGTTCGCGCGCGCCAGCGGCGCCCCGCTGACGCGCGGCGTGCCCGGGCTCTATACGCGTGACGGCTACCAGCAGGGCTTCCAGCGCAAGGTCGACGCCGTCACCCGCGAACTGGCGGATGAAGAAACCTGGGTTCTTGGGAACGCCGCCAATGGCGGCGGCGGCGCTGCGGGCCAGGCCACCCGCCCGAGCGCCGCCACGCTGGCCGACGACGTGCGCCGCCTGTACCTGACCGACTACGCCAACACCTGGGAGGCCTTCATCGCCGACGTGCGCCTGCGCCCGACCCAGAGCCTGGCCGAGCTGGTGCAGGTCACGCGCGTGCTGTCCGGCCCCGACAACCCGCTGGCCACGCTGCTGAAGGCGGTGGTGCGCGAGACCACGCTGCTCGGCGGCGAGGAGCCCGGCGCCGTCAAGGCCGCCGCCGACCGCGCGCGTGGTGCGGTGGCCGCGGTGCGCGAGGGCATCCGCGCGCTCGGCGGCGATGCGGCCGCCGCCGCGCTGCCCGCGCGCGGTGTGCCGCTCGAATCGATCGTCGACGACCGCTTCGCGATGCTGCGCCGCTACGTGCAGGCCGCGCCGGGTGCGCGCGCACCGATCGACGACACCCTCGTGCTGCTCAACGAGGTGCAGCTGCACCTGGCCAGCGTCGAGCTGGCGGTGCGCAGCGCCAACCCGCCGCCGCCGTCGGACCTGCCGGTGCGCCTGGGCGCCGAGGGCGCACGCTCGGCCGAGCCGGTGCGCAGCCTGCTCGGCACGCTGGGCCGCAGCAGCGCCGGCTTCACCGGGCTGATGCAGCGCGAGGTGCTGTCGCGCGAGGTGCGCTCGATGGTGGGCGACTTCTGCACGCAGGCCGTGGCCGGGCGCTACCCGCTCAGGAGCGGCTCGGCCACCGACGTCACGCTGGCGGATTTCGGCCAGCTGTTCGGACCGGGCGGGCGCTTCGACCGGCTGTTCCAGGAGAAGCTGGCCGCCCACGTCGACACCTCGGCGCGGCCGACCTGGCGCTTCCGCGCCAACGGGCTGGGCGAGGACGCCGGCACGCTGGCGCAGTTCCAGCGCGCGCAGGTCATCCGCGACACCTTCTTCCCGGCCGGCGGCAACACGCCGCAGCTGCGGCTGGAGTTCAAGCCGGTCGAGATGGACGCCAGCATCAGCCAGTTCGTGCTCGACATCGACGGCCAGGTGGTGCGCTACGCCCACGGCCCGCAGATCCCGACCAGCGTGCAATGGCCCGGCCCGCGCGGCACCAACCAGGTGCGGCTGCAGCTCAGCCCCGCCGGCGCCAGCGGCAACGGCCTGCTCAACGAAGGCCCGTGGGCGCTGCTGCACCTGTTCGACCGCGTGCAGCTCGAACCCGGCCGCAGCGCCGAGCGCTTTCGCGCCACCTTCGAGCTCGACGGCCGCAAGGCGGTGTTCGAGATCACCGCCAGCAGCGTGCGCAACCCGCTGCGCCTGCGCGAGCTGGCCGAGTTCAGCTGCCCGAACGGCCTGTGAGCCACGGCGACGGGGCCCACCACCATGCACGAAGCCCCCGGCTGGTACGGAAAACTCGGCGCGCTGGGTGACTTCGCCTCGCGCCGCCTGCCGCACGCGCAGGTGCAGGCGCTCGACCACTGGCTGGCCAGCGTGATGTCGATCAGCCAGTCCGAACTCGGCGGCGCCTGGCTCGACCACTACCTGCGCGCGCCGCTGTGGCGCTACGCCTGGGCGCCCGGCGTGGTCGACAACCAGTGGTGGTTCGGCGTGCTGATGCCCAGCTGCGACAGCGTCGGCCGCTACTTCCCGCTGCTGCTGGCGCAGCCGCGCGCGCAGGCGCCGCAGGACCGGCTGGCGCTCAACCACCTCGAACTCTGGTGGCGCCACCTGGCCGAGGCCGCGCTCGCCACGCTGGCCGAACGCGCCACGCTCGACGAGTTCGAGCAGGCGCTGGCCGAAGCACCGCCCTGGCCCACGCCGGCCAGCGCCAACCCGCCGCTGGCCCGCAGCAGCCGCAACCGCATCACCGGCCGCCCCTGCGAGGAGCAACCGCTCGGCCCGCGCACCGACCTGGCCGACTGGCTCGGCCACCGCGCCGCGCAGGCGCTGCTGCAGCAGCTCGGCGGCCACAGCCTGTGGTGGCCGTTCGAGCTGGGCCGCAGCACCCCGCCGATCCGCCTGCTGCAGGGCCTGCCGGACGGCGCCGAATTCGGCGCCCTGCTCGGCCACGCCGATTGAGGCCGCTCGCGATGGCCCAGCCCCCGCAAGACCCGCAAGACCCGCCCGAAGTCAGCGTGGACAGCGACGACGATCGCACCCGCATCGGCGCCGCACCCGTGCCTGCAGCCGCGCCGGCCACCGACGCAGACGCAGACGCAGACGCCAGCATCGCTGCCACCGAATCGAGCGGCTTCGCGGCCACCCGCGCCGCCACCACCCTCGCGCCACGCACCACGACCTCCGCGCCTGGCAGCGCCGGCAGCCAGCCGCACGACGACCAGGCCGGCGCCCTGCCGCCGGGTTATCAGCTGCACGAGTTCGTGATCGAGGCCACACTCGGCATGGGCGGCTTCGGCATCGTCTACCGGGCGCGCGACCAGCAGCTGCAGCGCACGGTGGCGATCAAGGAGTACATGCCGTCGAGCCTGGCCGTGCGGCGCAGCGACGGCAGCATCGGGCTGCGCTCGGACCGCCAGCGCGACACCTTCGAGCTCGGCCTGCGCAGCTTCGTCAACGAGGCGCAGCTGCTGGCTGCCTTCGAGCACCCGGCGCTGCTGAAGGTCTACCGCTTCTGGGAGCAGCACGGCAGCGCCTACATGGTGATGCCCTGCTACGAGGGCCTGACGCTCAAGGCCTGGCTGCAGCAGCAGGCCGCGCCGCCGACCGAGGCCTGGTGGCGCCCGCGCCTGCTGGCGCTGGCCGATGCGCTGGCGATGATGCACCGCGCCCGCTGCTACCACCGCGACATCGCGCCCGACAACATCCTGCTGGTCGGCCCGACGCAGCAGCCGGTGCTGCTCGACTTCGGCGCCGCGCGCCGGGTGCTCGGCGACGCCACCCAGTCGCTCACCGTGATCCTCAAGCCGGGTTACGCGCCGATCGAGCAGTACGCCGAATCGGCCTCGCTCAAGCAGGGCGCGTGGACCGACGTGTACGCGCTCAGCGCGGTGCTCTACGCCTCGATCGCCGGCGCGTCGCCGCAGCCTTCGGTGGCACGCATGATCAACGACGAGCTGATCAGCGCCCGCGTGCGCGGCGCCGGCCGCTACAGCGAGACCTTCCTGGCCGGCATCGACGCCGGCCTGTCGGTCAAGCCCGAGCAACGGCCGCAGGACATGGCCGCGCTGATCGCACTGCTGGGCCTGCACGGCATCGCCGGCACGGTGGTCGGGCGTGCGCCGGACGCGGCAGCGATTGCGGCCGCTTCGAACTTCGGGTCGACCGGCGCGACGGCGCCGTCGGATCAGCCGGCATCACCGGCCACGCGGCGCCTGATGGTCGGGGTGCTCGCCGCGCTGGCGTTGGGCGGCGGCCTGGCCTGGTGGCTGACCCGCGCGCCGGCGCCGGCCCGAGAGACGGCGCCGCCGCTCGCATCACCCGCAGCGCCGACGGCCGCCAACACAGCAGCGGCGCCGCCCTCGCCCGCTCTCCCGACCGTGGCGGCCCCCGAACGCGGCGCCTACACGCCGGTCAAGGTGCTCGAAGAGATCGTCCGGCTGGCCGACCCGCAGATCGCGGTGCAGGCCTCCGCCGACCGCGCGCAGGTGGTGATCGGCCGCGACCGGCTGCAGTTCCGGCTGCGCGCCAACGTGGCCGGGCATGTCTACGTCTACCTCGTCGGCACCGAGGGGCGACAGATCGAGCTGCTGTTTCCGAACGCGATCGACGCCGACAACCGCGTCGCCGTGAATCAGGAGCTGGTGCTGCCACGCCCGGCCTGGCGCATCACCGCGGCCGGCCCGCCGGGCATCGACCACCTGGTGGCGCTGGTCTCGCCCACGCCGCTGCGCATGCGCGACACCGGCGCCAGCGCACCGGCCGGCGAGGCGCTGCTGGCCTTCGACGACGCGCTCGCCCGCTCGCTCTGGCAGGCCGGCGACGGCCAGCGCAGCGGCTTCGTCGGCGAGCCCGATTGCCCCGCTGCCGGCGCGCCCTGCGCGCGCAACTACGGCGCCAGCCTGCTGCGCATCGAGGAAGTCACCGCCGCACCCGCCGGCCGCTGAGATCGGCGGCCCTGACGATCCGCACGACGAGCACCCCAGGAGACGCCCATGAACCTGTCACGCTTTTTCACGCTGGCCGAACTGACCCACTCCAACACCGCCAAGGCCGAGGGCATCGACAACCAGCCGACCACCACCGAGATCGAGGCGCTGCGCGCCTTGTGCACCGCCGTGCTCGATCCGCTGCGCGAGGCGATCGGCAAGCCGATCAAGGTGACCTCCGGCTACCGCGGCCCGGTGCTGAACCGGCGCGTCAAGGGCGCGGCCAAGAGCCAGCACCTGCGCGGCGAAGCGGCCGACCTGCAGTCGCCCGGCACGGCGGTGCTGGCGCTGTTCAAGCGGGTGATCCGGCTCGGGCTGCCGTTCGACCAGCTCATCTACGAGGTGAACGGCGCGTCGAAATGGGTGCACGTGTCGCACAGCCGCGGCGGCAACGCGGGCGAGATCCTGCTCGGCAAGTTCGACGCTGCCGGCAAGGTGACGTATCCGCGGCTGACCGCCGAGCAGGCCCTGGCACTCACCGAGCCCCGCTCGCGCGCCCGTGCGGTCGAGCCCGAATTCGTGGAAATGGCCGACGAACCGCCGAGGGCGGTGCGCAAGGCGCGCAGCGCAAAGACCGTGGCCCCGGCGCCGGAAACCGCTCCGGCACCCGCCGCGAAGAAGGCGCCCACGAAAAAGGTGGCCGCGCAACAAGCCCCCGCAAAGAAGGCTCCGGCCAAGAAGGTCGCCGCGCGCAAGGCCGCGGCGCCGAAGCCCTGAAGCGCGCTACGCCAGATCCTCGTGGATGCAGAGATAGTTCCCCTCCGTATCCTTGAACCACGCCGCCTTCTCCGCCCCCAGCACGCAGACGTGATCCACGGTCTTGAAGTCCGGAAAGTCGTAGTCCTCGAACACCACGCCCGCCTTCTTCAGTTCGGCCACGCTGGCGGCGATGTCCGGGACCTGAAAGCTGATTGCCGTGTGCTCGGCTTTCGTGCCCTCCGGCTTCGGGAACAGCGCCAGCGTGCTGCCGCCGACCTGGTAGAGAAACTTGCCGTCGGGCCGCAAGCCGCCGGGCGTGAGTCCGAGGCCTTGTTCGTAGAACGCTCTCGCCCGGGCCATGTCGATCACGGGGAGCATCGTCGTCACGGTGGCATGGGTCAGCATGTGCAGTCCTTTCGCGCTGTCCGGTGGATCGGCCCGTTCACTGCGGCCGCGTCACGATCGTCACCCGGCGGTTTTCCGGTGCGGCCACGTCCCGGGTATTGAGCGGCTCGGTGTCGCCCTTGCCGATCGGCGCCAGGCGGTCGACCGGGATGCCGTGCGTGGCCACCAGGTAGTCGCGCACGCTCTCGGCGCGCATCTGCGACAGCTGGCGGTTGGTGCTGGCCTGGCCGCGCGGGTCGGCGTGGCCTTCGAGGTTGAAGCCGTAGGCCTGCAGCTGATTGCTCTTGAGCGCCGCCGCCACGGTGTCGAGCTGCTGGCGCGAGCTGGGCGTGAGGCGCGCCGAGTTGGTCTCGAAGGTGATCAGCAGCGACGCGCTCGGGCGCCGCACCGCCGCCGGCAGGCTGGCCTCGCGGTCGACCTTGAGCCCGCGCGTGAGCACCGGCTCCGGATCGGGCGTGAGCAGCTCGACCAGCTTGTCGGGGTTGACGTCCTGGCCGCGCAGCACGGTGGTGTCGGCCGCGGACTGGGCCTGCGCCGCGAGCACGCCGGCACCGAGCAGCGCCAGCGCGCACGACACGCGCGCCAGGGCACGGCGCACCGGGGATGACGGAGGCGGATTCGGATGGGTCTTCATGGTCATGATGAGGCTCCTCCCCCGGCCGGGCCCAGCCACACCGCGATGGCGCTGTGGTTGTCCTGTCGAGCCGGGGCATGGGTGACGATATGGCGATACAGCCGGTCGAGCCAGTGTTGCGGGCTTGTGCTGCCGGCCAGCGCGCGCACCAGCAGGGCGTCGTCGAGCGGATCCCACCAACCGTCGGTGCACAGCAGGAAGGCGTCGCCGTCGTGCAGTTCGGCCGCGCTGGTGTGCGGCTCGACGTGTTCGGCCATGCCGAGCGCGGCCAGCAGCTGGTTCTTGTGCGGGTGCTCGCGGGCCTGCGCCGGGCTCAGCCAGCCGGCCTGGACCATGCTCTGCACGACGCTGTCGTCGGCGGTGGCGTGCACCACGCGCGCACCACGCAGGTGGTAGAGCCGGGTGTCGCCGACGTGGCCCCAGACCGCCCGCCGCGCCGCGCAATCGAGCCACAGCGCCGCCACGGTGGCGTGCATGCGCGCCTGCGCGTCGAGGCCGCGCTGCTGCTGTTGCAGGTCGGCGTGGGCGGCGCCGATGGCCTGCGCCAGCCGGCCGGCGTCGGGCGGCTGGCCGTGCTGGGAATCGTCGGCCAGCGTGGCGTCGATGTGGTCGACCACGCGGCGCGCGGCCTCGGCGCCGCCCTGGTGGCCGCCCGCGCCGTCGGCCAGCACCATGTGGCCCATCACGCCGATCTGCGCCACCCGCAGCGCGTCTTCGTTGCGGCTGCGCGAGCCGATCTCGCTGCGGTGGGCGATCGCCAGGTTCAGCATGGCGGTCACGGCGGCGACGACGGGGGGGATGACGACGGCGACGACGCTGACGGCGCCGCCGGGCGCTGGCGGTCGTGCTCGGCGTGCTGGGCGTGCAGGCGGTCGAGCTGCTGCTCGTAGGCGGCCAGGAAGGCGCGGCCGAACAGGGTGTGGAAATCTTCCTGCGCCTCCTGGCGGATGCCCTCGAAATGCTGCAGGTACAGCTCCCACAGGCGCGAGCGGCGGTTCATCGGCAGCAGGGTGTCGAGCACCGAGCTGGTGGTGAGCTTGCCTTCGAGCACCGTCGGCGCAAAGCGGTTGAGCACGCCTTCGAGCGCGGCGCGCATGCCGGCCATGGTGCCGATGGTGTGGCCGACCAGGTCGTGCATGGCGTCGGTCATGGCCGCCGGGCCGGGCAGGAAGCCGCGCATCGGCGGCTGCAGCAGCTGTTCGAGCGCGGCCTGGGCGTCGGGCGAGAACTTGAGCGGGTTGTTCTGGCGCGCCTGGATCATGGTGACGTCGGCGCGCAGCTCGTGCTTGGTGGCGGCGCGGATCGCCATCATCTGCTGCGTGCCGTCGACCGCGCTGCGCAGCAGCTGGCCGATCACCCGCATCAGCTCGGGCGACAGGCCTTGCGGCAACTGCAGGTGCAGGTCAGCGCCCTCGCAGAAGGCGCGCCAGAGGGCGGCGCTGGGGTCGTCGGCATCGGCCCACGCGGGCGACGGGCCGCGCGGCGAGGGTGTGGTCCCGGCGGCCACGGCAGGCGCAGGCGGGCGTGGCGTGGCGGGCGCAAGGGTCGGCGCAAAGGTTGGAGGTGGGGCCGGTGAACGAGCCGATGCCGGGGTCGGCGCCAGCAGCGGGGTCGGCGCGGTCACGGGTTCGGGCGGGGGTTCGGGCCAGACCGGTGCCTTGAACGCGGCCTGCAGGGCCGGCACGTGGTCGGGCTGGCTGGCCCCCGCAGACGGCCGGGCCGGCGCCGCGGCGGCGGGTGCGGCAGCCGCGTCGGGCGCGCCCACCGGCTGGCGCAGGAAGGCATCGAGATCCGCGCCGGTGCCCGCGCCTGCGCCCAAGCCCGGGCCGAGCAGGTCGTCGATCGAGCCGCCGGGTTCGCCCAGCCCGGAAAAACCCGCCAGCGGGCCCGCCGATGCCGCCCCGGGCCGCCCGTGGCTGGCGACGGGCGCAGGAGCGGGCGCACCGAAGCCGGTGAAGCCGGCGAACGGATCGGCCGCCGGCGCCACCGCCGGGCCGGGCGCGCCCTGGCGCGGCGCGGCGGGCCGCACCACCGCCGGGCCGAAGAAGTCGGCAAACGGATCGGCCTCCGGGCTCGGCGCGGCGATCGGCGGCGGCCCGCCACCCGCCACGCCACCCGGGCGGACGCCGCCGGACTTGTCGGCCGTGGCGGCGGTGGCAGCGCGCCCGCCGGTGATGGTGCGGGCCAGCAGGTCGTCGGCGCTGTCGTCGCGCGCCTCGAGCAGGAAGCCGCCGATGCGCACCTGGTCGCGGTGGCGGATCGGCGCCGATTCGCCCTGGCCCAGCGTGCGCCCGGCCACCGTCACGGCGTTGGCGCTGCTCAGGTTGGTGATGCGGTAGCCCTTGGCCTCGGCGGTGATGCGGGCGTGCTGGCGCGAGATGTGGCGCTCGGGGTCGGGCAGCGCCAGCGTGTTCTGGTCGCCGCGCCCGATGGTGCCGCCCTGGTCGTCGAAATGCGCCACCACCGGCTGGCTCAGGGGCTGGTCGTTGAGGGACAGGGCGCTGAGGGTGAGGGTCATGGCCGGTCGCATCCAGCAAGGTGCCGTTGAAAGCCCATGCTCGACGCGCCGGGGATGGCGGGCAAGGTCCGAAAGTCATTCGACGAGGTGTCGATAGACGGCGCCTCGTCGAGCAGCAGGTCACCGCCGCGGCTACCCGATCGGGACCCGGATTGCAATCGGCTTGAGCCGGCTCAATGTGCATTTATACCGGTGTAGGTATATTTGAAGCATCGGATCAGGCAGGAGATGCAGGTCTGCATCAGGCACCGCCCGATCTTCCACGACGAGAAGGACTCCCATGAAAACGACCACACTGCGCGTCATCGCGCTGGCGGCGGCCACGGTGCTTGCACTGGGCGGCCCGGCCTGTGCCGCGGGTGCTGGCAGCGGATCCGGTGGCGCGGGCAGCGGCGGCTCCACGAGTGCAGGCACGAGCGGCGGCGGAGCGGGCACGGGTGGCAATGGCGGCGCCGCCGCAGGCTCGTCGACCCAGGGCACGACCGCCACGCAGCAGCAGTCGGCCGCACAGACGCGGGAGCTGGTCAGGACGCAGGAACAGAGCCTGACCCTGACCCGCACGCAGCTGAAGACCCAGGAACAGGAACTGGCGCAGACCCGCGATCAGCTCAGGCTCCAGGATCAGGCACTCACCGGGACGCGCGAGCAACTGAAGACGCAAGAGCAGCTGCTGGCCCGCACACGCGAGCAGATCAAGGCTCACGAGCAGGCCGTGCCGAGTGTGCGCGAGCAACTCCAGGCGCAGGAGCAGGCGCAGGTCCGGACACTCGAGCAGCTGAAGTCGCAAGAGCAGCTCCAGCTGCAGATCCGCGACCAGCTGAAGACGCTGGATCAGATCCAGGCCCGGACGCACGAGCAGCTGAAGGCCCAGGAGCTGGCGCAGACCCGGACGCGGGATCAGCTCAAGCTGCTTTGAACCACCGCGTCGTCAACGCAAGCCCGCCAGCGCCTGACCGACCCGCTGGCGCTCGCCCTCGTCCTGCAGATGCGCCAGCACGCGCTGGACGAACAGCTCGCCGCTGTCGCAATCCTGCGCGGCACGCCGGGTCAGCACGCGGGCGATCGGGCCGAGGCGCTCGCTCAGCAGCCGGGTGGCCTGGGCGATCAGCGCATCGGACGGCGGCTGTGGCGGGACCGGCAGCTCGCTGGCGCCGAAGCCGCTGGCCGGGCCGGCCGCCGGTGCACCGCGGCCACCCTCACCGCTGCTGCCCCCGCCGGTGATCGATGCAAAGCTCGGCTCCAGGCCGCTGGCCGCGAAGCCCGAGCCCGGGCCGCCGGGGCCGAAGGCCGATGCGCGGGCGCGTGTCGACGGGTCGCCGTCGGGGTGGATGAAGCGTTCGCGCACGGCCCCGTCGGCCAGGTGCACGGCCAGGCGGCTGCGCAGGCTCTCGACGTCCGAACACTGGCGCGCCGCGCGCGTGACCAGCACCCGGGCGACCGGGCCGACATGGCGCGCCAGTTCGGCCTCGATGCGGGTGAGCATGGCGGGATCCCAGCCCGGTGGCGCGAGGGTCGTGCCCGACGCGGGCGGTGGCTGCGCAAAGCCGAGTGGCTCGGCGTATGAGCCACTCAACGCACGCGGCTGCGGCGTGCCGTGCGGCTGGGCCTCGGCACCGAAGGCGCTGCTCGGGCTGCCGGTGGCGGTGCCGTAACCCTCGGGCATCGGCAGGCCGACGCGCCGCACGCTGGACGCCGCCCGCACGACGGTCTGCTCCGAGATCGTCGGCGGCGCCGGTGCGGTGGCCGCGCCGAGCAGGTCCTGCATGAACAGCGCGGCGCTGGCGTAGCGGGCGTCGCGCTGCTTGGCCAGCGCGCGGCGCACGATGGCGTCGTACCAGGGCGGTCGCGCCGGCGCCAGCGCCGAGGGCGCAAGCGGCGTCTGGTGCATGACCTGGTACATCACCGCATCGGGTGCGCCGATGAACGGCAGGCGCCCGGTCAGCAGCTGGTAGAGCAGCACGCCGGCGGCCCAGAGGTCGACGCGGCGATCGATCGGGCCGTCGAGGTACTGCTCGGGCGCCATGTAGTGCGGCGTGCCGATCAGCACGTTCATCTGCGTGAGGTCGCTGTTCTCGATGCGGGCGATGCCGAAGTCGTTGACCTTGACCCGCCCGCGCGGCGTCACGATCAGGTTCGAGGGCTTGATGTCGCGGTGCCAGACGCCCATCTCGTGCGCGTGTTCGAGCGCCTCGAGCAGCTGCACCATCACGCTCAGGATGTCGGCGTCGGTCAGCGCGATCTTCTGCTGCAGGAAGTGCGCGAGGGTCTGGCCCTCGACGTACTCCATCGCGATGAAGGCCACCTCGTCCTGCTCGCCGTATTCGTAGACCGCCACGATGCCCGGGTGCAGCAGCCGCCCGGCCGCCTGCGCCTCGTTGCGAAAGCGCGCCGCCGCCTTGGCCTGCGGGTCGGCGTAGGTGGCGCTGTGCTGCTGGATGGTCTTGATCGCCACCGGGCGGCGGATCACCGGGTCCTCGGCCTTGTAGACCACGCCCATCGCGCCGCGCCCGAGCACGCCGGTGATGCGGTACTTGCCCAGCTGCGCGGGGTAGGCGTCCATGCGGGCCGGCCTCGTCGTCAGGCGTCGAGCAGCTTGAGCGCCTCGACCATGCTGCGCCGCATGCGGGCGAACGACGCGGCCAGTTCGGCCACCTCGTCGCGGCCCTTCTGCGCGAACTCGGGCGCGTTCATGTCGCCCAGGCTGACCTGGTTGGCCAGCGCCGCCAGCCGCGTGATCGGCCGCACCACCAGCAGCCACAGCATGCCGTTGAGCACCAGGCCGACCACCACGAAGACGCCGGCCACCGCGGCCAGGTAGACCTTGAACGCCTCGTCGGCGCGCTGCAGCGGCAGCGCCATCGGCACCGACACGATCTGCGCGCCGACCACCTCGTTGAAGTTCCAGCCGAAGCCGTTGGCCGGGCCGTAGCGCTCGATCATCGGCCGCGGCGCGGCGTCGACCGTGCTGTGGCAGCGCAGGCAGGCGGCGTCGGTGATGCGGATCGGCCGGGCGATGTAGAGCGCGCGGCCGGTGTCGGGCTGGCGCTGGCCGATGTATTCCTTCAGCTCGGCGCGGTTGCGGAACTGGTTGACCACGTCGACCTCCCAGTCGACCGCCCGGTCCCGCGGGTTGGTGGGGTTGAGCGTGGCTTCCTTGTAGCTGTAGTCGGGATAGGTCTTGTGCAGCGCGGCGATCACCTCGGTGGCGGCAAAGGCCGGCACCGACTCGGGCAGGAAGCTGTATTTCATCTGCGTGTCGAGCAGCGGGCGGATGTGGGTGGAGGTGTAGCTGCGCACCGCGATGGCCTTTTCCATCAGCAGGCGGGCGCGGTCGATGACCTCGTCCTGGGCCTGCTGCTGCAGCAGGTTGCGCAGCACGTAGGCACTCACGCCCAGGCCGGCGGCGAACACCAGCACGAAGATCAGGTTGAACTTCCAGAGCAGCTTCATGACGGGGCCTCCGCTGGCGGGCGCATCGGCGCACGAGACCCAGCGTCCCACCGGCGACGGGCTTACAGCCAGTCACCAAGGTCACATCACGATGCGGGCGACGCGGCCGGCGTGATCAAGGCCCGTGCAGGCGACCCCACACGATCACCGCCACGAAGATCCCCACGATCAGCAGCCAGGTGCGCGCCGCGTCGGTCCAGCGGCCGTGCCGCCAGCGCGCGTGCAGGGCCAGCACGAGCAGCAGCACGGCCACCAGCGCCAGCAGCGTGTAGGCCGGGTTGCCGGGCAGCAGGGTCGACAGCGGCAGGTTCACGGCAGCCCCCGGTTCAGTCCAGCGCCGCCTGCAGCGCCTGCACCAGCGCCAGCAGCTCCTCGTGGAGCTGGCGGGCGCGCGGCGCCAGTGCGGCGACGTCGCCGGTGGAATGCAGCTCCTGCTCGAACTGCACCAGGTGCTGCACCAGCCGGCGGGCACCGAGCGTGCCGCTGGCGCCGCGCAGCGAGTGGCAGGCCGCCGCCCAGCGGGCCGCGGCGCCGGGCTCGGAGGCATCGAGCAAGGCCGGCTCGCCCTCGCCGTAGCGCTTGACGAACAGCCCGAGCACGCGCACCAGGGTCGAGAACTGGCGGCCGACGTTGTTCAGGCCCAGCGCCAGATCGAAGCCCTCGACCGTGTCCAGGCGCTGCTGCAGCGGCAGGCGCGGCGGCGGCGGTGACGCCACGGCTTCGGCGGGTGTCCTGACCAGCGGCAGCCAGCGCAGCAGCGTGGCGTAGAGCGTGCCGGGATCGACCGGCTTGGCGACGTGGTCGTTCATGCCGGCGTCGAGGCAGGCCTGGCGGTCTTCGCTGAAGGCGTTGGCGGTCATCGCGACGATCGGGATGGCGCGGCCGAGCCGGGCGCGGATCGCGCGGGTGGCGGCGATGCCGTCCATCTCCGGCATCTGCATGTCCATCAGGATCAGGTCGTAGGCACGCGAGCACGCCAGCTCGACCGCACTGGCGCCGTCGACCGCCGTCTCCACCACCAGCCCGACACCCTGCAGCAGCTCGTTGGCGACCTCCTGGTTGATCGGGTTGTCCTCGGCCAGCAGCACGCGCTGGCCGGCGTGGCGGCGCAGCAGCTGGGCCTCGCCCTGGCCGGGCGGCGCGGGCTCGGCGCTGCGTGTGGCGCTGCGGCTGCGCAGCACGCGCATCAGCGTGTCGTGCAGCGCCGAGGCCGTGATCGGCTTGACCAGCACCGCGTCGGCCTGCACGCCGCGCGCCTGCTGCCACATGGCGGTGTTGTTGAAGGCGGTGACGAGGATGGCCGGCGGCATGCCCGCGCCCAGCAGCTCGCGCAGCTGGCGCATGGTCTCGATGCCGTCGAGCGGCTCCATGCGCCAGTCGATCAGGAACACGTCGTAGGGCCGGCCGGCGCTGATCTCGCTGCGCACGCGCTGCAGCGCCGCCGTGCCGCTGTCGAGCGGATCGATCCGCAGGCCGAAATGCTGCAGGCGGTCGCCGATGGCGCTCAGCGCCTCGGGCAGGTCGTCGACCAGCAGCGCCCGCAGGCCCTGCAGCGGGACCGCCGAAGCCCGCTCGCCGGCCTCGGCGGCGCGGCCCAGCCAGGCGGTGAACCAGAAGGTGCTGCCGACGCCCGGCTCGCTGCGCACGCCCATCTCGCCGCCCATCAGCGTGACCAGGTGCTGCGTCAGCGCCAGGCCCAGGCCGGTGCCGCCGTGGCGGCGGGTGGTCGAGGCGTCGGCCTGCTCGAAGGCGTTGAACAGCGACCCGAAGCGCTCGGGCTCGATGCCCTCGCCGGTGTCCTGCACCTCGAAGCGCACCTGCACGCGCTGGCGGTCCTCGGCCAGCAGCTCGCCACGCAGGCGCACCCAGCCGGCGTGGGTGAACTTGACGGCATTGGCGAGCAGGTTGATCAGCGCCTGCGACAGCCGCGTCGGGTCGCCGCGCAGGTGGCTGGGCAGGCGGTCGGTGTCGAGCACCAGCTCGAGGCCTTTTTCGTTGGCCGATTCGCCCACCAGCTCGAAGGCCCGCGACAGCACCTCGTCGAGGTTGAACTCGGTGTCCTCGAGCACCAGCTTGCCGGCGTCGATCTTGGACAGGTCGAGCACGTCGTTGATGATCTGCAGCAGGTGCTTGGCGGCGCTGTCGATCTTGCCGAGCCGCTCGCGCTGCAGCGAGTCGCGGGTGTCGCGCGCCATCAGGTGGGTGAGGCCGATGATCGCGTTCATCGGCGTGCGGATCTCGTGGCTCATGTTGGCCAGGAAGGCGCTCTTGGCGCGCGTGGCGCCCTCGGCCTCGATCGCGCGCGCCGCCAGCTGGGCGTTGAGCGCGGCCATCTGCTGCTCGGCCACCTTGATCTCGGTGATGTCGGACACCACCACGATGAAGCCGCGCACCTGGCCGTCCTGCCGGTCGGGCACGTAGGCGATCAGCGTCTCGCGCAGGCTGCCGTCGGTGTGCGGCAGGGCGCGCTGGAGGCGCGGCGACTCGCCCCGCAGCGCCGCCCGCATGGACGGCTCGTTGCGCCGGAACATCTCGTCGCCGATCAGCTCGCGCGCATGCAGTCCGACCACCTCGTCGGGCCGCAGGCCCCACCACTCGAGGTAGGCCGCGTTGGCGAAGCGGCAGTACAGCTGCGGGTCGAAATAGCCCACCAGCGCCGGCACCGCGTCGGCGACGTTGCGCACGAACTGCTGCTGCTCGCTCAGCGAGCGATTGACCTCCTCGAGCTGGCGGGTGCGCTCGGCCACCAGCACCTCGAGGTGGCAGCGGTAGCGCTCGAGCTCGGCGGCGTCGTGCAGGCGATCGGTGATGTCCTGCTGCACCGCCACGAAGTGGGTGACGCGGCCGCGCTCGTCCTGCAACGCCGAGACCACCGCCGCGGTGGTGTATTCGCTGCCTTCCTTGCGCCGGTTGATCAGCTGGCCGCGCCAGCGCCGGTCGCGTGCCAGGGCCTCGCCGATGCCCTGCAGCAGCTCGGGCGTCGTCTGCGGCGACAACAGCGAACGGGCACTGGTGCCGAGCAGCTCGGCGCGGCTGTAGCCGCTGTCGTGCAGCAGGGCGTCGTTGACGTACTCGATCTTCGATTCCAGATCGGTGACGACCACGTTCGCCGGGCTCTGCTCGATCGCCAGCGCGAGCATGCGCAGCAGCTTGTCCTTCTCGCGCAGCGGCCGCAGGTCGAGGTAGCTGGCGACCCAGGCGACCACCTCGCCGCGGGCGTCGCGCACCGGCCCGATGTTGGCCGCCAGCGGGATCACCGTGCCGTCGCAGGCCAGGCGGTCGAGCGGGCCCGAAAACCGGCCGAGCGTCTTGAGTTCGACGATGCCTTCGGCCTGTGCCTGCAGGGCGGCGGGATCGGGCGGCGTCAGGCAGCTCACGTGGCGGCCCGCGAGGTCGCTCGGCGCGTAGCCGAGCAGCTGCGAAAACGCCGGGTTGACGTAGCTGATGTGGAACTGCGCATCGGCCATCAGCAGCGGCTGCGAGGCCTGCCGCAGCGCCTCGCTGAACAGCCGGCGCTCTTCTTCGGCGGCCTTGCGCGCCTGGATGTTCTCGACCACCGAGATGAAATGGTCGGGCTCACCGTCGATGCGCCGCACCAGCGACACCGTGAGCTGGATCCAGAGCAGGCTGCCATCCTTGCGGACATAGCGCTTCTCGAGCGTGTAGGTCGAGATCTCGCCGCGCAGCAGCCGCCCCACCTGGTCGAGATCGGTTCGCAGGTCGTCCGGATGCGTGATGTCCTGGAAGGTGCGCGCCAGCAGTTCGTCGGCGCCGTAGCCGACGATCTCGCACAGCTTGCGGTTGACCCGCAGCCAGCGGCCGTCCGGCCCGACCAGCGCGATGCCGACTGCCGCCTGCTCGAAGGCGGCCTGGAAACGCCGCTCCGATTCGGTCAGGCTCTGCCGGGTGGCGGCGAGCTGGCGCAGCTGCTCGGCCTCGCGCCGGCGGGTGCGCTGCAGGGCGTGGCTCAGTGCGCTGGTCAGCAGGCCGCTGGCCACCAGCATGCCCCACTGCAGCACGTCCGACGCGGCACCGCTGGCCAGGCTTTGGGCCGGCGGGATGAAGAAGAAGTAGGTGCAGGCCGCGGCCGACGCCGTCGCCACCAGCCCCGGCAGGAACCCGCCCAGCAGCGCGCTGAGGAGGATCGGGAACATGAACAGGATCAGCAGCGGCCGATCGCCGAAGGTCACGGCCAGACCCTGGCGCAGCCACAGCGCAGCCAGGCACAGCAGCACCGCCAGGGCGCAATGAAGCAGCGTCCGCGCCGACGGGCCAGCCGAAGCCGCGCGCAGCGTCGCCGGGTTCTCAGATCCTTGCGGGAGATCCATCGAGGCGCATTCCTGGTTACACAGACAAGAGACGGCGCCTCCACGACACCGTGCCATCGGTCGGAGGGTATTTGAATTCACGTCGGGCCGCCGTGCGCCGGGCCGCAGGACGGAATTGATCCACGTCAACGGCATCGCAGGGCGACACCGGCCGACCCGCCGGCGCGACGGCATCACCCGAAGATCACGTCGGCGCAGCGATCGACCGGCCCGGCCTGCCTATCATGACTGCATGAACATCATCATCCTGGGGGCCGGCCGCGTCGGGGAGAGCGTGGCCGAGAGCCTGGTCTCCGAGCGCAACGACATCACCGTGATCGACACCGATCCGGCCCGCCTGCGGCTGCTGCAGGACCGGCTCGACCTGCGCGGCGTGACCGGCAACGGCATCCAGCCCTCGGTGCTCGAAACCGCCGGCGCGCGCGACGCCGACATGCTGATCGCCTGCGCCCCGGCCGACGAGACCAACCTGGTGGCCTGCAAGGTGGCGCACGAGCGCTTCGGCATCCAGACCCGCATCGCCCGCATCCGCTCGCCCGAGTTCATGGCCGGCACCGACCTGCTCGGCACCGGCGGTTTCGCGGTCAACGAGGTGATCTGCCCGGAAGAATCGGTCACCCGCTACATCCGCAAGCTGATCGAATACCCCGAGGCGCTGCAGGTGCTCGAGTTTGCCGACGGCGCGGCCAGCCTGATCGCGGTGCGTGCGGTCAGCGGCGGGCCGATGGTGCGCCACATCATCTCGGAGCTGCCGCAGCTGGTGCCGGGCGTGGCGATGCGCTTCGTGGCGATCTACCGGCAGACCGAAGACCACGCCGACGAGCGCGTGGTGTGCGACGGCCGCACCCGCATCGAGCCGGGCGACGAGGTCTTCGTGCTCGCCGCCACCCGCGACATCCGCCGCGTGCTCGACGCGCTGCGCCGGCGCGACGAGCCGGTGCGCCGCGTCATGATCGCCGGCGGCGGCCGGGTCGGGCTGCGGCTGGCACGCGAGATCGCCGACGACTGCCGCATCAAGCTGGTCGAGAGCGCCGCCGCGCGCTGCGAGTACCTCACCACCCAGGTCGCCGACACCGTGCTGGTGCTGCACGGCGACTCGACCGACGAGGACCTGCTCGAACGCGAGCAGATCGACGAGACCGACCTGTTCGTCTCGCTCACCAGCGACGACGAGGACAACATCATGGGCTGCCTGCTGGCCAAGCGCATGGGCGCCAAGCGGGTGCTGGCGCTGATCAACCGGCGTGCCTATGCCGATCTGGTGCAGGGCACGCAGATCGACATCGCGCTGTCGCCGGCGCAGACCGTGATCGGCGAACTGCTTGCGCACGTGCGCCGCGGCGACATCGAGGCGGTCTACAGCCTGCGCCGCGGCGCGGCCGAGGCGCTGGAGGCGGTGGCCCGCGGCGACCGCAAGACCTCGAAGGTGGTGGGCCGGCGCATCGACGAGATCCGGCTGCCCAAGGGCGCCGAGATCGGCGCGCTGGTGCGCGGCGAGCCCGGCGCGGACAACGAGCGCGAGGTGATCATTCCGCACCACGACACCGTGATCGAGCAGAACGACCACGTCATCGTCTTCCTGCCGCGCAAGCGCATGGTGCGCGAGATCGAGAAGCTCTTCCAGGTCAGTGCGACCTTCATGTTCTGACCCCCTCCCGGAGAGTTTCGATGCGCAAGCTGCTTGGCGTGCTGCCGGTGCTCGGCGTGGTGCTGGTGGTGTTCTGCCTGACGATGCTGGTGCCGCTGGCGTTTTCCTGGGTGCAGGACGACGGTGCCCAGTTCGACCACCTGCGCGCGATCGCCAGCACGCTGGCCTGCGGCATCGTGCTGCGACTGCTCGGCCACCGTTATCAGCGCGAACTGCAACCGCGCGACGGCTTCGTGCTGGTCGCGCTGGTCTGGACGGTGCTGCCGGCCTTCGGCGCCTTGCCGCTGTGGCTGGCGATCGACGGCCTGAGCCCCACCGACGCCTATTTCGAGGCGGTGTCGGGCCTCACCACCACCGGCGCCACCGTGCTGACAGGCCTGGAGCGGCTGCCCGTATCGATCAACGTGTGGCGCTGCCTGATGGTGCTGATCGGTGGCATGGGCATCGTGGTGCTGGCGGTGGCCGTGCTTCCGTTGCTGGGCGTGGGTGGCGCCCAGCTCTTCAAGGCCGAGTCCGCCGGTCCGATGAAGGACGAGAAGCTGACCCCGCGCATCGCCGAAACCGCACGCGGGCTGTGGAGCGTCTACTTCGTGTTCGCGGTGGCCTGCTGCCTCGCCTACCGCTGGGCCGGCATGGGCTGGACCGACGCCTTCATGCACATGTGCAGCACGATGGGCCTGGGCGGTTTTGCGGCCTACGACGCCAGCTTCGGCGCCTTCGACTCGCCCCGCATCGAGGCGGTCGCGATCGTCTTCATGCTGCTGGCGGGTATCAACTTCGCGCTCTATTTCATGGCCTTCAAGCGCCGCAGCCTGCGCGG